>CALGAO010000056.1 GCA_937957685.1 uncultured Paenibacillaceae bacterium
GAAAGGGGCAACAATCTGTGGTGCACCTGGTCGCTGGGGTTCTGTCTAATTCACGGGCTCGAAAGCACCATAGTTCCGCGACCTCCCTCGCCAGCCGCAAGTCCATTATACCGTACGCACCCTATTTTCATCATCTGATGGTGCCGCGGCAGCGGCATGGGTGTCTAATAAAGATTATAAACCATCATTTTCCCGAATAGGAACCGTCCCATGTTAACATTTGCCATAAGATAACCGATAAAAAAAGTAACAGATACCCCAACAAATTCGTTCACCGCTTCGAATCCTATGGCAGATCGTCAATGACAGATCTCACAGGTTCATCGAATGCTCCTATGCATCAGGCCACTATCCTGCTCCCGCTACCGGACAGCTGACTTCCATCAGGCTCGATATCTCGCAACGCACGATGCAGTAGCTCGTTGTTCGTTCAGACAACCGCCAACACTCCGTCGACCATCCCGGAATCATGGCATACCTGCACCTGGTGGATACAGCATCTTCGATATCGCGGGAGGTACGATCTTATCCAGCAAAGGAGGATGATTCACATGGCATCAAGCAGCATCCGCAGAATCGACCGAACGGCCTCTGTACAGGCACCGCACGGCTATTACCCGGATCGGGATGCTCCTTCGCGAGCAGCAGCTTATCGGCGCTACGCGTCCAGGAAAGCCAAGGAAGCTTCACCCGCCGCCGAGCAAGATTGCTACAGACCCGGGCATGTCAGTGCGATCCTGCCATGTCCGTCATCCCCGATGCCGCTGAAACTGAGCTTCGATGAACAGACATATACGGTCCGCACCGGCGAATCCATCACCTTCAACATTACCTTGCTCATGTCCAATGGACTGAAGATCGATATGTCCGAAACCGCTCATCTTCACCTATTCAGCCCACAGATCGTCATCCGGCAAGATCAGGAATGGAGGGCGGTTCACCCAGGCGAGACCCTGATCGAGGCGATCGCCGGCGGCTTGCGCGCAACCGCCCGCATACGTGTCCTGGACTGACATCCCATCCTGCGCCTGCCCGGCCAGATGATGCGGCTCCGTCGAGCCCGACCGAGCAGAAGGCGCCAGGCCTGTAGCAGTCCGGAATGTCAGCAGCGCAGACCGGACGATCGACATGTCTGCCTGGCGGGCAGACTGGCCCATGCCACGGGCCGTCCAGACTGGTGCCGATCCGCCCAGTCTGACACCGGTCAGTTCAGCTTCAGGCTCAGAAGCTTGAGCGGCGCATAGAAATTCTGCGTATAATACGGCACACCCTCGCCGTTCAGATAGACGCCGACGCCGAGCCGTTCATAGGAGGCATTCAGCAGATTCCTCCGATGGCCTTCGGAATTCATCCAGCCCACATGCACCTCCAGCGCGTCCTTCTGCCCATAGGCGATATTCTCCCCGGCGGCGCTGTACTCGATCCCTTCCCGCTTCATCCGGTCGAAAGGCGAGAGCCCGTCCGGATCGATATGGTCGAAGAACCGCTGGACCGCCATGTTGCGGCTGTGCTTGCGGGCGGCTGAGGCGGCCGACTGGTCCCAGGCAAGCGCCTTCAGCCCATTCCTGACCCGGGCCGCATTGGCCAGCTCGAAGATCTGCCGCTCGTAGCTTGCGGCCAGCTTGTCATCCGGTTGGCCGTAGATGCCCTGCATCCGTTGCTCCACGGTCCTGTCGATCAATTGGATCGCCTGCACCCGGTTGTTGTCATGCTTGTCATAGTAGACGGTCAGATAGTAGTCCCCTCGCAGATACAACGCCGATTCGCCGTTATCGGGCAATCGGTAATTGTGCAGCACGGTGAGCGGTTCACCGTAGGCCGCCTTCACCTCTCGCGCCACCGAACCCGGCCCGATCCCGTCCGGAGTCGTCCAGTTGTCCGCATTGGTCAGCAGTCCGACGACCTTGCCGTCCTTGACGCCGATCTGCGCGTACCGGGTGTAATCCGCATTGTAGACATACCATTCGAAGCCGTATTGACTGACCAGCTTCAGGTTCGGCTCGCCAAGCGTATCGAGCAGCTTCGCTTCCGAATCATGGATCATGATGCCGGATACGGCGATATCGTTCATCGTCCGCACATCCGCCTGGCAAACCGCGGAAGGTGCGGTTGAACGGGCTGCGATCTTGATGCCCTTGCTGTACAGATTGTAAATGAACGTGGCCGCTTCCGCTCTCGACAGCGTGTCGCCTGCCTTGAAGCCCTCGATGGTAGGCGTCGTCTTGCCTCTCGCGAGCCCGTTGTCCAGCAGGTACTGGATCGCACCGTATGGCGTGCAATTCAATCCGATGACGCTGGTGATCAGCTCGGCCACCTGCCCCCGCGTCATCACCTTCGAGCGCCCTTCCTGTGTGACGCTCCAGTTCATGTACACCGCAAACATATAGTCCTGAAAATCCCAGGCGGCGCCAGCGGGCGCCCCGATCGCCCGGTATTCCGCTTCATAGTCCGACCCGGGCACAAACGCTCGCACCAGCATGGTGACGAACTCGGATTGCGTGACCAGCCGGTCCGGAGCAACATGACCGTTCGGCATCCCCTTGATGATGCCCTGCGCATTCGCCCACATGATCGTCTGGTATGCCCAATGTGTGCGCGGAAGATCCGGAAACCCCGCAGCCGCTGCGGGATGAGCGGTAAACGGCATGACGTAAACAGCAAACAATACTGCCAGCAGCAGCCATAGCTTGCCCTTCCTGCGCATAGCGACATCCCCTCTCCTGATGAATGAACCAGGCTATGAATTGTTACTGTTCCCGGAGCGGGATAGTTGCGCAGGGGATGCATTTTTTTGGGAGGAAAAACCGACCAGCCCGCAATGTTCCAGTTCACGTGACCCGCCTTCTAGTGCGGTCGCGTGTTGACCTCGAGGATCCAGACCGTTCCCCTCTTGTCGATGCCGAAATCATACCCGAGCTGGGCAATGCCCGGAAATTCCTGCTCCATCAGCCTGGTGCAGGTGCGTGCGACACCGACCATCGTCAGCCGTTTGTCCTTCGCCAGCTTCGGAAATGACGAGAGCAGGGCTTTGCGCCCGCTCATCATCTGTCCGCCCTGGCACAGATTCGTGACGAACAGCCCCGGCTTGGCGAGCCGCGCCACCACAGCCGTAATCCGCCAGTGACCCGACTTGTCCTTCACGATCTTCACGCGGTAGTCCGTCTTGCGTCCGTTCACCCGGGCGAGCTCGATCCCTTGCTGCAGCATGTACTTCCTGCCGCGTCGCACCCGGTTGATGTAACGGAGCAGATGCTCCCAGGAATCATGGACCGTCTCCGCATATCGATAATGAGTCAGATAACGTCCTCCGCCCAGCTTCTCGATCTTCATCACACCGCCGCCGCCCGTACCGACATAGGGCTTGGCGACAACGAACGAGAAGCGGTCCAGCATGGCTCTCAGCGCCGATTCACTGAAGGGCTGCATATAGGGGATGTGCCTGGCGACTCCGCTGTGCCGTTTCAGTACCTCGAATTTCCTCCACTTGTTGGCAACCATGCGCATGCTTCATCCCTCCCATCGTGCATATTTGCTCCCATCATATTCACCATGCAACACGAACTATTGGACGAAACAAGGAAATAGGCTGTCTCATGGACAACTGCCTCGGACAATGAAAAAGCCTCTCCCATGCGCCATCCGGGGCGAACTGAGAGAGGCTTGATTCCAGACTTTCCTGAAGATCATGGTCTAGTCGCGGGCTTCGGTGACGCCGAGACGCACCAGCCAGCGCGCGCACAGCTCGGGCCAGACCCTCGCTTCGGGGTGATCCTTCGCCAGCCCGAGGCCATGATGCCCGGTCATGAAGGAATGACATTCAAACGGCACGCGGGCGCGGCTGAGCGCGCTGGCAAACATCAGCGCATTCTCCACCGGCACGGCGCCGTCATCCGAAGTGTGCCAGATGAAGGTTGGCGGCGTGTCGGGGGTCACCTGCAGTTCATTGGACATGAGCCGCACCAGCTCCTCATCCGGCTGCTCGCCCAGGAGGTTGGTCCTCGAGCCCTGGTGGGTGTATGGCCCCATCGTGATGACCGGATAGCAGAGGATCATGAAGTCCGGCCGCGAGCTGAACCGTTCGACCGGATCCTCCGCGTCGGGATGGCCACGGTCAAAGTGCGTTCCCGCCGACGAGGCCAGATGGCCTCCTGCGGAGAAGCCGAGTATGCCGACGCGGTTCGGATCGACCTTCCACGCCTCGGCATTCGCCCGCACGGTGCGCAGCGCCCGCTGCGCGTCGAGCAGCGGCGCCGGATGCTGATAGGGAGCAACGCGGTAATCCAGGACAAACGCATGCAGCCCCAGGCTGTTCACCCAGCGGGCGATCGGCTCTCCCTCATGCTCGGCCCGGTGATTGTACCCGCCGCCAGGAAGCACGACGATCGCCGGGATCGCTTCTCCTTCCTTGACGGAGTCCACCAGATAAGGGGTGATGGCCGGTCTGTCCTCCGCGCCGTCCCCTCGGGCCAGAGGAGCGCCTTCCGGCCACAGTTCTATCTTCATAACTCATCCATCTCCTTATGTGCGCAAGTTCATCCGGACAGCACGCCCGCCTGGCCACCGCCTGTGACATGCCATCCTCCCGATTCCCCTCCTATCATATAACGAACAACACGCCCTGGCAATGAACGCCTGGGGCGTGTTGTGTCCGGTCAGCCAACGACCAGCGCATAGACGATGCCGGGACCATGGACGCCGATCGTCAGATCATTCTCGATATCCGAGGAACGGCTGGGACCCGTGATGAAATGCACGCCTGCCGGCAGCTGATCCTTCGGCCTCGCATCTAGCCCTTTCAGGATCGGCCCCAGACTCGCCTCGATGGCGCTCGCCGGGACGACCGCCACCAGCGCTCTGGGCAACAGGCTCGTCGAACGGCCCTTGTCCGGCGACGAGAGCACGACGATCGTGCCGGTGTAGGCTGCCGCATGATCCACGACGACCACGCCGATGTCCGCCTGGGCCGCTTCGTCGATCATCTCCTCGGCGGACGAATCCCAGACGGTGCACTCCACATCGTGCAGCGCCTCCGCGAGGCCCAGCCCCATCAGCTCCGGTTGCCGCTGCATCAGCAGCTTCTGCGCGCCGGTCTCACGGACGAAGTCCAGAAGGAATCGGCCAACCTCCTCCATCGAGCTCATGCGAAACGCATGTCCGCCGAGGTTGGTCCAGTTGTTCATGAACAGGTTGATCCGCTCTTCCTGCTGCAGGTCGTATGCACGCCAGAAATCAGGCGCGCCGCGGAACGGATGCTGCGGCATCTCCGTGATGCGGGGCCGGCCGAGCCGGTCGGCGATCGCCTGCATCCATTCGTCCTGCCGTTCCTTCGAGGCATAGATCGCACGGGCCTTGCCGCTTCCCTGCTTATTCCTGGTGTCCGCCACCTGAACCGCCTCCTTTGCTGCGTTCCTCCAGCACCTTGCGCATGCGCTGCTCGATGTCCTGGATCATCGTCTTCGGCCTGGGCTGCTGCGCGATCTCCACCTGCAGTTCCTTCCACCGGTCGCGGAACGACTGCTTCGGAATCTCCGGCAGATCGCGGTAGTTCGTCCAGCCCTTGAGCGGCCCCTTGATCCGGATGTAACCGTCGCGGGCGACGAACTTCTGCCCGACCTTGCCGAGCCTGAGGAAGCGCTCCATCCGCCGGTGATCGGACATCATGTAGTTGAAGCCCTTGAACATGACCTGCTCCGCAGTCGGCGTCGTGCCGCTCTCCACCTTGCGGTTGCGCAGGTACACGAGCATGTCGTGCAGCGGGATCTTGACCGGGCACGCCTCCCAGCAGGCTCCGCACAGGCTGGACGCATAGGCGATGTCCTGCCACTCAGACGGGTCCTCCATCAAGGCCGGAGTCAGCACGGCGCCGATCGGACCGCTGTACACACTGCCATAGGAATGGCCGCCGATATGGCGATATACCGGGCATACGTTCAGGCACGCGCCGCAGCGGATGCAGTTGAGCAGCTCCTGGAAGTCGGGATCCCCGAGCTGACGGGAGCGCCCGTTGTCGATGATGATGATGTGAAGCTCCTCCGGTCCATCGCCGTCTGCCGTGCGCCTCGGCCCGGTGATCGCCGACATGTAGGCGGTCAGCTTCTGGCCTGTCGCCGAACGCGGCAGGAGCGTCGCCATCACTTCCAGATCCTCGAAGGACGGGATGATGCGCTCCATGCCCATGAACGTGATCTGCGTCTTCGGCAGCGTGCTGCACATGCGCGCGTTGCCCTCGTTCTCGAAGATGACGATCGAGCCGGTTTCCGCGATGGCGAAGTTGCAGCCCGTCATGCCGATCTCGGCCGCCAGAAACTGCTCCCGCAGCTTCCTGCGCACGAAGCCGGCCAGCACCTGCGTGTCCGGCTCCAGACGCTCGCCCGCCACCTCGGACAGCACCTCCGCGATCTGCTGCTTGTTCTTGTGGATCGCCGGGATGATGATATGGGAAGGCGGTTCGTGCGCCAGCTGGATGATGTATTCGCCCAGGTCGGTCTCGATCGCCGCGACGTCCATTTCCTCCAACACGTGGTTGATGTGCAGCTCTTCCGTGACCATCGATTTGGACTTGACGACCGATCTCGCCTGCTTCTCCCTGACGATCTCGCGCGTGATGACCGCCGCTTCCGCGGCATCCCTGGCGAAGTACACCTGCGCGCCAGCCTTGCGCGCATTGTCCGCGAACAGGTTCAGGTAATAATCGAGATGAGCGATCGTATGCAGCCGGATCTGCCTGCCGCGCTCGCGCCATTCCTCCCAGTTGCCGTGCTCCTCGGTCGCCTTGCGCTTGCCGTTCTTCAGCCGCTCGGTGGTGAACTTGACCGCCTTGCGGAGGAAGTCGTCCTGCAGCGCCTGCTTCGAGCGGGCCTTGACCGAACTGCCAGCCGTTTCTGCCATTATGAGCTCACCCCTTCATTCAGAAGCTCCGCGAGATGCATGACGCGAATCGGCTTGCCCTCGGCATGGATGTTACCGGAGATGTTCATCAGGCAACCCATATCGATGCCGACCAGCACCTCGGCTCCGGTCGACTCGACATTGTGCACCTTCTCGGAAACCATCGCTCCCGATATATCGGACATCTTCACCGCGAACGTTCCGCCGAAGCCGCAGCACAGCTCCGCATCCGGCAGCGGCACCAGCTCCAGCCCCCTCACATGCTGAAGCAGCTTCATCGGCTCGTCCTTGATGCCGAGCAACCTCGTGCCATGGCAGGACGGATGGTAGGTCACCTTGTGCGGGAACGTGGCGCCGACGTCCTCCACCCCGAGCACATTGACGAGAAACTGCGAAAATTCGTAGGTTTTCTCCTTCAGCCGCACGGCCTTGTCCAGCATCGCCGGATCGTTCTCGAACAGCTTCGGGTAATAATGGTGGATCATCCCTGTACAGGAACCGGAAGGCGCGATGACGAAGTCGCTGTCATCGAATGCCTCGAGCAGCGTCCGCGCAGAAGCCCGCGCATCGTCCCAGTAGCCGCTGTTGAACGCCGGTTGACCGCAGCAGGTCTGCACCTTGGGGAAATCCAGCTGAACGCCGTAGCGCGCCAGGATACGCACCATCGCCTCGCCGACGCGGGGATACATCACATCGCTCAAACATGTTATGAATAAAGATACTTTCACGAATCGCCACCCACTTTCGTATATCCGGACAGAGAACATAGACCCGACCAGGCGAGTCTATGTTCCGGCAACTATGACCTGTGCAGAATAGCGTTCCTGCCATTCATCGAGAAACCTGCGCTCTGTCTTGCGATCGGTGATGACCGTATGGAAGGCGTTGCCCGGCGCGACCAGCGTAAATTCATTGACTCCGAACTTGCTGTAATCAGCGAGCAGAAACACCTCGTCAGCGATCCCGATCATGCGTTGCTTCAATCTGCCCTGCAACTCGTTCGATTCCGTCGCCCCGCGTTCCAGGTGGACGCCCTTGCAGGAGATAAAAGCTTTATTGACATGATACTGCTCGAGGCTCTTTTCGGCAAGCGGCCCGACATACGATAACGAGCGAGAGGCGAGGATGCCGCCCGTTGATACGACCTCCACCTTCTCCTTGTTGGCCAGCTCGATCGCCACCTTGATCGAATTGGTCAACACCGTGAGCGGGATGTCCGGCAGCATGGAGGCCATGTACCACGCCGTCGTGCTTGCGTCGAGAATGATGCGGTCCCTCGGTCGCACGCAGCTGACCGCCACGCGGGCGATCTCCTTCTTCTCCTCGACGTTGGTCACCTCGCGTTGTCTGAAGGGTGTCTCCGACGTTGAATCCTGCACGCTGATCGCGCCGCCATGGCTCCGGATCAGCCTGCCGGCCTGCTCGAGCTTGTCAAGGTCGCGGCGTATCGTCTCCTCCGTGACCTTGAAGATCTCACTCAGTTCCGAGACCCGGATGCTGCCGCGTTCGTCTACCAATTGAACGATCTTCTCACATCTCTCCGCTGCAAGCATCATGTCTCACCCACTATCCTGATAGTTATCGGACTCGCCTGTCTCATGCTGCCAACTCACCCGATTACTGCGCAGCAGACAGCAGGCCCTGGAATCTTGCATATGCCTCCTGCCATTCGGCAGATTGCTGAGGCTCATAGGTTTCGATCGGGAAGGAGTCACGCACGATCTTCCTCGCTTCCCAGATATCGCTGATATCACCCAGTGTCATGTATTGCACGAGGATGTTGCCGATGCCGCTTCCTTCGGTCGGACCCGCCCATACCGGCTTGCCCAGGGCATTGGATGTGAACTGGCAGAGCATGGCGTTCTTGATGCCGCCGCCAACCATATGAAGTCCGGCGAAGCTCTTGCCCGACAGGCGCTCGGTCATCTCCAGCACATAGCGGTACTTGAGCGCGAGGCTCTCCAGGATGCAGCGGACATAGGCGCCGACGCTGTCCGGAAGCGGTTGGCCCGTCCTCTGGCAGAACTCGCGGATCGCCGCCGGCATATCGAGCGGATTCAGGAACAGGTCGTCATCGGGGTCGATCAGGCTGCGGAACGGCTCCGCCTGCCCGGCCTGGGCGATCATCTCCGCGTAGGACAGCGATTGCCCCGCCTTCAGCCAGGTGCGCCTGCATTCCTCGAGGATCCACAGGCCCATGATGTTTTTCAGCAGCCGGTACGTCCGTCCCACGCCGCCTTCATTGGTGAAGTTGAGCTGCAGCGCCTCATCAGTGAGCACCGGCGCATCCACCTCCGTCCCCATCAGCGACCACGTGCCGCAGCTGAGGTAGGCGAAGTCCTTCGTCAGCGAAGGAACCGCGGCGACCGCCGAACCGGTATCATGCTCGGCGACAGCGATCACCGGGATCGCCGGGATGCCCAGTTCCTCCTGGATCGAGGAACGGACCGGGCCGACGAATGTCCCCGGCATGTTCACGTCCGGGAAGATCGACGGGTCCAGGCCCAGCCTGTCGATCAGCGTCCGGTCCCAGGCGCCCTCGATCGGATTGAACAGCTGCGTGGTCGTTGCATTGGAGAACTCCCCGTGCTTCTCACCGGTCAGGAAATACCGCAGAAGATCGGGAATCATCAGCACCGACCTCGCGTTCCTGAGCACCGTGGAGTCGGCCTTCTTCATCGCGTACAGCTGATAGATCGTATTGATCTGCAGGAACTGGATGCCTGTACGCTTGAAGATCTCCGCCCGCGGCACGACGCGGAACGCTTCCTCCATGATGCCGTCCGTGTGATGGTCGCGGTAGTGATACGGATTGCCCAGCAGCTCGCCATGCGCATCCAGGAATCCGACATCCACCCCCCACGAGTCGATGGCCAGGCTGCGAATGCCGCCTGACACGGAATTTTTGGCGTTGATCAGGCCCTGCCTCACTTCATGGAACAGGCGCAGGATATCCCAATGAAGCCGGGACCCGATCCGCACCGGATCGTTCGGAAAACGATGAATCTCCTCTACTTCCAGCTTGCGGTCCGTCAAGCGGCCGATGAGAGCACGGCCGCTCGTCGCACCAAGGTCATATGCGAGAACGCTCAATGACGGCACCCCATTCATTCAGAATTTGATCGGGATCGGATGGGCTCAATCACCTGGTTGGTGAAGGCTCGGGATCAGCGCTTGAGCAGGACGTCCTTCTCGTACTGCTTCACTTCTGCCAGCCATTGCTCGCGCACCGGCACGCCCATCTTCATGCAGTAATAATCCCACACCGCACCGAAAGGATACGTCTTGAACTCTTCCGTCAGAGCCAGGCGGCTCGTGTAGTCGCCCTCCAGCTCGAGCTTGCGAAGCGCCTCGACCGGTTCCAGCATCGCGCGCAGCAGCGCCTTGATCGTGTTGCGAGTGCCGATCACCCAGGCGGCGATCCGGTTGATGCTGGCATCGAAGAAGTCCAGGCCGATGTAGGTCTTGCCCAGCAGATTGCCTCGCACCAGCTCTCTCGCGATCTCCAGCAGCTCATCGTCCATGATGACGACGTGGTCGCTGTCCCAGCGCATCGGACGGCTGACGTGCAGCAGGATGCCTGGCGAGAACAGGGCGAGCGAGGACAGCTTGTTCGAGATCGTCTCCGTCGGGTGGAAGTGACCCGCATCCAGACAGATCAGCTTGTTGTTGGTCAGTCCATAGCCCATGTAGAACTCATGCGACCCCACCACATAGGCCTCCGAGCCAATGCCGAACAGCTTGCTCTCAACCGCGTCGAGGTTGTGCGCCGGGTTCAGCTCCTCGGCGAACACTTCGTCCAGCGCTTCCTTCAAGCGCTGTCTCGGAGCGAGGCGATCGACCGGGTTGTCCTTGAACCCGTCCGGGATCCAGACGTTGGTTACGCAGGTCTGGCCGAGCTGCTCGCCGAAGTAGGCGCCGATCTTGCGGGAAGCCTTGCAATGGTCGATCCAGAACTTGCGGATCGCAGGATCCGGGTGGCTCAGCGTGAAGCCGTCGTCCGCCTTCGGATGGGAGAAGCAGGTCGGGTTGAAGTCGAGGCCGACGCCCTGCTCCTTCGCCCACTGCACCCAGCTCTCGAAATGCTTCGGCTCGAGCTCATCCAGTTCCACCTTCTCCGTCGTATCCGCATAGATCGCATGCAGGTTCACCTTGTGCTTGCCGGGGATCAAAGACAGCGCTTTCTCAAGATCAGATCTCAGCTCATCCGGCGTGCGTGCCGCCCCCGGGTAGTTGCCGGTTACCGCCAGACCGCCGGAAAGCTCCTGATCGCGGTTGAGGAAGCCGCGCACATCATCGCCTTGCCAGCAGTGCATGGAGATCTTGATCTTCGCCAGCTGCTCCAGAACCTGATCCGTGTCGATCCCGTGCTGCGCGTACTGCTTTTTGGCCTCTTCGTAGTTCTTCTGGATTTGGTCTTGCATGACGTATCCCTCCGATTTGATAAGATCTATGAGTTCACCAAAGAAATGGGAATGACCCGGCGCGGCTGCTGCCGTCGCCAGGTCAACATGTCTTAGCGGGTAAATGCAGCCGGCACGCCGCCGTCAACCGTCAGCATGCAGCCCGTCGTCTTCGCGGCCTTGGAGGAAGCGAAGAAGGCGATGGCCTCTGCCACGTCGCGCGGGTAGACGTTTACGAGCAGAGTTGTGCGCTTGCGATAGTACTCTTCCAGTTGATCCGGTTCGATGCCGTATGCTGCGGCACGCTCGTTGCGCCAGGCGGAGTTCCAGATCGCCGAGCCTTGCAGGATCGCATCCGGCAGCACCGTGTTGACGCGGATGCCGTACTGGCCGCCTTCCGCCGCGATGCAGCGGGCGAGATGGGCTTCAAGCGCCTTGACCGCGCTGTAGGCCGTCGCGTTCTTGCCGGCGTAGATGGAGTTCTTGGAGCCGATGAACACCATGCTGCCGCCAATGCCCTGCTCCTTCATGATCTTGAACGCTTCGCGGGCCACGAGGAAATAGCCGGTGCCGAGGACGTTCATGTTCAGATTCCATTCCTTGAGCGAGGTTTCCTCGAACGGGCTGGAGGTGGCCAGTCCCGCGTTGTTGACGATGATGTCGACGCCGCCGTACTGGAGCGACGTAGCGCGGTATGCTTCCGCCACCATCTCCTCGCTGGTCACATCGACCTTGACCGGGAATGCGCGGCCCTCGCCGTACTTCGCATTGATCTCGTCAGCCACCTTCCGGGCGCCTTCGAGGTTCAGATCGGCCAGCACGACATGCGCGCCCTGTTCGGCGAGCAGTCGGGCCGTTTCGCTGCCGATGCCGCCGGCGCCGCCGGTGATGAAGGCGATCTGGCGCGAGAATTCCGCTTCTGGCGGGGCAAGCGTCAGCTTGTACAGCTCGAGCGGCCAGTATTCGACGTTGTACGACTCGTTCTCGCTGAGCGATACGAACTTGCCAAGGGTCGTCGAGTAACGCATGACAGCGATCGCGCGATGGTACAGGGCGCCGCTGACACTCGCCATCGCCAGGTTCTTGCCGGTGTTGACCATGCCGATGCCCGGGATCAGGATGACGCGCGGAGCAGGCTCGAACATCTTGTCGCCTTCGTTTTTGTTGCGCTCGAAGTATTGTCTGTATTCTTCCTTGTATGCGGCAATTCCTTCCTTGATGGCTGTCTTCAGGGCGTCAACATCCCTGGTCGAAGGATCCCAGTCGATGAACAGCGGCTTCATCTTCGTATGCACCAGATGGTCCGGGCACGCTGCGCCGATCTGCGACAGTTCCTTCGAGTCCTTGCCGTTGACAAACTTCAGGACATCATCCGCATCGTCGAAGGAGAGGATCATCTTCTTCTCGTCGCTCACCGCGCCGCGAATGACAGGCATCACCTGAGCCGCGATGGCACGGCGCTCTTCCTGCGCCAGCGATGCGTACTTCGCTCCGCCGAACAGCTTGTCTTCGTTGACGCGCTCCTCGATGTACTTCGCCGCTTCGTTGATGACGGAGATCGTCTTGTTGTAGGCTTCTTCGGAAGTGTCGCCCCAGGTGACGAGGCCATGCTTCTCCATCAGCACGAGCTCGGCCTTCGGATTGTTGCGCACGCCTTCCGCGATCATCTTCGACAGCTTGAAGCCCGGGCGGATGTATGGCACCCAGACGTAGCGGTCGCCGAAGATCTCGTCGGCGATCTGACGGCCGTTGTCAGCGCAGCAGAGGCCGATGATCGAGTCCGGATGCGTGTGATCCACATGCTTGAACGGCAGGAAAGCGTGCAGCAGCGTCTCGATGGACATGCGCGGATGCTTGCTGTCGATCATGCAATGCGTCAGATAGGCGACCATCTCTTCGTCGGACATGTCGTCGCGCTCGTACAGCGGACGAATGTCATCCAGGCGCAGGCCCGTGAAGTGCTTCGCCTGCATCGTGCCGAGGTCGGAGCCGCTGCCCTTGACCCACATAATCTCCACTTCGCGGCCGCGGAAGTCCGTGATCGTCGTCTTCATCGATGTATTGCCGCCACCCCAGTTGCATACACGACGATCCGTGCCGAGCAGGTTGGAGCGGTATACGAGCTCGTCCAATCCGCTGTTCAGTTGTTTAGCCTTTTCCTTGTCCCACAAATAGTCGACCATGTTTTCCCTCCGAAACCCATTTTGATTTTCCGTAATCCAGTTTAGCATACTTTGGTTTGTTTTTGAATATGTTTGTTTTGTTGGATTTTATTTTTGTTTGCCCGGGTCGGTTCCGCCTGCTCCCGGATCCGACCACTCGCACAACGATTTCCTGCCCCTCATCCGGTCGCGAGCCATGAAGCTCGACCCCATCGATCCATCTGCTTGCCGTCATGCGATTCAACCTGTTGACTTTTTACTTGCACTAATGGTAATATTTATTTCCTTTGCTATTTCGATTCCAAGGAGGGTCCGTTCTCTGTGATCGAACTGCGACACATCAGCAAAAGCTTCAAGGTCGCTCGTCGCGCATCCGGACTGGCAAGCGCTTTCAAGGCGTTGTTCAGTCGGGAATACGCGACGGTGCAGGCGCTCGACGACATCAGCTTCACCATCCAACCCGGCGAGATCGTCGGGTATATCGGCCCCAACGGGGCAGGCAAGTCGACGACGATCAAGATCATGTGCGGCATCCTCGTGCCGGACAGCGGAGAATGCCGGATCATGGGGTGCACGCCATGGCAGGATCGGGCATCTTACGTCAGGCATATCGGCGTCCTCTTCGGCCAGCGCACACAATTATGGTGGGACGTGCCCGTGATGGACTCCTTCGAGATGCTGCGCGACATCTACCGGGTGCCGCGGCAGGAGTACAGGCGTAGCCTCGAGCAGCTGACCGAGACGCTCGAGCTGGACGGTCTCCTGCGCACGCCGGTTCGCCAGCTCAGCCTCGGGCAGCGCATGCGCTGCGAGATCGCGGCCTCCCTGCTGCACAACCCGGACATCCTCTTCCTCGATGAGCCGACCATCGGCCTGGACGCCATGTCCAAGCAGGCAGTCCGTCAGTTCATCCGCACGATCAACCGGGAGCGCGGCGTGACCGTCATCCTGACGACGCATGACATGCAGGACATCGAGGCGTTGGCGGACCGGATCATCATGATCGGCAAAGGCCGGCTGCTCGTCGATGGTAAGCTCAGCGAGCTGCGCAGCCGATTCGGCTCTCACAAGACGATTACGATCGACTATCGGGCCCCGCGGAGTCGGACAACCGCCGTCCGAATGATGCCTGAGCTTCCGGGCACGCAGGTGCTCAGCATGGACGAAGAGCGCGCCATCCTCCTGGTCGATACGGAGCGAACCAACCTCTCGGAGGTGCTCGGCGCGGTGTCCAGTCATCTTGAAGTGGTCGATGTCTCCATCACCGGCCAGCCGATCGAGGAGATCGTCCTGAGTCTGTACAAGGAGCATGAGTTATGAGCACAGGATCGCGCCTATCCCGATCAGCCGGAACGACTCCGGTCCGAAGCCCCGACAATCGCCACCGGCTCTCCGACAAGCGACCGCCACGCAACCCGAAACGCTACCTGTCCGTCTTCCGCATTCGATTCACCAGCAGTCTGCAATACCGGACCGCCGCCCTGGCCGGTGTCGCTACCCAGTTCTTCTGGGGTTTTGTGCTGATCATGGTCTATATCGCCTTTTATTCGTCAAGCGACCTGGAGCCGCCGATCTCCCTGCCGCAGCTCGTTACATACGTCTGGCTCCAGCAATCCTTTCTGGCATTCATCATGCTGTGGTACCGGGATGACGAGCTGTTCCGCCTGATCACCACCGGCAACATCGCTTATGAATTGTGCAGGCCGGGCGAATTGTACGGATTCTGGTATGCCAAGCTGCTGGCGCAACGGATGTCGGGCGCGTTGCTCAGATGCCTGCCGATCCTGGTCGCGGCTTCCTTCCTGCCGTCCCCGTATCGGATGATGCTGCCGCCCGACTTTCTCTCAGGCGTGCTGTTCATCATCTCGCTGCTGCTCGGGTTGCTGGTGCTGGTAGCCATCTCGATGTTTATCTATATCTCGGTGTTCTATACGATGTCGCCGTACGGTTCACTGCTCATGTTCACGGTAGTTGGCGAATTTCTCGCCGGGATGATCATCCCTGTGCCGCTGATGCCGGAATGGCTGCAGGATGTCGTCTATCTCTTCCCGTTCAGCTGGACGGCTGACTTTCCGTTCCGCGTGTATTCCGGCCATTTCAGCCGCACGGAGGCGGCCATCGGCATCCTGCTGCAGCTCGTCTGGCTCGTCGTGCTGGTCACGACAGGCAGACGGTTGATGTTACGGGCGCTCAGACGAGTCGTTGTCCAGGGAGGTTGAAACCGATGAGGCTGCTATGCTGTTATTTATCCATTCTGTTCCGATCGCAGATGCAGTACAGGACGTCGTTCTGGCTGCTCGCCACGGGTCAATTTTTCCTTCCATTCACGACGCTTGCCGGCATCTGGTTCCTGTTCGATCGCTTCGGATCGATAAGGGGCTGGGAATTTCCGGAGGTCGCCATCTGCTTCGCCGTCATCCACATGGCGTTTGCGATCAGCGAATGCTTCGCGAGGGGGTTCGATACGTTCTCATCACTGGTCGTAAGCGGGGAGTTCGACCGGCTGCTCGTGCGGCCGCGAAGCACCATCCTCCAGGTGCTGGGGTCGCGGTTCGAGTTCACGCGCATCGGCAGGTTGGCGCAGAGCCTGATCGTCCTGATCTGGGCCATCGCCCACGCATCCATCGACTGGACGCTCCTCAAGGGATGCACCCTCGTCCTGATGATCCTGAGCGGCACGATCATTTTCGCCGGCATCTTCATCCTCTCCGCCACCATGTGCTTCTGGACGGTTCAGGGGCTGGAGGTTGCGAACATCCTGACCGATGGCGGCAAGGAGCTGGCGCAGTATCCGCTGCAGATCTACGAGCGATGGGTGGTGCGCTTCTTCACGTTTATCATCCCGTTCGGCTGCGTCAACTATCTTCCGCTCCAATACCTGCTCGGGCGAACGGACGGCCACGGCCTGCTCTACGCGCTCACGCCGCTTGGCGGACTGGTGTTCTTCATCCCTTGCCTGTTCATCTGGCGGATCGGCGTGCGACACTACCGGTCGACCGGTTCCTGAGCCGGGTTGATCATCATCACGTTGGCGCAGCCATGCCGGTCGCACCTGCGAAGCGGCTGCGCCGGCTCTTACGCCATATCGGCTTACCTGGAAGGGCGCTGACCCGGCTGCTCCGCCCTGTCCCCCAGGCGATCCCAACGGATGAGCAGCTCCAGCGCCAGCGACAGCAGCACGCCTACGATGAAGCCGTTGGCAAGCAGCGGCTGTATAAGCGCCGGCAACCCGCTGTAATAGGATGGGTCGACGAACATCACTCCGACGCCGACGAGCACCGGCACCGCCAGACGATGTATCGTGACCGAATTGAACTCAAACCCTCGGATGCTGTTGAGGGAGGTGCCAAGCAACTGGAAGTAGGCGACAAGGAGCACCGCATTGCCCACCGTGACCGGCATCGTCGCCAGCAATCCGCTCAGCGCAGGCACCAGTCCGATGCCCACCATCAGAGCGCCGCCGATCAGGAACGGCCTGCGATCGAAGATGCGCGTGCTCTGCAGGAAGCCGATCGTGGAGGCGAATGGCGCCAGCTGTACGAGTCCGAGAGCACCACCCAGCATGGAGAACACGCCGTTCAGCATATAGGAGCGCTTCATCCTGCCCGGCGTCACCTCTTCCTTGTACAGATGGCCTGCCGTCTGCACCGCGGTGATCGTGTTGCTCAGATTGATGAAGGTGGCCACGAAGGTCACCACGATGATCGGCATGTTCAGGTTCGGCTCCCCCAGCGGGAACAGGCTGATCTTGAACAGCGAAGCGGAAGCGTCTGCCGACACCGGCTGTGCGGTCTCGAACAGCAGGGCGTGCAGCAACCACCCAACGGCGATGCCGATCAGGATCGAGAAGTTGCTGACCCGCTGGCTTCCCCTGATCTTGATGAGCGCCACGAAGACCGCCACGGCAAAGGCGAACGCCGTCTCCGGCCAGACGACCGAACCGTCGTCCGCCAGCTTGAACATGCCGCTGAAGAAGATGGTGATCAGCTGGAACGTCAGGAGAAAGAGAAAAACGCTCATCACCATCGGCGTAAACAGCTTCTTCATCACCTTATGCAGATGAAACACCGAAAGGAGCAGGACGACCGCGCCAGCCAGCATCATGCCGCTGGCTATTCCGCCGCCGATCTCCGTCAGACTCATGCCCAGGGCGGAGGATGCGGAGCAGAGATTGAGGACGAGGCCCCAGATCAATCCGGAGTGGCCCTCCATCAGGGGAAAGCGGTGCCCGATCGTGCCTTGCAGGATGCAGGCGATGCCGGTGATCACCAGGGAATTGCGGATCAACTCGGCGATCGTCGGCGCATCCAGCGCAAAGGCCGTCCCGACGGATACCGGTACCACGATCGTATTGGCGAACAGGAATATGAACCATTGCAATGAGGCCAGAGCAGTCTGTATGTACGGCAGTCGTTGCATGATCTCACCTTTCTGCAGTTTCTGCGGGAAGAATCCCCGCTGACAGGGAACCGTCCGATGTATGATGAAGGCAACCAACGTATATGGCAGGAACCTTGCATATATCGATCAGCCTCAGTATCCCCCAGTATACCATCTTGCTCCCCCAGCGGCCATAACGATGAATCCTTCAGACTGCCGGATAGCATCTATGGTCCATCAGATAGCAAAGGAGGCGACCCTTCCGGGCCGCCCCCTTACTGCTCGAATGTTCGTTATTGTGATGATCCATGGATAGAGCCGGATATTCGCGTCAGATCGTCACCGCATCGCGTTCATCCCGCAGCCGTCAGCTTCTGCAGCGGCTTGTTGGGCAGATAGTGGATCGACTTGACGAAGCGGATGGTCTGCGTCTTCGCGCGCATGACGATCGAATGCGTCTCCGCCCGTTCGCCCTGCAGATAGCGCACGCCAGCGAGGAATTCGCCGTTCGTCACGCCGGTCGCGGCGAAGATGACATCGTCCGTGCCAACGAGATCATCCATCGTCAGGATGCGCCTCGGGTCGCTCAGTCCCATCTGCAGGCAGCGTTCCCACTCCCGCTGATCCGCGGGCATGAGGCGTCCCTGGAACTCGCCACCGAGGCAGCGCAGGGCAGCCGCCGCCAGCACGCCTTCCGGCGCGCCGCCCGAGCCAACATACAGATCCGCGCCGGATTCCGGGAAGGCAGGGGCGATCGCTCCTGCAACATCGCCGTCCGACATCAGCTTGATGCGCACCCCCGCCTCGCGCAGAGCCCGGATGAGCGAGGCATGGCGCTCGCGCTCAAGGATAAGCACGGTCAGATCCGTCACCGGCTTGTTCAGGATCGAGGAAGCCTTCTGCAGCGTCACCTCGATCGGATCATCGAGGGAGATCTTGCCCCGAAGCGCAGGCCCCGCCGACAGCTTCTCCATGTACATATCCGGAGCGTGCAGCAGCTTCCCCTTCGGGGCGATGGCGATTACCGACATGGCGTTGCTGAGTCCTTTGGCCACGATCTCCGTGCCCTCCAGCGGGTCAACCGCCACGTCCACCTCCGGTCCTTCCTGGTTGCCGACCTGTTCCCCGATATAAAGCATCGGCGCATTGTCCATCTCGCCTTCACCGATCACGACCGTGCCGCGGATCGATACCGAATCGAACATCAACCTCATCGCGGCGGTCGCCGCATGGTCTGCCTCATCCTTGTTGCCGCGTCCCCTCCAGGGAGCTGAGGCGAGCGCCGCAAGCTCCGTCACCCGCACGATCTCGAGCGCCAGTTCTCTCTCCATATCCAAACCCTCCCAGGAACTTGAATCGTTATCCTCAAATGCCGTATGCCCGCTGCAATGCGTCCACGATGATCCCGGCCGTCTCCTCGATCGCCTTGTCCGATACGTCGATGACCATGCAGCCCAGCTCCTCCATGATGCCCCGCGCATATTCCAGCTCCTCGACGATCCGGTCGTAGTTGGCGTATTGCGCATTCTCGCTGAGACCGAGAGACTTGAGCCGCTCCATGCGGATGCGCAGGATATACCGGGCATCCATCGTCAGGCCGTAGATGCGTTGCCGCTCCACCTGATACAGCTCGCGCGGCACCTTCGTCTCCGGCACGAGCGGCAGGTTCGCGACCTTGTAACCCTTGTGCGCCAGGTAGATGCTGAGCGGCGTCTTGGATGTGCGGGATACGCCGATGAGCACGGCGTCCGCCTTGAGCAGCCCCGTCTTGTCCTTGCCATCATCGTACTTGACGGCAAACTCCACGGAATCGATGCGACGGAAATAATCCTCGTCCATCCGATGCAGCAACCCCGGCTTGGCGATCGGGTTCGTATGGAACGAATCAACGAACGCCTGCATCATCGGCCCCATGATGTCCACCGCCCTTACGCCCATGCGGATGCATTCCTGCTTCATGCACTCGCGAAGATCCGGCTGAACCAGCGTATAGGCGATAAATGCCGTCTTGCTGGCCGCCTCCTCCACGATCAGTCGAATGTCTTCTTCATGCGATATATTGCTGTATCTGCGGATCACCGCGGGAACCGACTCGAACTGCCGCATCGTCGCCTTGACGACCCCTTCGGCGGTCTCACCCGTCGAGTCCGAGCATATGATGATCGCTCGTTCATTGGACTGTTGCTTCACTGACCTATCCCCCTGTCTGTCTCCTGCGGCGACACTTCGGACGTCGCGAGCTCCAGCAGCACCTTGGCCATCGTCGCCGTGCTGATGGAACCGATGACCGCGTCGGACTCATCGACGACCGGCAAGCTGTCCACCTGGTGATGGATCATCTTCGCGCATGCGTCGATCACCGCATCTTCAGGAGCAACGGTAATGATCTTGGGCCTGCGAGTCATCACCATGCTGATCGGCATCTGTGGCGCATTCGCATTGCCCAGCGTCAGTTTCAGTATATCCTTTCTGGATACGACACCAGTCAATTCCCCTTGCTCACCTACCACGGTCAGGTTGCCCACGTCCTCGAGAAACATCGTGATCACCGCATCCTGCACGGTGGTCGATTCCCTGACGATGACGGGCACGGATTGGACATCCTTCACGCGCTTCTCGTGCAGCCGCTTGATCGCTTCACCCGCTGACGTGGCTCGCGATCCGAGGAAGTAGCCGACCTTCGGCTTGGCATCCAATAACCCGAGCATGACCAGCACAGCCAGATCGGAGCGGATCGTCGGCCTGCTGACATTCAGCGTCTCGGCGATCTGCTCTCCGGTAATCGGTTCGAACTTCTTCACGATCTCGATGATATCGAGCTGCCTTGGCGTCAGTTGCATCGGTGCTGTCAGCTCCTTTCCTGGAACCTGTGAAACCCTGTTGTGATATATCTGGTAAAAGTTCATATATGTTGTATCATATTGAACAGAAATTATCAATATATAACGCACTATATTTCATGTTCATTTTCACAATCGGGATATCGTCCAACCAATACGCCACAAAAATGTCACTATATATGATGAAAAAATGTGGATTCGGCGTCAGCCATTCACCAATTCGTCGAACCATTCCGGATGATGGTCCCTGATATAGCGCAGGCCGGTCGCCCGATCGCGCAGGTCCGGCCCCTGCTGCAGCGCCTCCAGCACGCGATCCGGCGTGATGCCCAGCTCCGCAGGCGTCACCGGAGCGCCCAGCCGGGCAAGCAGCCCGGCCAGTTCCCCGCTGTCCGGCAAGCCCGCATATACGCCGAACGCGTCATGCTCCGTCCGGAGCTCCGCCAGCCGCGAGTACAGCCGGCTCAGGAGCACGGTCGCCACGCCCACCTTGGCGCCATGCAGCTGCTGCTTGAGCCCCATGCGGATGCTCTGCATCTCCCAGATGTGCGAGAGATGATGCTCTCCACCCGAGGCCGGACGGGAATGATCGATCGCCAGCATCGACCATCCGGAGATGAGCAGGGCTTCCATCAGCAACCGGATGCCCTCGTCGCTGCCGGAGGCAAGCTCGCCAGCCGCTGTGACGCATCGCTCCAGCGCCTCCTTCGTCAGCTCATAAGCCGCGGGACAGAACGGTTCGCCTGCGAGATCCCGCGACACCTGCCAGTCGGCGAGCGAGGTATATTTGCCCAGCATGTCGCCGAGGCCCGCGGCGGTCAAGGAGATCGGCGCCCTGGACAGCACCGTCAGGTCGGCGAAGATCGCCTCAGGCGACTTCGTCTGGATCGTCCGCTTCACGCCGGCGATGATGAGCGGCGCGCCCGCCGAGGTGAATCCGTCCACGGATGCGGCGGTCGGCACGGACAGGAAGGGCTTGTCCGTCCTGGCAGCGACGAACCGCACAATGTCGTGGATCGTTCCGGAACCGCAGGCGATGATCGCCTCCGTCCGCTCCGACACATGAAGCAGCAGATGCAGGATCGACGAGGCGTCCGCCAGCACATCCCCCCGCTCATCCTCCGTGAATCGGCAGACGTCCACGAGGATGCCGTGCTCACGCAGGTCTTCGTCCAGAGCTTGCCCCGCCGCCTCCCAGGTATGCCGGTCGACCGCCAGCGTGACCTGCCTCCATCCGGCCTGCTCGATGTAAGGAGCCGCCTGCCCAAGCGCTCCGCGCTCGAGCACCACATGCATCTGAACGGGACGATGCCGGGCGCCGCATTCGCAGGACGCCAATTGATCGTTGATTCGCTGAATGACGGTTTTCATACAATCCTCTCCCTGTTTTGATGTCACATATCATAAACACTATTGTAATTGATGATTAAAGTCTATATTATTAATATATGTGTTAAATATTAAATTTGATCGGGTAACCATTGGAGGAACAGATGAAACTGGATATTTCCGACAAGTCGCTCCCTGTCTACGAAGCATTGGCCAGCGACGTCCGCCTGAAAATGATACAACTGTTGTCCCGGCAGGAGATGAACGTCAAGCAGCTCGCCGAAGCGCTTGGCCTGAGCAGCGCGATCATGACCATGCACGTCAAGAAGCTGGAGAAGGCGAAGATCATCGAGACGAAGATGATTCCGGGCCGTGGAGGTGCCAAGAAGGTATGCTCCCTTGTCACCGATTATATCGAAATCACCTTCCCCACCAAAGAAACATCTCAACCCAGGTTGTTCCACGAGATGGATGTCTCCGTAGGACACTATACGGACTTCCATGTGGAACCGACGTGCGGTCTGGCAACCACCGAGAAGGTCATCGGCATCTTCGACGAGCCGCGCTGCTTCCTCGATCCGGAGCGGGTGAACGCGAAGATCCTCTGGTTCGGGCAAGGCTTCGTCGAGTACAAGGTGCCGAATTATCTGATGAAAAACGAAGAGCCCAAGGAGCTTGAAGTCTCCTTCGAAATATCGTCCGAAGCCCCTTACGCCAACGACAACTGGCCGTCGGACATCTCCTTCTTCCTCAACGGGGTGCTGCTCGGCTCCTGGACGAGTCCGGGCGATTTTGGCGGAACGAACGTGCGCGGCAAGTATACGCCGGACTGGTGGTTCACGGAGATCAACCAGTACGGCCTGCTCAAGGTGCTGAAGATCAATGACAAGGGCACGTTCCTGGACGGCAATCAGATCTCCGATGTGACGCTTGACCAGGTGGACATCCGCGCGAAGCAATGGACCTTCCGCCTCGCCGTGCTGGAGGACGCGAAGAACGTAGGCGGCATGACGCTCTTCGGCTCCGGCTTCGGCAATTACAACCAGGATATCATCTTTCGCCTGTACTATACGAAGATGCAGGAGCCTGCGCCGAACGGACAGCCTTCAGGCGAATGATCCGTTAGCAGCATCCTCCCGACATCAGACCCATACAAAGGAGCCCGAGAGACGAATCCATCGTCACTCGGGCTCTATATATGATGAGGGAGAACACAAACTTGTCAGGTGATGATCAGGCTTGCTGCCTGCCGGACAGGCGGATCACGTGCCAGGACGCGGGCTCGAGCGTCGCCCGGACGATACCGCCTTCCACGAAAGCGTCACCGCTCGCGGTCGGGAACACGACCTCCCCTTCCGCGCTGTTGCGCGCTTTCAGATCGTGATGTTGCATCACCAGATGCTCCACGATCCGATAGCCGGCGAAGCTGCGAATATCGCACTCCAGCTTCAGCCCTTCCGTCAGATGACGGTTGACGGCGAAGATCGTGACTTCGTCCTGTTCCTCGTTGTACACGGCGGTCGACTCCAGATATGGCACATCCGTAAACTCGCGAACGTCGTACACCGGCGAACTGGACAACGTATGCAGCGCGATGCCGCGGCCGTAGCGGGACACGTGCATGAACGGATAATAGATCGTCTGACGCCATGCGCGGCCGCCATTTTCCGTCATGATCGGTGCGATGACATTGACCAGCTGCGCCAGGCAGGCGATCTTGACGCGATCCGCATGCTTCAGGAAGGTGATGAGCAGCGTGCCGACCAGGAGCGCGTCCTCGAAGGTATAGTGATCCTCCAGCTGCGGAGGAGCGATCTGCCATGGCTCCAGCTTCTTGTCCGATTCATGGGAGTGATACCAGACGTTCCATTCGTCGAAGCTCAGGTTGATCGTCTTCTTGCTTCGCTTCTTCGCCTTGACGTAGTCCGCGGTTGCGATCACCGTGCGGATGAAGCGGTCCATCTCCAGCGACTTGGCGAGGAAGTTGTCCGATTCGTTCTTCGCATTGCTGAAGTATTGGTGCAAGGAGATGTAGTCCACATGTTCATAGGTGTGCTCCAGCACCGTAGCTTCCCACTGCGGGAAGAGCGGCATGGAGGAATTGGAGCTGCCGCATACGACCAGCTCGATCGAAGGGTCGACGAGGCGCATCGCCTTGGCCGTCTCGACGGCCAGACGTCCGTATTCATCCGGCGTCTTGTGCCCGATCTGCCACGGACCGTCCATCTCGTTGCCAAGGCACCAGGTCTTGATCCTGTGCGGCTCCCTGTAGCCGTGCGACACTCTCAGATCGCTGTAGTAGGAACCGCTCGGATGATTGCAGTACTCGATGAGATTGCGTGCCGCATCGATGCCGCGCGTGCCGAGGTTCACCGCCATCATCACTTCGCTGCCAGCCTTCTTCGCCCAGTCCACGAACTCGTTGGTGCCGATCTCATTGGTCTCGATGACGCGCCACGCCAGCTCCAGCCGCCTCGGGCGCTGTTCCTTCGGCCCTACCCCGTCCTCCCAGTTGTAGGCGGAGACCATGTTGCCTCCCGGATAACGGACGATCGGCACATCCAGCTGCTTCACCAGCTCGAGGACATCCTTGCGAAAGCCCTGCTCGTCGGCAGTCGGATGTCCCGGCTCATAGATGCCGCCATAGACAGCCCTGCCCAGATGCTCGATGAATGAACCATAGATGCGCTTGTCAATCTCTGCGATGCGATAATCCTTGTCGACAACCATTTTGGCCTTTTTGTAGTCCGTCATCATAACTCTCCTTCTAAACGGCAGATTTTCTTTTGGTTAATCTAATTATTAATAATACAATATTTATATTACTTAATATAAATCATAGCGTTTTCATTGTCAATATATAACCTCACATGTAAGTTATATCGTTCAGGTTAACATTAACCGGAGCGATGTGGAGCGGCTCCGCAGGACAGCCGATGATCCGCCGTTCCATGAAAAAAGCTGCCCCGTCCGATCACAAGCATGTGGATCAGACAGAACAGCTTGAACTGGAATTCGAAGTCTGGCCTTCGCGCCGCAGCTGCATTCCCTTGGCTGAACCCTTGGCTGAAGTGGCGGACAGCGACAGCGATCAGCCCTTGAGCCCGGTCGTGCTGATGCCTTCGACGATCTGCCGCTGGAACATGAAGAAGACGATGATCACCGGCACCAGGCTGACGACGGACATCGCGAACATCGCCCCCCAGTTGGAGATCGTCTCGGAGTCGAGGAACATCTTCAGCGCCAGCGAGACGGTATACTTGCTCGGCGAGTTGACGTACAGCACCGGTCCCAGCAGATCCTCCCAGCGCCAGTAGAAGGAGAAGATCGCCGCGGTCGCCATCGCCGGAGCGATGAGCGGCACGATGATGCGGATGAACAGGCGCAGCTTGCCGCAGCCGTCGATCGTCGCCGCCTCATCCAGCTCGCCCGGGATCGTGCGGATGAACTGCACCATCAGGAAGATGAAGAACGGCACGCCGAAGAATTGTGGCACGATGATCGGCAGGTACGAGTTCAGCCAGCCGAGCTCCGAGAACAGGATGTATTGCGGGATCAGGACGACCTCAAAGGGCAGCATCAACGTCAGCATCATCAGCGTAAACCACAGGCCCTTGCCGACGAAGTTCGTCCTGGCGAAGCCGAAGGCAACCAGCGCCGAGGAGAGAACAGCGCCGATCGTCGACAGGGAGACGACGATGAAGGAGTTCCGGATGAAGGTGATAAACGGCTGATTGCCGATCCCCTTCCAGCCGTCGACATAGTTGGTCCAGATCCACGGATCGGGGATCAGCTTGCCGGCTGTGACGAAGATCAGATTGCTCGGCTTGAAGGAGCTCATGACCAGCCAGATCACCGGATAGAGCATGACGATCGCGAAGCAACCGACGAACAGATGATAGAGGAGCCATTTTATTCTTTTGCTGTTCACGTCAATTGCCCTCCTTCGTCTCGTAGTGCACCCAGAAGCGCGATGTCTTGAACAGGATAAGCGTCAGAATCGCGATGACGATCAGCAGGATCCATGCCATGGCGGAGCCGTAACCCATCTGGAAGAACTGGAAGGCTCTCCGGAACAGATAGAGCGAATACAGCAGCGTTCCATCGAGCGGCTGGCCGGTTCCCTTGGTGATGATGAACGCCGGTATGAATGTGATAAAAGCCGAGATCGTCTGCATGATCGTGTTGAACAGGATCACCGGGCTGAGCATCGGGATGGTGATCCGGAAAAATTTCTGCACGGGATTGGCGCCGTCGACGGCAGCGGCCTCGTAATAGGTCGGCGGAATGTTCTTGAGTCCCGCGAGGAAGATCAGCATCGACGAACCGAACTGCCAGACCGCCAGCATGATCAGCATCCACAGCGCCGCCGTCGGGTTGCCGAACCATCTGACGGCATCCAGTCCGAGCAGCGTCAGCAGGATGTTGATGACGCCATCATCGCCGAACAGATTGCGCCACATGATCGCAACTGCGACGCTGCCGCCAATGATCGATGGCAGATAGAACATCGTCCGGTAGACGCCGATCATCCTGGAAGCCCTGGCCAGCAGCATGGCGATGAACAGCGCAAATGTCAATCTGAGCGGCACCACAGCCACGACATAGTAGAGCGTGACCTTGACCGATTTCCAATATTTCGGGTCGTTCGTAAACATCGTGACAAAGTTGTCCAGTCCGACAAATTTCGGAGCGGTCAGCATATCAAAGCTGGTAAACGAGTAGAAGAATGAAGCAACGATCGGAAATGCGGTAAAGACCAGAAATCCGATGATAAACGGACTGATAAACGCATATCCTGCCACATTCCGCCTGATCGCTTTCATCAGCGTAGCTTTCGTCATCCGGTTTCACTCCTGTAAGCAGATAGATTGCAACAAGCTGCGGCGTGCAGACTGACCTGCGATAAAACTTGTGGGGCATGGCGTCTGTCTCCCTGGCCCATGCCCCACAGCCTATACATCAAATGGTTAATTATTTGTTCCTGCTCAGGATGCTGTTTGCTTCACTGCGGAACTGCTTGGCTGCCTCTTCAGGAGTGATCTGGTCGAAGAACAACGCTTCGGTGACCGATTCAAGCGCTGCGATGACCTCGCCTGCGCCGATCGGATCCGGACCGTCTCCCGGGGAGCTGTTCTTCTCTGCCCAGGCGATGAACTCGAATACCTGTGCCTGTTGTTCGGTCAACTCCGGAATGAGCGCTTCCTTCACGACGGAGGATACCGGCACGCCGCGGTCGCCGCGGATCAGCTTGTTGGCCTCCACATCGTTGATGAAGAAGCTGATAAACTTCGCGGCTTCTTCCTTGTTCTGGGAGTTCTCGGCGATGGACCAGAACATGCTCGGCTTCAGGAACAAGCCCGTGGATTGATTCGGACCTGGCAGCGGATGCATCTCGAGCGGTCTGTTCGCCACTTGCTGCAGGCCGATGAACTGGTTCGTCCATTGCCATACGCTGGCCGCCTGGTTCTTGACGAGCAGGTCGTCCTCCAGACCCTTGATCTGTGCCGTGATGTCCGGAGTCGGAATCGCGCCTGCCTTCACAAGGCGATGAAGCATGCCGAAGAAATCGACGAACAGTTGATCATCATCATAGCCGAGCTGCGTGCCATCCGGGCTGTACAGCCTCTTGCCCTGCGTGCGCAGGTAGTAGTTGAAGAAGACGTCCGCCTTGAGGCCGGTGCTGAAGTAGATGCCAGCGTCGGCGGCTTTCATCGACAGCGATTCAAAGTCGGACCATGTCCAGTTCTCCGGAATCGAATTGATGTCGATGCCTGCCTTCTGCAGCATGGCCGGGTCGAAATGCACTTGCAGGGCGTTTACACCCGCGTTAAATCCGTACAGCTTGTCACCGATCCGTCCGCCGGAGATGGCGCTCTCGCTCACGTTCGTGACGTCGATCTCCTTGCCGAGGAACGGAGTCAGGTCAGCCAGCTGGCCCTTCTCGCCATACTGCGTGATGTAGCTGAGGTCCATCTGGATGATGTCCGGGAGCTGATTCGCCGCAGCCTGCGGTGCCAGTCTCGTCCAGTAGTCATCCCAGCTTGCATATTCCGGTTCGATCGTGACATGCGGATTTTGTTGCTGATACATGTCGATAACCTTCAGCGTATAGTCGTGACGCGGCTCACCGCCCCACCACGCGATGCGCAGGGTGACATTCTTCGGAGCGTCTCCGCCGCCGCTGCCGCCACCGCTGCTGCCGCCACTCGTCTGGTTGCTGGAGGTGTTGCCGTCAGAGTTGTTGGCGTTTCCTCCGCCGCCGCATGCCGCCAGCAAGATGAGGAGCGCGATGGACAACAGGATCAATAATTTCTTTTTCATTCGAGTATCCTCCCCTTTAAGAAGTGTCGAATAAATCGGTTACAACTCGATTATATCGGGCCTCATCTTGCTGGCTTAAGGAAGAAAACCGAGATGTTTGTATACTATTCCGACATTTGTGTACAAAACCGTCATCTCTTGCTTGACTCCATGGATCGACATGATCCGCCAGGCGATGCCGGGGAGATCCCGCTTCAGGAAGGCTTGAATTCCGACGGCGTAAAGCCGGTGTACTTCTTGAACACCTTGCTGAAATATTGCGGATTGTCGCCGTAGCCCAGCGATTCCGCGATTTCGAAGATCTTCGCGTCGCCGCTCTGGGTGATCATCTCGATCGCCTTCTCCATGCGCAGCCGCGTCACGTAGTTGGAGAATTTCTCGCCGGTCTCTTTCTTGAACAGCTTGCCGAGATAGTCGGGATTCATATAGAGCATCTCCTGCGCCACGCTGTTCAGCGACAGCTCGGGATTGCCCAGATTGGTCCGGATGATCTCCAGCACCTTGCGGATGATCGCCGACTGTCTGCCGAGGTTGGATTCGTAGTTTCGGCCCGCGATCTCCAGCGCCGCCTTCTCCACGAACGACTGCAGGCCCGTCAGCGTATGGATGTTGTCGAGCAATGCGATCTCCGCCATCATGTGCCGGGTGCGCTCCGGATCATGGCGGATGATGGACAGGTACAGGGTGATGGCGTAGGTTTTCGCCATGCTCGCTTCCATCCGCAGGCTGGCCAGCCGGTCGAAATAGTCGCCGATCATCGCCCGAACCTCATCCGTTCTGCCCGCCCGGATCAGCATGCTAAGCCGCTCCTCATCGATCTGCACGTCAACATCCGCTTCGACCTCGCGGCTCTCCTCGATGCTCATCACATCCTGCCGGGTGATCAGGCTGCCTTCCTCCAGATAGAAGCGATAGCTGATCAGGTTCAGCGCTTCCCGATACAACCGCCTCGCATCGCTGAGCTGTCCGGAATCGCTGATCGCGGCTGACGTGTCGATCTTGTAGTAATCATAGAAGACCCGCTTGATCTGTTCGACTCGGCCATACAGGGCTTCGGTGATCTCCTCGTGCTCATCCTCGACGAGCAGCACCACCTGCGGGCCGATCGTCGTGCTGAGCAGCAGCTGGTCGTGACCGAGAATGTCGAGGGCGATGTTCTTCAGGGCGAACAGATGCTCAAATTCATGGTTGTCCTCCAGCTCGAAGAGGATCAGCCGAACCCACGCTTCGTCGGAGCGGATGCCGAGCAGCTCGCGGTACCGCTCCCAGTCCCGCTTGCCGTAGGTCTTGTTGGTGACGAACTCCTTGAACAGCTGCTCGCGCGCATGCGGCAGAGCCTGCCTGAACTCGGCCTGCAGCCGCTCCATGAATCGCTCCTTGTGCTTCAGCTGCTCCAGCTCCCGGATCACTTCGGTGATCGCTCTTCCGATCGTCTCCTCATTGCACGGCTTCAGCAGATATTCCTTCACGCCATAGCGGAGCGCCTGTCTCGCATACTCGAAATCGCTGAAGCCGGACAGCATGATGAACTGCACGGGCAGCTCCAGCTCGCGCACCTTGGCGACGAGCTCCAGTCCATCCATGCCGGGCATGAGGATGTCCGTGATGACAATATCCGGCTGATAAGCGGTGATGAACTCGAGCGCCTCCAGACCGTTGCGGGCCGTGCCGACCAGCTCGGTGCCGAGCGCCTGCCAGTTGACGAATCGGGATATGCCGTCCAGTATGACCCGTTCGTCGTCGACGAGAAGAACCTTGAACATTATGCATCCCTCCAGTTATACGGTACCCTGATCCGCACAGTCGTGCCCTCTCCCGGCTTGCTCTCGATCTGAAGACCATATTCCTCGCCGAACATCAGCCGGATGCGCTCATGGATGTTGCGGATGCCCAGACCGGTCTTCCTGGTGCGCAGCTTGCCTGCGAAGATCAGCTCGATCGCCTTCTGATCGATGCCGGGACCGTTGTCGTGCACCTCGATGACCAGCATGTGTTCACGGCGGCTTGCGCTGATGCGGATCGAGCAGGTGCCGATGATGCGTTCGAGGCCGTACTGGATGGCATTCTCCACCAGAGGCTGCAGCACCAGCTTCGGAACGACGCAGGAGCGGAGCTCCTCCGGAATGTCCATTCGGAAGTCCAGCCTTTCTTCGAAGCGGACCTTCTGGATCGTGATGTAGTGGCTGATGAAGGTCATCTCCTCGCCCAGCGTGACCAGCGGCTCCTGCTGATTGATCGAATGGCGCATCAGGTAGGCGAGCGACTCCACCATCCGCGAGATATGGGGCTGACCGGCGATCTTCGCGTGCCAATTGATCGACTCCAGCGTATTGTAGAGGAAGTGCGGATTGATCTGCGCTTGCAGCGCCTTGTATTCGGACTCCTTGATCGCCAGCTGCTTCAGATAGTTCTCGTTGATCAGGTCGTTGATCCGCTGGACCATGATGCGGAAGTTGCGGTGCATCTGCCCCGTCTCATCCATCGGGTACTGTTCATCCTCCAGCGTCGCCGCGATGTCGAAGCGTCCCATCTGGATCGACTTCATCTTCGCGTTCAGGCTCTCGATCGGCCTGGTCAGTCTGCGGGCATAACGGAGGGAGAGGACGATCGTGAGGACGAGGATGATCGGGAAGATGATGGTGACGAAGCGCTTCACATTGGCGACGACCTGAAACAGCTCGTCGTAGGGGATCATGATCACATAATCCCAATTGGTGTAGCTCGACGGCGCATAGGTGGCGAAGTACAATCTCCCGTTGTCCTCCACCACCTCGTAGCCCTGGATGCTGTCCAGGACGACCTGCAGCTTGTCCGGGTCAATCTCCGCATCCCCCTGGAAGATGGGTTCTCCCTCGTTCAGGATGAGGAAATGCGCGCCCTGCTGGTCCAGACCTCGCGCGTAATCCCTCGCCAGCCGGTCCAGATCGATGCGCAAGCCGAGGATGCCGAGCCGATCGAAGCTGAAATCCGAGTAGTCCCGGATCTCGCGTGCCGCTATGAGCGTCTGGTCATACTCGTCCGGCAGGATCCAGGTGATCGCGCCCTGTCTGGCATGGGTCAATTCCTCGATCTGTTTCAGGCGCTCCGTGTTGGTTGTATTCGGCCGCTTGCCCGTGCGATATTCGCGGTAATTCGTATCGAAGGTATGGACCGAGAGCACGTATTTGTCCTGGGTGCCAAGCTCGATCATGCGGGTATTGAGATCATCCGTGACCCGGAGGAAATCATAGCTGGTCGTGTTGTCGCGCACATGGCGCAGCGTCCGCTGCACATTCTGGTCGGTCGCGATGCGGAACGTCAGCTGCTCCATCTGCGACAGCTCGTTGTCCATCCCGAACAGGGTGACGTTGAGCGCCTGGGATGACCGCGCGTACAGTTCCCTGTCGTACACGTTGAACACATACTGCAGCACCGTCAGGCAGCAGACGCACATGATCAGCATCAACGTGGAGATCAGCAGGAACAGCTTGTATTTGATCCGCAGATTGGAGTAAAACGCTTTCAGACGGGTGAACGGCCTGCCCATTGACCTGCCCCCTTTTTTCTATGCCTTTCCTTCCCGCCCCCCTGACGGATGCGGATGATGGTTCATTTCTTCTAATCTTATAAAAAGATAGGCGATCGTGCATCTGGTAACTTTATATTGTTCGCCACCGATCGTCATCTTCCTTCCGGAACCGATCTGTGATAATCTATGGCTTGACAAATATTAGGGGCAAACTGACCTGGAATCAAGCGTGACATCATATCAGGCACAGATATAAGAATCGGAAGGAGAGTCAAAATGCCATGACGAGAGAACCAATCTTTCTCGAGCCTGTGTTCAAGGAGAGAATCTGGGGAGGAACGAAGCTGCGCGATCTGTTCGGATATGACATCCCCTCCGACCATACGGGAGAATGTTGGGCGGTATCCGCGCACCCGAACGGGCAGAGCACGGTAGCGAACGGAGCTTGCAAGGGGATGCCGCTCGGCAAGCTCTGGGCGGAACACAAGGAATTGTTCGGGACCGCGGCCGAGCGCAGCGAGGTGTTCCCGCTGTTGACGAAGGTGCTGGATGCGTCCCAGGACCTGTCGGTTCAGGTGCATCCCGATGATGAGTATGCCCGCGCGCACGAGAACGGGGAGCTCGGCAAGACCGAATGCTGGTATGTGCTGGCAGCCGAGCCCGGAGCGGAGATCATCTACGGGCATACGGCGAAGAGCCGCGACGAGCTGGAGGCGATGATCCGGGAAGGCAGATGGAACGAGCTGCTCGGCAGGGTACAGGTGAAGCCGGGCGATTTCTTCTATGTGCCGAGCGGCACGATCCACGCGCTTGGCGCCGGCATCGTCGTGCTCGAGACCCAGCAGAGCTCCGATACGACCTATCGGGTGTATGATTATGACCGCACCGATGCCGAGGGCAACAAGCGGGAGCTCCATCTCGAACAGGCGATCCGGGTGACCACGGTGCCGCATGTCGATGCCGAAACCTCATACAAGGTGGAGCAGGCTGGTGACGCGGCGATCACCACGTATGTGTCCAATGATTTCTTCACTGTTCAGAAACTGGTGCTGGATGGCTCGCTGACGGTGGAGTCCAGGGAAACCTTCCGCATATGCAGCGTCATAGCCGGCAGCGGCAGCCTGCATGTCGGCGACCAGGAATATGCGCTGGGCATGGGCCAGCACTTCATCATCCCGGCCGATTCGGGATCGCTTCGCTTCGCGGGCAGGATGGAACTGATCGTCTCCTGGCTGTAACAGATGCTGTGCTCATCACAGCAATCCCAGGCACGCTCACGGTCCTCCGGGACATGGGGCGATGCCTGGGATTTCGTGTATGGGCCGGTGATGCAACCTACAGATATTGACCTTCGGCGAAGCCGATATCGTCGAGGATGACCCGCGTCGGACCTTCTTCAAAGTGGAAGATGATGCGCTCCAGCTGCTCCGGCGCGAACTCTTCCTCCAACCCCTCGATCTCGTCCAGCGGAATCTCCACCGTCTGGAATACCGGCGTGTGCTTGCTGCCGAACTTGCCGTCTCTGAGACGATGCTCCAATAGCGGAAGGACGGTGTAGGTCGTCTCCGGCAGCGGCGCCAGCTCCGGCGCATAATCCTCCAGAGGAAGCTTCACGCTGGATCCGTTCTCGCTTTCCAGCTCCACGACGATCCCGACCTCCTCCGATGGCTGGATCTCATCCTGCACCAGCTCATGCTCCATGTTCATGATCGAAAAGGTGAGCACGGCTCCCGACTCCGCTTCTTCCAATACGTCCTGGCGATATGGCTCAGGCAGCTCGATCTCCATCTCGGCCTCATCCGTCCATTGCAGGAGTGCGCCTCTGGTCCCCTTCCGGGCGCCGTTCTTGTCGAGGACGTCGACGATCTTCCATTCCGTGAATCCGGTGAAGCGGACCTGTGCCCCGTATGCCCAGGCATGCTGTCTGTCGGCAAGCTCGAAATCAACCAACGGCTTGAACGACCCGCTCTCGAAGCGGTTGAAATATCTCCCCTCGGGCAGCCACTTCAGCGCATGTCGGTAATCGCGGAATATCTCCATGTACTCCGTACGGTCATGGAAGACGATCTCGAGGAAGGCGGAGACATACAACCTGGCGATGGATTGCTGCTCCTCCCTGCCCAACAGATCCGTATAATCGAGCAGGATGCCCTCCGGCAGCTCCAGATCATTGGGCCCCCAGGAGCTGTTGAAGTAGCTGTGGTTGGCGTCCCCGATCACCAGCGTGGCCTTGAACCGCTTCGGATCGTTGAAGGAGACGCGGGAGTACTGTTCATCTCCCTTCAGCGCATCGACATCCGCGTCCCTCGCGCCATGCAGCGTGAGATAGTATACATCCGTCAGCCTCGCCGCCTTGTCGTCCACGTTCACATCGGTCGGCGCCAGCGCCACCACCGCCTGGATCCGGTACGTTCCCTTGTCCGGGAGAGACTCGTCGCCTTCGAACCAGCGGTCACGATCCGCCGCCATCGCCGCGGCCTGCCCGCCTCTGGAGTGGCCGATGATGGCGATATTCTGCATGTCGACCTTGCCGGTGAACAGATTGCCGCTCTGTCCGTTGAATCGGCCGATCTCCTGGATATGCTGCAGGAGGATCCAGGTGCGAAGCTTGTAATCATCCGCCGGTATGCCGGACCAGGCGGAGTAATTCAGAAAGTTCTGGTCGACGGATACGGCGATCATGCCCCGGCTGGCCAGCAGCTCGCCCAGATAGGCGTACCCGTCATCGGAGAATTTCTCCATCGTATGATTGCCATGAACGATCAGGACAAGCGGGAACGGCCCTTCCCCTTCCGGCATCCAGACCCTGCCATTGAGCGGCAGCCTCGTCTCGTCGAATCCCCAGAAGGCGGTTCTCCAGGCGTTCCAATCCTGGATATAGGCGGAAGCATCGACCGTCTGCGAGACCAATGCCACACCTTCCGCGAACTCCGGCCGTTGCTTGTCGGTCCCGCTTCCATAGGTGAACGCGATGTGGGCGTACTCCCCGTCCAGGCCAGGATGCTCCAGCCAGCCGGCCTCCTCGGTCAGGATCGGCGCGGGCACCACATCTTCACCGATGTCCTCGGGCAGGTCCGCGGCGTCCGTCAGCAGCAGCTGGGCCGCCAGCACAGGAGGTTTGGCGGTCGTCAGCACGATCAGGCTCGCTGCGGCCAGACCAAGCAAGCGAAGCTTGAGACGAACCGATCGGTCCACCAGGAATCTGACGAACATGCCGGCGAGGCTGGCTGAGGCGACGCACAGGGCCGCCAGCAGCAGCGCGGCCGGTCCGTCGAACCCGATCGACCGACGCATGATGGCATAGATGACCACCAGGCTGTACAACATACTGCCAACGGCGTATTTCGGCAATGGCAGGCGCACCGGCAAGAGCATGATCGCGATCAGTGAAGGAATGACCAGCGAGCCTGCCACATGGGCGAGCAGGATGAACGTCACATCCGCTCCGGTGCCGAGACCCGTCGGCATCCCGATGGCGAGCAGCACCAGCCAATAGGCGGTGACCAGCATGCAAGCAACCGACATCGCTCTGCTGTAAGGCGTATCGTATTGAAACAACCTGACTCGTAAACTTGCTTTCATCCTCGTTTCTCTCCAATCCTGTCTTCAAAACCATGCATGCCCTCAGCATGCGACCCATCCGTCGTTTCTCTGTATGACTGGATGGGTCGTATGACGTTCTCTTCTGTTTGTGACGAATTTATACCAAGGCCAGGGTCCTGAGCGCGATGTCCATCTCCGCTTCAACGGCCCGGCTCACCGCATCCGTATAAGGATCGTAAACTTCCGCCAGGTCGGCGTCCGCGTAGCCGTCCGTCGCCAGGATCGCTGCCGCTCTGGCGCCGCGCAAGGAAGCGATGGCATACAGCGCCGATACTTCCATCTCCACGGCGAGGGCTCCCGCCTGCTTGTACAGCTTGTGCGGGAACTCCACGACCCCGTTGAAGAAGACGTCCAACGTCACCGTGATTCCCCTGCGCACGACGATATTCTCCACCTGCTTCGCCTGCTCGTACAGGGCTGTGACGAGCTCCGTATCCGCCACCGCGGGGAAACCCTCCGGCACGAGCTGCCTGGTCAGGCCATCCGTGCGCGCGGCCGCCGTGCTGACCACCAGGCTGCCCGGCGGCAGATCGGCGGTATAGGAACCGGCCGTACCGACGCGGATCAGCGTCTTCACCCCGCCGCGGATCAGCTCCTCGAAGCATACAGCGGCTCCTGGGCAACCGACGCCGTGGCTGACGACCGCCATGGGCACACCTTGATAGGTTCCGACGAACGTCCGGTACTCCCGGTTAAATGAAAGTTCCCGCGCGTCGTCCAGACGGTCCGCGATCAGCTTCGCCCGTCCGGGATCGCCGCAGACGATGGCGCGGTCCGGCAAATCTTCAGAGTTCACCTTCAATATCGGCAGAAACATGTCATCAATCTCCTTCTTCGTCTGTTCGTAGGGCTGGTTATGTAGCAAGTATATTTTAGCAGAAAGGAGACAAAAAATCTTGTGCCGAAGGCATGTTACCGCCTCCGGTGAACTCCGACCGACTCCAGCACATGACCGATGATGCGGATCGGCACATCCGCCGTCTTCGTGGTGCCATTCGCATATTCCGCCTGGAAACGGATCACGTAGGTGCCATTCGCCAGTCCGCGCTCCAGCGAAGAGAAGCGTTCCTCGTACATCTCGCCGCGATAGGACTGTGCCTGTGCAGCGTCAAGGGTGACGGTCACGCTGAAGCCTGCCCCCTGCCGATCAACGGCTGTAAGGGTCGCCGTCACCGCCCGCACCGGCGCCGGATCGGTCGCCGCTGACAGCATCAGCTTCTCGCCGCTGTAGAAGTCCTTCGGATGCGTCGCAATCTCATGTCCGGCGTCCCGATGGTACGCCAGCCATGCCTCGGTATGATGGACATCCGCTGTCAGGGTCAGCTGTCCGACCTGCAAGGTCTGTGTCCGGGTGGCCGTGAGCCGCCCATCCGACACGGTCAGTCTCACCGTATAGGTGCCCGGCTGCGTCAGGCGTATGCCAGGATGAACGGCGCTTGTCGTATACTGACCGCCGTTCGGGTAGGTGATCACCCACGCATAGGTCAACGCATCGCCATCCGGATCGGAGGACAGATTGGTGAAGGACACCGTATCCCCCTCCCATATCGTCGTCGGCGTCCAGGTGAAGTCGGCGACGGGAGGGCGGTTCGGGATCACGTCCATCATCCTCGTCAGTGTCACGGTGACGACACCGTCCGAGACCGTCTGGACGATCGTGTAGGTGCCGCCCTTAAGGTTGGCGACCGCGAAGGCATTGGCACTATAGCTGGACGGAGCGACGGTATAGCTGCCTGTCATCGGATGGTATGAGACGCTGCCATCCGGTGCCGTAACCTGATACCTCACCATCAGGGTATCCTGATCCGGATCCGACACCGCATGCCGCACCTGAACCGCATCGCCCTGATAGAGCGTGGCTGGCGTCCACGTGAAGCCAGGCACCGGCGGCTGGTTCGGGATCACGTCCATCGTCTTCGTCAGCGTCCGGGTTTCGTAGCCATCCGAGACCGTCTGCATGATCGTATAGGTGCCGCCCTTAAGGTTGGTGATCGAGAAGGCATTGGCGCTGTAATTGGCAGGCGCAACGGTGTAACTTCCGGACGCCGGATAGTACGCGATGCTGCCATCCGGGGCTGTGACCTGGTATCTGACGCTGAGCGTCGCTTGCTCAGGATCGTCCAGCGCATGACGAACCTGCACCACACCGCCCGCATGGAGCGTGGTCGGCGTCCATGTGAAGCCCGGCACCGGCGGCTGGTTGATGATCGTGAACGACTGGACGAACGGAGCCGACCACAGCGGGGACCCGCGCCACGGCTGGTCGCGCACCGCCAGGGTGATGTCGTACATGCCCAGGACGCTGAGACCTTGCTGAGCCGCCAGCGCCCGCAAGGTGGCCGCCGTCGGCTGCGCCGACCCTTCGTAGATCAGCTTGCCGTCCTTGGAGACCTCCCAGCGCCGTTCAACGATCGGATCGCCGTCCGGATCCCAGGACTGGTCCACGATCGTGTACTCCTGGTTGACGGTGATCGGGCTTGTCACCGTGAATCTGGCTATCGGAGCATTGTTAAACGTGTAAGGATACAGGGATACGATCTTCTCGTTGGACCAGGCGCCATCCATGTCCTTCACCCGATAGGAGATCAGATACAGGGTGCCGCCATAAATCTTCGAAGGTGGCGGGCCGTTCGTCCAGTCCGGATCGTCGTACTTCTTCCACTTCCATTGCCATGCCGTCAGGCCGCGATTGGGCGCGCTCATGCGATCCGGGTCGTAGGAATGATCGACGAGCCACAGGTTCAGGTAACCATTGCCGGCATCGCCCAACCCGACTGCATAATCGGCGATCGGACGGCGATGGGCGTAGATCGTCAGCTGCGCCTTCTCCGACCAACGCTCGAACTCGGCAAATCTGGCATCGGCTTTGGGCCGGTCGCCCACTTCATAGGACACCGTGTATTGGCCCGGCCTGGTCAGCACCGTGATCGGCGCAGCGAGCGTCTGATTGTGCTCGGGCAGCTGGCCAAGCGGATTCTCGTAGTAGGTGTGGTCATGGGCGAAGATCCACCGCTCCTTGTGCTTCGGATCGCTCTCCGGATCCGAATAGTCGGTGTGGAACACCAGCTGCCCCGATCGATAGGTGCCGGTCGCTTCGTCGTATTCCAGGATGACCTTTTCTTCGTTGACCGCATATTTCGGCACTCCGGCCTGATTCAGCAGGTACGAGATCAGCTGGGAGATCGCGCTTGTCAGGTTGCTGTTGTCGATATACGTCCCGTGACCATTAATCTGATGCTGCACAAAGGACTGGACCTGCGCCCGATTGGCCTCCCTGCCGAGAACGACGAGCGACACCTGGTCCTCCCACAGGCGTGGCGCGGTACCGTCCAGCCGATCAATGGCGTGGTCGTCCATGTACACGTAGTACGAATCCGATCCCGTTCGCCAGATCGTGTTATAGATCCCGTCGTACAGCGAGAATTTGCTGGTTCTTCGCTTCTCCACATTCAGAAAGCGGTACGGAACGACATCGCTCAGGCTGATGGGAACCGTGCCTTTCTGACCTGTTCTCCAATCATACCAATAGGTAGTATTGTTGACTTTATAGTAGTGGCGTCCTGCAGGCGTTGATGTTAGCGATGTCACACTCCCTTGATGGACAACGGTTGTACTTCCTGTTTCCGGATTGTAGAGTTTCAGCGCCGGGGAATCGTACCCATTTCCTAAATAATTAAAGAAGAAAAAATCTCTGTCTGCAGGAGCAGTAATTTGCGCATATGTTATCGGTAGATACGTATTATCGCAAGTAGATTTTATAGCAGGAATGGCCATATAATGCGTGTACGTATAATAAATACAACCAGACTGCCCCTGAACAAACCCTCTGATGGCCTGGTCATAGGAAGGTTGCGGATAGACGATCTTGTAATCATAACCAGTAGGTCCCGTGAAGATGACCTCATCAATCGTCCCCGGCGTCAGGCTGCTGAAAGGGTAGTCATAGACTGTTCGAACATTCGTTACCTCATGGGTGACCGGATCCAACCGCTTCATGACGTAATACCCATAGCTGGGCCGCACCTGATACCAGATCTTCCCGCTCGCGTCCACCACCATCTGGTCGGAATACGGCGTTTCCGGAAGCGTATAATACAACGTTTCCTGATACCTCGTCGTGTCGTAACGATACACATTCCGCGTCCCGGTCTCGATATAATACAGATCTCCGGACTGATGGACGTTGACCATCGATGCCTGGCGAGACACGATCAACTGGGTGCTGTTGTTTCGCGGATCGTACAGATAGATCTGGCCACTATTCTGGTAGTAGACCCGATCCTCCGGCACGCGAATCCCGTCCATGACCGTCAGTTTCAGCTCGATGCCGAATTGCTCCAATGCCGGAACCAGCTGCTCCTTTAGCAGCTTCTGGACAGCTTTCAGATCATCGTGCGCCGTGTGGCCGATGTTGAATACCACGTCCATCGCCTGTTTCTGGACGATGTACTGCCCGATCTGCCGAAAGTGAAGCGGCAGATTGCCCGTTCCGCGCACCACCTTGCCCCGGTGATCCATCGCGGCGACAAACGTGCGCATCGCTTCTTCTTGGGTGTTCGTCAGCCCGATATAGCGAATGTTGCCCGCGAGCATCTTGCCCGCGATGGACGACATGCCCCGACTGTCCGACACCTGGCTTTCCAACGTATCGGTCACATGAAGAAAATACTTTTCCGCATTGCTTCGCCAGGCGGTGACCCGGTTCAGCGCCGATTCCAGGCTTTCCGAGCGGTCGAAGACGGTCATCTGATTCATATTGTCGTTGAATGTCAGGATGCCTTGCTGATTCACGTAGTATCGGTTATGGTAGTAGACCATGCCGGAAGCGGCGAGATAATAGGAATTGGTATTCAGGCCGTATACGTTTCCGCTCTCGGAGATGAGATAGGCTCTTAGCTGATAGTCCGTCACCATCCGCACGATGCGCTCCGGCACCGGGATCCGGTTGACCAGATGATCGCCTGCCCTGCCCAGCTTGCCCTGTCCCCAGCTGTACACCTCGCCGTCTGACGTCAGGGCCAGTGCCAGCAATTGAAACTCTCCGTCCAAGGTATTCCCATAGATGACCTCGATGTCCTTGACGTTGGTTAATCCCTGGATCACGCCACCGTTGTTCACCACATACCAATCGTTCGGATTAAAGATCCCGTTGCCGTAACCGACCACCCGACCGTCTGTCGTGACCGCCAGGTACTGGGTTTCGCTCAGCCCTGCCGCGTCGATCACGCCGGAGCGAAGGGGCGTTAAGGTGGTGGGATAATAAGGATGACAGGAGTAGTAATAGTAGCTGTGATTGAGGCCGTAGAGCTGTCCTTGATGGTTGATCGCATACACGTAATAGCCCCCGTCGATCAGCTTGCTGAGACCGGATTGGGCGATTTGCAAGTACACACGCTCAAGGTTGGACTGATTCTCATAGCAATACACATTGCCGCTGTCATCCAGCAGATAACCCATTTGCCACTGGCGAGCATTGGTCCCTGAGACAATCTTGCGGTCGCCGAGGGAGGTCACTTTCAGCCAGGATGTCTGATATCTCCATTCCAGCAGATACACCTCTCCCCACTCGTTCACCAGCCCCCCCTTCCAGAAGATGGGGTCTTGCTTGTAGCCTGGAGGTCTCAGGTAGGTCGTCCGAACATCGACCCCTTTCGCATGCAGCATGGGGACAACCTCGGCATTGATGAGCTGCTCAACCTCAGACGTGCTTGGGTACAACATATCGTTTTTGATGACAAGATCGATCATCCGCGTGGGGACAAAAGGATCGACCGTCAGTTCAAGGTTGGTGCGCGGCTGGAGGTTATCGACGGTCGTGGAATAAGACAGTTGAGATGTCGCGCTTACCGGGATAGAGGATAATAAAAATACCGCAATAAGCCCCCAAATCAGGATCTTTTTCATAGGCATTAATCACCGCTTCTAAGGCTTGCTTGCTTGTAGTCGATCGGATGGACAAATTCCGGTATGGTATCCTGTCCAAAGCCTTCCTTCACGATGAGGATAAAGTAATAACGGCCCACTTCGCTGACCTCGATGGACACCTCGGTTTGATTACCGCTGTCTATCGTATGCCAGTTTCCGTCCAGGCTGCCGTCATTATGCTCATCATACCTGTACATCCAGATGCGCTGCTGGATGGTGTCGCCGTCCGGCGAATACGACTGATCCCTTAACGTGATGGTCGCCTTGTTGCCGTTGTTCGGGTCGCGATACACCCTCTCCGGAACGGTAAAAAGCGCGACTGGCGGCTTGTCCTCCGCAATGGTGATGATCTGTTCCGTTTGCCCGTAGTTGCCATAGGTGTTGTAGACCGTCAGGAGCACGTGATACCTGCCCGGCTGTTTGAACAGCACTTCCTTCTGATGGCCGACATTCGTATGGCCTTTGAACTTGATGGAAGCGACATTCTGGCCATCGAGCGGCGTGATCTCCCAGGTCGTCAGGTTCTTTTTGATCGGGTAAAACATCGTCCCCATGCTCTGGCTGGCATCCAGAATGACCTTGCGGTTTTCCTTCAGGGTGCCGCCAACGGTCATATGTGCATAGGGGTATGGCGCCTGCACGTCGATATAGGCTTCGGCATAGTCAGTCAGGCCGTCATTGTCCCGAACGATCAGGGACACCACCTGCTTGCCAGGCTGCATGAAGAAGATGTTTCCGCTGGTCGCATTATTTTCGAGATCGCCAGGCGCATCAGGTGTCCCCTGCCCGGACCAGCTCCAGAGGTAGTCCACGATCTCGCCGTCCGGATCCGTGCTGCAGGAGCTGATCGACGCCTTGTCGCCGGCGATCAGGCGGGAAGGGGCATTTATGCACGCGGTCGGCGGATACTTGGGGTCCGCCGGTTCCACGGTGATGTATTTCACGATGGAATCCGTCTTGCCGTTGGCATCCACCACGAGCAGCCTGACCTGATAAGTTCCTTCGTTGTTGAACGCATGGGATGGGTTCCTTCCATACAGGCTGGTCACGATCTGGACATACCATCGCCAGTCCACGATCTCCACGCCATCCGGATGATAGGACAGGTCGGTAAACTGCACCGTTTGCTTGGCCTTTGGCGTCATGGGACTCCAGGTGAAGTCCGCCACCGGCCCGCCAGGCTCGGGCAGCTTGTAGATGAAGGTAACCTGATGTTCGGTGTCCGTATATTGAATGTTCACGGTCACACTGGAGGGGCTGATCAGCTCATAGCCATTGATGGTCTTGGCCGATACGGTGTGAGGTCCTGCGGCCGTCGGACTGATCTTCTCGGACGGCAGCAGCTCTGCGCCCTGATCGTCCACGTAATGAATGCGGATCGTATCCAGAGGCGTCGGATTGGGAATGTAGAAATCCACCGACATCGGGAAGAAAAACTCCAGCCCCACCGCCCCGCCATTGTGAAACGTGTTGTGGCCCACCTTGATCTGCGAGCCGTCATAGGTCGAGAGCTGATACCCTTGAGTGGTGACGGTAAACGGTTTTCCTGCCACCAGATGTCCTTCGTTGTTTACAATATCCCCTGGCTGGATCGGATTTGGTACGTAATCCGACGAGCCTTGGCCAAGGTGCGCTCCGCCGCGCGTGTAGATGGAAAAGGTGACGTAACCGTGATCGCGAGTCAATGGTTGCCAAATTTCGACGTTAAGTCCACCAATCTCCTCCGGAGATACAAACGTTTTCTTATCGATAAAATATTTAGGCCTGAATTCAACATAGATGGTCCCTTTTGCAGGGTTCGTACCTGCTGGGGGTGAATAGGTCAGGATATATTTTGGGATGTCAAATATACTCTCAGGGTTGATTGATCCAGTAGATCTAAATCGCATCTTTACATTTTGAAGTCCATTGGGGCCAGCTTGGCTCAGGTATTCCATGACCTGCGGTGGCAGATCCAATGTTCTTTTGAAACGTTGTTGCATAAGTTTTTCCGTTAAAAGTGCCCCGTTAGCAAGAACGATCATGTCTGCATCGTCGATCCGGAGACCATATGTTTCGTTTCCCCAGTATCCTCCGCTGTAGTGCCACAGCTGAAAACTGTGTAGGGGATGAACGGTACCTGCATAGATATATCCCGCAGTGTCAATTGAAGTGAAAGAAATATCTCCTTGAATGGAGGTGGAAGCCATAACAGAAGGGGTGGCCCCTTCTGTTATGGCAGTGACAGTGAACAGGATAACGGCCAGCAACAGCAGCTGCACAAAGAACCTTACCATGCGCATGTCTGACCACCCTCATCCTAATATCGAACGTACTCTTCGATCCGTTTGTTATCCAGGTAGTACATGATCGTGGTGCGACGGTTGGAAGGCATTACAGCATTTTCGAAGGTAACAGCCAAGGTGATCTCCTTTGCCTTATCCACCGCCTTGATCGGCAGTGAGAAATACTCGCCCGGTGTCAGTTTTGTCGTTGCAGATATTAAATGTTGTACGCCAGTGGAACTGGATACAATATTGTCTTTTGGATCATACCAGACTTGAAACCCCATATGATATTCGGTTCCTTCCGGAGTAACCGGCAGGTAACCCTTTAAGTGGCCATCTTCGATATAGATGGAATCGAGCAGCTTCATTTCGAAATAGCTGGCGATGTCGTTATATATCACGAAATATCCGCCTCGGTCTTCCCATATATCCCCGATGGCGATTCGATATTCGATCCTTGCGATTTCGAGAACCTCCTCGTCCACCGGCAGTGCTCCCCCATCACGCACCTTCAGCATGCGCTCGATGACCGTGACCGCCTGGGCGCGGGTGCTCGTACCTTGCGGAACCGTCTTGCCGTTGATGCCGCGGATGATGCCATTCTCCACCGCTTTCAGCATCAGCTCCTCATCCAGCAGGCCAGCGTTTCGGGTGGACTCGTCGATCGCCTTCACCGCCACGCGCACCATTTCCATGCGGCTCATGAATCGGGCATAATCCCCGTCCTCATATTCAGCGGGATCGATCAGGCCATGCTCCAGCGCCGCTCTGGCATACGGCACATACCAGGCTTCGCCAGATTGCTGTTCTTCGATTGGCAGCCCCAATGCCGCCACCGCCATCTTGATAAACTCCGCCCGGCTGACCGTCTGATCCGGCGCAAAGGTGCCGTTCGGCAGACCGTTGATGTACCCCTTCTGCACGCCGGCCATCACGTCAGCGTAGGCCCAGTGAGAAGCTGAAATATCCGTGAAGGAGGCAATGGTGTTCTCTTTCGCTCCCATAGCCTGGTTGTTGCTGCTGTCTGCCGATGCCTCTCCAACATCAGCAAGATCCTGAGGCACCCCTTCCGCTGCTTGTACCGTTGGAACAATCGCCAAGACCATCATGACGACCAACCATTTCCAAATCTTGATCATCGTTATCCTCTCCCCTTGACATTCCTGGATCGCAACCGGAACCGCGTCGATTGGCACAAAAAAACCGCCATCCACAACCTGAGTTGCATGAGACGGTTCTTCCGCATCCAGTATTTTTATACATTATATACCATGTTTGGAGTCTGGCGTCAACAAAAATGGACATATTCGCTTGATGATTGTCATGAAGCTCAGGCACAGCATCAAACGATCAAGCGGCAGCAGGCAGGGAGACGGAGGTGATGCCGTGCATCCATGGCGCGACGCGACAAAACCTCCGTCCTGCTGTCATACCTATGAATGTAAATTAGCTGTCCCCTCATATATTGGGAATACACCGAAAATATCCGCAAACGGACAGAAATGGGGTGACAGACGGTGAAACCGCCTTTGTATTATGTGGCTCTGGGCGATTCGCTGACGGAAGGGTATGGCGTTGCTGCCGAGGACAGCTTCGTGGCGGCGTACAGCAGGCTGATGGAATCCGCCCTGGGCAGGCAGGCGGTGGTCCTGAACGCCGGTGTCACCGGCGACACGACCTCCGACATTTTACATCGAATGTCGACGAATGTCGACCTCCGGCAGGCGATTCGCCAGGCGGATCTGATCAGTCTGACAGCGGGCGGCAACGACCTGCTGGGGGCGGCGCGAGAGTTTCTCCTGAATCGCGATCCGCAGGTGCTGAAAGCAGCGCTGCGACTGTTCACGATCAATATCAGGCGCATCTTCGAGAGCATCGGGCATATCCGCTCAGCCTCCGGCGGGGACGGGAACAAGCCGCTGGTGATGCGCATCCTGAACCTGTACAATCCGTTTCCGATCATCGAAGAGACGGAGTATTGGATCGAACGATTCAACCGGGAATGGCTGCCCTATGAGACGCCGTATGTCCGCGTGGTTCATGTCTATGAAGCCTTCCAATATCGGACCGATGACCTGATCGGCGAGGACATGGTGCATCCGAACGCCCTTGGCTACCGGACGATGGCGGAAGCGGCCCACGCGCTGGGTTACGCGGGGCTGGAGGACGAGACGAAGGCCTGATCCCACCTGCATGTGCGGTGCCGCCTGAACTATTTGACCGCCTTGACCTTCTGGTTTTTCTGCTGGGCGGCTGCGGCTTTGGCTTCCTGTTGCTTCATGATGATCGTGCCTTCGAAGATCGCGCCCTCGGCGACCTCGAGCCTGGCGATGTCCAGATCGCCATACAGCTTGCCCGTCTTCGCTATGTACAACGTTCCGGGAGTCGTGACCGTGCCGTGAATCTTGCCCGCCAGATAGACGTTGGCCGCCTGAATATCCGAATGCAGCACTCCCTTCGTTCCCACGTGCAGGTTCCCCAGACAGACGATGTCGCCGCGCACCGTGCCATCGATCCGGAGACTGGCGCTGCAATGCAGCTTGCCCTCGATGACCGTATCATGGCCGATCAGCGTGTCGGTTGTATGGGTCTTCCTGTCCTTGAAACGGGTGATTTTGCTCATCGCTCATCCCTCCCTGGGGGTTTCTTGGAGATATGGTCCTGGATCAACGGTTTCGCCGTTCCTGTGCACTTCATAATGGAGATGCGGCCCTGTGCTTCTGCCGGTGGAACCCATGAGGCCGATCCGATCGCCTTTGTCCACGCTGGCGTTCTCGTCCACGAGGATCTTCCGGAGATGACCATACAAGGTACGGATGCCGAGTGTATGGTCGATGATGATGTAGTTGCCGAGCGTGCTGTTGTATCCGGTTTCCGCCACGGTGCCGGCCGCTGTGGCATAGACGTCATCGTTCAGCTTGCCTTCAATATCGATGCCGCTGTGGAAAGCCGAGCGTCGGGTGAATGGATCGATCCTGTAGCCATAACCGGAGCTGATCCGTCTGCCTGAGGTTGGCCAGATCGTGGGGGTGATGCTGGACAGGTACCTGAGATGTTCGATCTCCTCGATCAGCGCCGCCAGCTTGTCAGACATCCGGGACAGGGATATGGACAACTGGCTTAAGGCGGTGCCGGTCTCCGCGGCGAGCTCCATGATGCCCTCCTCTTCCGCCGGAATGTACGCTCCCCCCGATGCCCGCAAGGAGCTGTCCGCCGCTTCTTGTTCGTTCATTTCTTCATCAAAATAAATGTCAGATAAACTAACGCCAGTGAGTGATATAAGTGTCAACTCCAACTGCTGCAGTTCAGCCAGCTTGCTTCGCACTTCCTCCGTCTGTTCGGTCAGCTGGATGATCTTCTGTTGCAGCGCCTCGATCGTCGCTTCTTTCTCGGTTAACGCATCGTTGTGGGATATCCGCTCGTCCGTCAACTGGTTGGCAAGCCGAACCACCTGCTCATCATAGATCTGCTTCGTCCATTCACGCCAGAGGTACAAGGCGCACATCGCGCAGATGATGGCGATCAGGACGAGACAGATCGTCGCTTTCGTCGTTCGGAACCTTCGAACCTTGCGCTCGAAGGTCGGCACGACGATCACCGTCAGCTTGTTGTTCCTCATGCAGGTATCCTCCCTCGTTCGTTATATATATTGCGCCTTTCCGCTTGGTATGTCCGAAAGTTCTCGAAAGTTCAGGGAAAAACGCATAAATTCGAGTTTCTGGACGGACAACCACTCTCGGAGCAACGAACGAACATAAAATAAAGGGACAATGCCAAGGGAGGTGCATCTCATGAACGTTTCTGCTATTGCAAGGAAGCTGTCGAAACTGGAGGGCAAGCACGTCTATGCGCTCACGAAGAGCGGCAAGGTTCTCTCGGGCAAGCTGGTCCGTCTCGGCAAGGACAGATATGCCTTGCGTCCTGCAGGCGGCAAGCGAGCACACACGAAGGCGATACTGCCGCTTGCCCTGTTTGATCTGTTGGCGATCGGTTCCGAACCGTATTTTGGCGGTTACTATCCCTACGGTGGTTACGGGGGATATGGCGGATATGGAGGGTATGGCGGGTATGGAGGGTATGGCGGGTATGGAGGGTATGGAGGGTATGGCCCTTATTACGGCGGATACCCGTACCCTGGAAGCTTCTTCTGAGCAGTATGCCCTCGAACTGAGGCAGTTCGAGGGCATATCAGATGAGGTCAGAATTTGCGCGTGATGATGACGAGCAGGATATAAAGCACCAGTATGACGCCAGCCGATGTATAGGCTCCTGCGACGAACGGCTTCTTGGCTACCGGTGCTGCGTTGGCGTGGGCGTGCGGGCCGATGTTGCTGGCGAGCGGGCTGACGTTGCTGGCGAGCGGGCTGACATTGCTGGCCAGTGGGCTGATGTTGCTGGCATACGGCCCCATGTTGCTGGCATACGGTCCCATATTGCTGGCATATGGCCCCATATTGCTGGCGTACGGGCTCACGTTGCTCGCCGGGCTTACATACGAAGGACCCATGTTAGCATTGGGCATATTCATGTTGCGTGCGACCTCCTTTCTTTATTGGAACAATACATCATATGGAGGGCGTACGCATTACGATTGGATAGATGTCCCGCCATGCAAGCAAAATGCAGGGCGAATATTTCTGTGCATCCGCTGGTTGCAGGCGCATGCAGGATGCAGGCAGGATCGCGATGCGAGCAAGCGGAGGTCGTCGCAAGACGGAGCCCTTCGAATGGCTGATGAGCGCGCCTGCGGTCAGCTGGGCAGGTGCTCCTCAGGCTTGTCCGGTTCGCGGTGATACCTGGCTTCCCATTTCTTGCCGAGCCACCACAGGAGGAAGAACACGATGATGATCAGCGCGATCTTCCCGGGGGAGTGGATGAGGGAGACCAGATCCTGTCCCAGGAACGTGATGACCAGCACGAGCAGTCCCTTGCCGAGCGCAAGCGCGATCACATAGGTCGGGATCGGGATCCTGCTGATGCCGGATATGGCGTTGACGAGCGCGGACGGCGTGAAGGGCAGGCTGTAGGCGATCAGGAGCGGCGTGAAGCCGCGGTGCTGAAGCCAATGAAACATCGCCTTCGTCTTCGGATAGCGTCTCTGCAGGGCGGCGCTGAATCGCCGGCCGAGCAGCCGGAAGAACAGGAACACGACCAGCGCGCCGACGGTGGTGCCGATCCAGGACAGCAGGAAGCCTTGCCACATGCCATAGGCATTGGCATTGGCGACCAGGATGACCACGAGCGGCAGGAACGGCAGCAGCGCCTCGATGAAGGTCAACGCGATGCCTGGCAAAGGGCCGTACGCGCTTATGTAGTCGAGCAGGCTGAGCACATCCTCAACCGACAATTGCTTGAACCACTCTATCCAACTCAAGATGTGTCTCTCCATTTCTGTATATTGCAAGGTTGTGTCTGGTTTCATGGTTGCTGATGACGGATGCAGGTTCCGGGGATGTGGAGCAAACATGTTCCGCATGGCGCCCGTCGGCTGATTCACAACAACCGTTGAAATTCCGGTCCGGAAGCATGACCTGGGTTACAGCACGGCTGTCCATGTCTGTTGCATTATACATCTTAATCGTTTGCAAGGAAGATTTCCAGTTTATTGATAGGAGACGACGGCAGCGGCCAGGAAGTTGCAGGTCGGGCTTGCGGCTGAAGGAGACCGCTTCAACCGCGCGACCGGCATCCTTTGTGTTAATTTATTTCTACATTATATGTCATGTAATATTACACATACTTTTCTTTGCTTCGATAGCATAAAAAGGCAATCAAAACCTTATCGGGGATATAAAAGAATTGAATTAGCGAGCCTGCAAGGCCGGTGATACAATGAGTACACCAAATGGATGCAGATGCTTGGAAATGTATCGTGCAGACGGATTGTCCATTTAATGGCAGTTTTATATGCGAATTTTTAGCAGAGAGGTTGCTCGACATGACGAAAATTGGATTGCCCAAAAGTCAAGGCTTATATGATCCGCAGTTTGAACACGATGCTTGCGGCATGGGTTTTGTCGCTCATATCAAGGGGAAAAAATCACACGAGATCATTCGCCAGGCGTTGACGATACTCACCAACCTTGATCACCGTGGCGGTCAGGGGGCGGAAACCAATACAGGGGACGGAGCGGGCATCCTGTTCCAGATCCCCCATGCCTTCTTCAGGAAGGAGCTGGAGAAGCGCAACATCAAGCTGCCATCCGAAGGCAAGTACGGTGTCGGCATGGTGTTCCTGCCGCCTGTGCCGGAGGAACGCAAGGCTTGTGAGGAGATCGTGGAGGAGGTCATCCGCCAGGAAGGCCAGGACGTGATCGGCTGGCGCACGGTGCCTACGGATGATGCTCTGCTCGGCGAGACGGCCAAGGCGGCTCAGCCGTTCATCCGTCAGATCTTCATCGGAGCGAAGGGAGAGTTCCCGGATCAGCTCGCCTTCGAGCGCAAGCTGTACGTGATCCGCAAGGTGGCGGAGAACCGGATTCGGGAGGAGCTGGGCGCAGGTCGGGAGCAGTTCTACTTCTGCAGCTTGTCGTCCAGCACGATCGTCTACAAGGGCATGCTGACGACCGACCAGGTGGACACGTACTATCTGGATCTTCGCGACCCGCTCATCGAGTCCGCGCTTGCGCTCGTTCACTCGCGCTTCAGCACGAACACCTTCCCGAGCTGGGACCGTGCCCATCCGTACCGCTATCTGATCCATAACGGCGAGATCAACACCCTGCGCGGCAACGTGAACTGGATGCGCGCCAGACAGGCGCTGTGCGAATCGGAGCTGTTCGGCGATGACCTGAAGAAAATTCTCCCGATCATCGACCAGGAAGGCAGCGACTCGTCGATGTTCGACAACACGCTGGAATTCCTGTACCTCGCAGGCCGTTCGCTGCCGCATGCGGCGATGATGATGGTGCCGGAGCCCTGGGCGAAGCACGAGACGATGTCTCCGGAGAAGAAAGCGTTCTACGAATACCACAGCACCCTCATGGAACCATGGGACGGTCCGGCGGCGATGGCGTTCACCGATGGCAGGATCATCGGCGCGATCCTCGATCGCAACGGACTGCGCCCGTCCAGATATTACATGACGAATGACGACATGATCATCCTCGCTTCCGAGGTGGGCGTGCTGGAGGTGCCGCCGGAGAAGGTCGTGAAGAAGGACCGCCTCTATCCGGGCCGCATGCTGCTCGTGGACACAACGGCTGGCCGGATCATCTCGGACGAGGAGCTGAAACATCAGATCGCCACGGAACAGCCTTATGCCCAGTGGCTGAAGGACAACATGATCGATCTTGAGGATCTGCCGGCAGCAGAGCCTGCACAGGGCGACCGGGAGACGGTGACCGCAAGGCAGCATGCGTTCGGCTATACGTACGAGGAGCTGAACAAGCTGATCGAGCCGATGGCGGCCGACGGCGCCGAGGCGCTGGGCGCGATGGGCATGGACTCGCCGCTGGCGGTCTTGTCCGGCAAGCCGCAGAACCTGTTCAACTACTTCAAGCAGCTGTTCGCCCAGGTCACCAATCCGCCGATCGACGCGATCCGCGAGGAGATCGTCACCTCGACGATCACGACGCTCGGTTCGGAGGGCAATCTGCTCGCGCCGAAGCCCGAGAGCTGCCGGATGATCCGCGTGGAGCATCCGGTCATCACCAACGAGGAGCTTGCCAAGCTTCGTCAGATCGACCGCCCAGGCTTCAGGTCGGCGGAGCTGGCGATCCTGTACCCGATCACAGGCGGCAAGGCCGCGCTCGAGCAGGCGCTCGAGGAGCTGTTCGCGCAGGCTGACAGGCTGGTGGCAGAGGGCGTGAATCTGCTCATCCTGTCCGACCGCGGCCTGAATCGCGAGATGGCGGCGATTCCTTCGCTGCTGGCGGTAGCCGGTCTGCACCACCATCTGATCCGCCAGGGCACGCGGACGAAGGTGAGCCTGATCGTGGAGACAGGAGAAGCGCGCGAAGTCCATCATTTCGCACTCCTGCTCGGTTATGGCGCAAGTGTCATCAACCCGTACCTGGCTTTCGAGACGATCGACAAGATGATCGCGGACCAGCTGCTGACGGGCATCGCCTATGACAAGGCTGTCAAGAACTACGTGAAGGCGGCGGAGAAGGGCATCGTCAAGGTGCTGTCCAAGATGGGCATCTCGACGATCCAGTCCTATCGCGGAGCGCAGATCTTCGAAGCGATCGGCATCGCCCAGGAAGTCATCGACCGCTACTTCACATGGACGCCTTCGCGCATCGGCGGCATCGACATGGAGACGATCCACGAAGAGGTAAGGCTGCGCCATGAGCGGGCGTTCGCGGAGCGCGGCGCCGAACCGACGCTCGACAGCGGCGGCGAGTACCAGTGGCGGAGCGACGGCGAAGCCCATCTGTACAATCCGAAGACGATTCATACGCTGCAGCAGGCCTGCCGCCGCGGAGATTATGCATTGTTCAAGCAATACAGCCAGATGATCAACGATCAGGATAAGCAGCATATCACGCTGCGCAGCCTGCTCGAACTCAGGAAGGCGCCGCAGCCGATTCCGCTGGACGAAGTGGAGTCCGTGGAGTCGATCATCCGGCGGTTCAAGACCGGCGCCATGTCCTACGGATCGATCAGCCAGGAAGCGCATGAGGCGCTGGCGATCGCGATGAACCGGGTCGGCGGCAAGTCGAACACCGGGGAAGGCGGCGAGCATCCATCGCGTTACCATGATGAGCGCCGCAGCGCCATCAAGCAGGTGGCGTCCGGACGCTTCGGCGTAACGAGCGCCTATCTCGTCAATGCCGACGAGATCCAGATCAAGATGGCGCAGGGCGCCAAGCCTGGGGAAGGCGGACAGCTTCCGGGCAAGAAGGTGTATCCGTGGGTTGCCGAGGTGCGCGGCTCGACGCCGGGCGTCGGACTCATCTCTCCGCCGCCGCACCATGACATCTACTCGATCGAGGACCTGGCGGAGCTGATCCACGACCTGAAGAATGCCAACCCGCGCGCCCGCATCAACGTGAAGCTCGTATCCGAGGTTGGCGTCGGCACGATCGCAGCCGGCGTGGCCAAGGGACATGCGGACGTCATCCTGATCAGCGGCTATGACGGAGGCACCGGCGCATCGCCGCGCACGAGCATCAAGCATGCCGGGCTGCCCTGGGAGCTGGGCCTGGCCGAGGCGCACCAGACGCTCGTCCTGAACAAGCTGCGCGACCGCGTCATGCTGGAGACGGACGGCAAGCTCATGACCGGACGCGACGTCGTCATCGCGGCGCTGCTCGGCGCGGAAGAGTTCGGATTCTCGACGGCGCCGCTCGTGGTGCTCGGCTGCGTCATGATGCGCGTGTGCAATCTGGACACCTGCCCGGTTGGCGTGGCGACGCAGAATCCGGAGCTGCGCAAGAAATTCGCCGGCGATCCGGAGCACGTGGCGAACTTCATGCGCTTCATCGCGCAGGAGGTGCGCGAGCTGATGGCGGAGCTGGGCGTGCGCACGATCAACGAGCTGGTGGGCCGCACCGACCTGCTCGAGCCGAAGAAGGCGATCGACCACTGGAAGGCGAAGGGCGTCGATCTCAGCCCGCTCCTGTATCAACCGAACATGCCGCCTGAGGTGGGCAGATACTGCCGCACGGAGCAGGATCACGGCATCGAGCGTTCGCTGGACGCGCAGGAGCTGCTGACGATCTGCAAGCCGGCCCTGGAGAACAAGCAGCCGGTGCACGCAGTGCTGCCGATCAAGAATATCAACCGCGTCGTCGGCACGCTGCTGGGCAGCGAGATCACCCGCCGATACGGCCTGGAGGGGCTGCCGGACGGCACGATCAGACTGCACTTCCGCGGCTCGGCGGGGCAAAGCTTCGGGGCCTTCATCCCGAAAGGCATGACGCTGTCGCTTGAGGGCGATGCCAACGACTACATCGGCAAAGGCTTATCCGGTGGGCGCATCATCGTCTATCCGCCGGAGAAGGCGAAGTTTGCGCCGGAGGAGAACATCATCATCGGCAACGTTGCCTTCTATGGCGCAACGAGCGGGGAAGCGTACATCAACGGCATCGCCGGCGAGCGCTTCTGCGTGCGGAACTCCGGCGTGCGGGCGGTTGTCGAAGGGGTCGGCGATCATGGCTGTGAATATATGACCGGCGGCAGGGCCGTGATCCTCGGGCCGACAGGCCGCAACTTTGCGGCAGGCATGTCCGGCGGCATCGCCTATGTCCTCGATCTGGACGGCAAGTTCGAGCGGAACGTCAACAAGGAGATGATCCTGCTCGAGGAGATCGAGGATGATGTGGAGATCAACGAGGTCAAGAACCTGATCATCCGCCATGTGAAATATACGGGAAGCAAGCATGCGCAGCGCATCCTGAACCGGTGGGAAGAGATGCTGCCGCGCTTCGTCAAGGTCATTCCGAAGGACTACAAGCGGATGATCGAGGCGATCGAACGGGAGAAGGCCGCAGGCCGCAGTGAGAAGGAAGCGGAACTGGTGGCATTTGCATCGAACGTGTCGGATTGACGCGATAGCCTCGATGAAGCATCCTCTCGTGGATCCCGTAAGGCAGGAAACACGTTGTTGCGAAGTCGGCCTGATATCATGTTCATTCATTGCGATGATGGCGAAGCCATGGTGCTTTATTGGTAATAGATTGCTTCACCTCGTCGGGCTTCATGCAGGAGCGCGTGTGATGGTGATGATGCAGATGTGGAGGAACCGTTTATGGGAAAACCTACAGGATTTATGGAATATAGCCGCGTACTTCCCGCTGACCGCGATCCGCTGACACGCGTGAAGGATTGGCAGGAGTTCCACACCCATTTGGACGAAGAACAGCTGCGCCTGCAGGGGGCGCGCTGCATGGACTGCGGCATCCCGTTCTGCCAGACAGGGCAGATGCTGAACGGTGCGGTGGTGGGCTGTCCGATCCACAACCTGATTCCGGAGTGGAACGACCTGGTCTATCGCGGCAGGTGGAAAGAGGCGCTGGAGAGGCTCGAGAAGACGAATAACTTCCCCGAGTTTACAGGTCGCGTCTGCCCGGCTCCATGCGAGGGTTCTTGCACGGCTGGCCTGAACGGCTCGCCGATCACGATCAAGCAGATCGAGTTCGAGATCGTGGAGCGCGGCTTCAAGGAAGGCTGGATCCAGCCTCGTCCGCCTAAGGTGCGCACCGGCAAGAAGGTGGCAATCGTCGGCTCCGGCCCTGCCGGATTGGCTGCGGCGGCGCAGCTGAACAAGGCGGGCCACACGGTGACGGTGTTCGAGCGCGATGACCGCATCGGCGGGCTGCTGATGTACGGAATCCCGAACATGAAGCTGGATAAGCGGAAGATCGTGCAGCGGCGCGTCGATCTGCTCGAGGCGGAAGGCATCCGGTTCGTCACGGGCACCGAGATCGGCAGGGATATCCCGGCAGAGCAGCTCGTGAAGGAATATGATGCGGTCGTGCTCTGCACCGGCGCCACGAAGCCGCGCGATCTGCAGATCGAAGGCCGCGGGCTGAAGGGCATCCACTTCGCGATGGAGTATCTGACGAAGAGCACCAAGGATCTGCTCGGCTCCGGATACGCGGATGAGCCGATCTCGGCGAAGGGCAAGGACGTGATCATCATCGGCGGCGGGGACACCGGCACCGACTGCGTGGCGACGGCGATCCGTCAGGGCTGCGCCAGCGTGACGCAGTTCCAGCACAACAAGAGCAACCCGCCGGAACGCACGGCGGACAATCCGTGGCCGCTGTTCCCGAGGGTGTACACGGTGGATTACGGCCAGGAAGAAGCGCGTTCGATCTTCGGCCATGATCCGCGCAGCTTCTCGACCTCGACGGTGAAGTTCGTCGGCGACGAGAACGGCCATGTGAAAGAGCTGCACACGGTGCAGATCGAGTTCGAGTACATCGACGGCAAGCGGATCGCAAGGCCGATCCCGGGCACGGAGAAGGTATGGCCGGCGCAGCTCGTGCTGCTCGCCATGGGCTTCCTCGGACCGGAGGATACGATCCTGAGCGAGCTGAACATCGAGCGCGACGAGCGCTCGAACGTGAAGGCCGAGTACGGCAAGTACGCGACCAATATCCCGGGCGTGTTCGCTGCCGGCGACAATCGCCGCGGACAGAGCCTCGTCGTCTGGGCGATCAACGAAGGCCGAGGCGCGGCTCGTGCAGTGGACGAATACCTGATGGGCTCAACGGAGCTGCCCTATTGATCGGAATATGCTGTGCCAGCGGGCGGAGCGCCTGCATGCAGAATCCATCTGCTTGCGGATGCTCCGCTCGCTGCGTTTGATGCCGCGAGCCGAAACCATCCGCTTGCAGACGACCCCGCGAAATGAAAACACTCGACCCTGAAGGGTCGAGTGTGGATCGAACCTGATCGGTTGCTCGTTCATGCGCTGGTCTTACTGCCCTTGTGCCTCGGGGAGCTCCTGTCGTTTCCGGGCCTGCTCCCCTGCCGCGGCCGACATCATGCTGGTGCCGGAGAAGACGGCCCCTTCCTCGATGGACAGGGAGGCGGAGGATACATTGCCGAACAGCTTCCCGGTTGAGGTGATCGCGAGCTTGCCGGAGGCGATCACATCGCCTTCAACTTTGCCGGCGATGATGACGTTGCGCGCGTGTATATTGGCCTCGATGACGGCCTTCTCCCCAATGGTCAGATCCCCGTCGCACCGGATCTCGCCGATGATCTTGCCTTCGATCCGCATGCTGGCCTGGGAACGGATCGTGCCTTCGGTGACGGTGTGTTCACCGAGCAGGGTGTCTGTCTTGGACACGTTGACCTTGCTTTTGAACATCCTGTACACATCCTCTTGTCAGATATGCGGTTGAGCGCGATGGCGTGCGATAAGCGCGCTGAAGGGGCGAGTGACCATTTGTCTCACCCGTATATTCACTCCAAATATGCAGACAGACCCATCTGCAATCCCTCGTCGCACCGAAGCGACTAAGGCAGATAGGTCTTCGGATTCACAGCCGTGCCGTTCAGATACACCTCATAATGCAGGTGCGGGCCGGTGCTTCTGCCGGTGGAACCGAGGTTGCCGATGAGGTCGCCCTTCTCCACGACATCGCCGACATTGACCAGCCGCTTGGAGAGGTGGGCGTAAACCGTTCGCACCCCGCCTGTGTGATCGACGACGATGTGATGGCCCAGCGATCGGTCGTAGCTGGATTCGATCACCTTGCCGTCCGCCGTGACATAGACCGGATCTCCCTTCTTGCCGCCGATGTCGATGCCCGAATGATAGCTGAGGCGTCGCGTGAACGGATCCCGACGGTATCCGAAGGTGGATGTGATCTTCTGGGAGGTCGTCGGCCAGATCGAGGGCGTGATGCGCAGCTTGTGCTGATACTCGATCGCCAGATTCCGGGCTTCCTCCAGCTCGGTCTTCAACTCATCCATCTTCCGGGAGAGCCACTCAAGTTCAGCCAGGGTGTCCTGCGCAAGCGAGAGCACCTCGTCGGCGGTGACGCGGTTGTAGGAGCCTCCCTGACCATTGGCGACGTCATACGGATACAGGTAGCTCATCAGCATATCCCGAAGCAACGCCTTCTTGTCCGCCGCTGTCGTCTCATCCTCATCTTCATCCAGGTAAGCTGACGCATGCGATCCGGACAGTGAAGCGGCTGTTACTGGACCTTTGGTCCCAGACAGCGCGACGATCGTGTCAGGGTCGGCGGCAGAGGTCGACTCGCCGTTGATGATCCTGATCTGATCGCCGAGATCCTGCAATTCGTTCAGCTTCTCCTGGATCAGTTCGGTCTGGTTCGTCAGATTCACGATGTCGGACATCAGCTTCTCGATGGTCTGGTCCTTCTCCTGAAGGATGGAGTAGTGCTCGATATTCTCTTCCTGCAATTGGATCTCCAGATTCCGGCTCTGGGAGTAGGATTCCGTATACAGCTGATACAGGATATAGATCGCCGCAGCGGAGAGCAGGAGAATGATCGGGATCAGATACAGGACGAAGCTGCGCAAGCTGAACCGGATCACCGATTGATTGGCTTCACGGATGACCATGAAGGTCAGCTTCTTGGTCCCCCAATTAAGCTTCATTACCTAACCTCTCTATAACTATGTAAATGAAAAATTAATGCAAAAGACTCAGTCCACAGAATCATAAGTCTTACTATTCTCCAAAAAATCAAAAAACCCTTCCGTAAAATCAAAATTTCTTCCAATGAAATTTCATCAGTATATTTGGACTTCCAACATGTCATGCTAGATGTTGCTATGGAAATGAATGTCACTGCCGGTTCAAGGAAATGCAATGACGGGAGGACGAATGTTTGACCTGGTTATCATTCCTGCTGCTTGTCTTCATCCTGCACATCTTGATCATCCTGCTGCGAGAATCCGGGGAGCCCAGGAAGCTGACCGCATGGCTGCTGCTCGCGTTCATGTTTCCCTATGTCGCCATCCTCGCCTATTGGATCGCCGAGCATGACTATGGAGCGAGGCGCATGTCCCGTCTGATCAGGAAGGAGTTTAACGGCTTGCCCGTGCTCCTGGCGCCTTCGGATCCTTGGCGGACGGAGGCGGAGCGACTGAGAGGTTACGGCAAGTTGCGTCAAATGATCGGGCGAATATCCGTTTATCCGCCGTGTGAGGCGAAGAGCGCCAGGATTTATTCGGAGGCGGGGGAGTTTTATCGGGATCTGCTGGAGGATATGGGGCGGGCGGAGGAGCATATTCATGTGCAGTTTTATATTTTCCGCGATGACGGGATCGGTCGGCAGGTGATGGAACTGCTCAAGGCCAAGGCGGCACAGGGCGTGGAGGTCAGGATGATCCTCGACGGCATCGGCAGCCTTCGCTTCCCGCGCGCAAGGCTCAGCGAACTGACCGGAAGCGGAGTGCAGGTCCATATCTTCCTGCCGACGATGATGTCGATCCTTCACAAGCGCATCAATTATCGCAACCATCGCAAGATCGTCGTCTGTGACGGGAGGTGCGGGTATTTCGGCGGGATGAACATCGGGGACGAGCATCGGGGCCTGGACGAGAGGATCGGACCATGGCGCGACACGCAGCTGCGAATCGAGGGAGAGGCGGTCTATGCGCTGCAGCATACGTTCCTGCGGGATTGGCGGCTCGTGTCCGGCGAGGACCTGTCCAGCCAGGTGAAGTATTACCCGCGAGGCAACGGGGAGGCAGAAGATCACGGGCGAACCATCCTGCAGCTCATCCCCAGCGGACCCGATCAGGCGGAACAGGCGATGTTCGCGCTGTTCTATGGCATGCTGTCCGTTGCTGCGAGCCGGATCTATATCACGACGCCGTATTTCGTTCCGGAGGAGAGCATCATGATGGCGCTCAAGGCAGCCGCGCAGAGCGGACTGGATGTTCGGCTCCTCATCCCGGGCGTCTCCGATACGCGGCTCGCCAAGCTGGCGACGCTCGCCCACATCGAGGAACTGCTCGCGGCAGGGGTGCGCGTGTACGAGTATCAGCGGGGATTCATTCACGCGAAGTCCGTCATCATCGATTCGCGGATCGCGACCGTCGGGACGGCGAACATGGATATGCGCAGCTTCTTCAGCAACTTCGAGCTGAACGCCCTGATCTATACGCGGTCGGTCGTCGAGGAACTGGAGAGGCAGTTCATGAATGATCTTCGTTGCAGCAAGGAGATGACCGATGAACGCTTCAGACGTCGGACAAGATGGGAGAAAGCTTTGGAGGCGGGAGCGCGCATGCTGTCACCATTTTTCTGAGCGGGAGGGGACGGCCGCTGACCTCGGAATGGGTTGCGGGAAAGGGCGCTTTTGGCCTGAACCGGGTGAAGCTGCGGTGGTTGCGGGGAAGGTGCGGGCAGTTGCCGGTGGAGGGCAGATTTCCCTTCGCGGGCGAGTCAAGCTGCCAGGGCTATGGCCTCGCAGGGCCGCGCCTGGACCGGGAGATAAAGTCCAGCGCATGATCGAGATTCTGCGGCGGCACCTGTTGGATCAGGTCGCCCACACGATCGAGGCGAGGCTGGATATTGAGCAGGTTGTAGCGGGCGGGATGGTCCAGTGACCGGCATTCCTCCCAGGTGAGCGGAGTGGACAGCGGAGCTCCGGGACGCGCGCGCGGCGTGTAAGGAGCGGACAGCGTCTTCCCGTGCCAATGCTGCAGGTAGTCGAAGTAGATCCGGTCGCCTCGATGCTTCTTGAGCCGCTCCAGCGTGAACAGCTCGGGATAGCGCTGGGTGACGTATTCGCCAAGGAAGCGGCCGATCATCCTGAGCTGCTCGAAGGTGTAGCGCGGCTCGATCGGCACATAGATCTGCACGCCGGTGGCGCCGGAGGTTTTCGGCACCGATTCGATGCCGATGGCGCGCAGGGCCTGGCCGACGAGCCAGGCGGCATGGCCGATGCGCGGTTCCGCTTCGCGTGAGGGATCGAGGTCGATCAGCCACTCCACCGGCCGGTCGCTGCCGACATAATGGAGCGAAGGATGAAACTCGAGGCAGGCGAGATTCCCCAGCCAGAGCAGTGTGGGGAGATTGTCGGCGACCACGTAGCGGATGCCGTTCAGCTGTTCGGTGCGCACGAAGTCCGGCGTTGGCTCGGGGGCATTTTTCTGGTAGAAGGATTTGTCCCCGACCCCGTGCGGCCAGCGGATCGTCGTCAGATAGCGATTGCGGCAATAGGTCAGGAGGTACGGCGAGAGCTTGATCAGGCACTCCAGATACTGCAGCTTCGTCAGCCCGATGTCCGGCCACAGCGGCTTGTCCGGGTTGGTGATCGTGATCTCGTGACCGTCCACGACGACGGTTCCCTGGATACCTGCGGGCATAGGGATCATCCTCCTTCAGGAAACTTGCGGCTGGACGCCCGGGCTGCGATCCATGCGCCGCGAGCAAGGCCCGGCTACCGCACGGTCGGCAGGCGGAAGTCCATCAGCTTCGGGTGGCGAAGCAGCCCGGCCGCCGTTATCTCCAGGCCGGTGACGCGACAGGAGAAAGGACGGTTCAGCCAGACGAGCCGTTCGCGCGCAAGCTCTGCGGGCAGGGACGCAAACGGCATGGGAGCCCCGCCGTATTGCTCCGCATATCGCAGCAGCATCTGCTTGTCCCGATCGCTTAATCCCAGGGATACGCGCCCGAGGTAGCCATGCTCGTTCATCATCACCATGCTCGCCGGCTGGCCGCTCCGCATGACGATGCCCACGATGGACACGTCCAGCAACAGGGCCGTTTTCTTCTTGTACCAGTCCGAGTGTTTCTTGCCTGAACGGTACGGGCTGGTCAGCCGTTTCGCCACGACGCCTTCCCAGTCGTGCTCCTCCACCCAGCGCCACAACGCCTCTCCGTCCGTGAACAGATCGCTGACGAACAGGCTCGGCTTGCGCTCCGGCAACAGTCCGGACAATCTGCGGTGCCGTTCCAGGTAGGGCAGGCTGCGCAGGTCCTCGCCGTCGATGTACAGGATGTCGAAGAGCACGTAGGCGGCCGGCCAGCGCTGGCGAACGATCCGACTTGCCTGCGAACGCTCGCGCTGCAGGACCAGTTGGAAGACGGGACGTTGCAGCTGCGGGTCGAAGACGACCGCTTCGCCGTCCAGCACGAGACCGCCCCGACGGACTTCTGCGGGCAGATGCTCCTGAAGCAGCGCGACGATCTCCGGGTAGACGTCATTTTTGCCCAGCATCTTACGGGAGTAAAGATGGACCGAGCCGCTCATGTCGATGTGGCTGATGATCCTGACGCCATCCCATTTCAGCTGGTAGCCCCATTCCTCGCCAGTCGGCAGCCGTTCACAGCGGATCGGCGTCATCGGCTCAAGAGGCAGGATGCTGCTCGTCATGACGTGACTTTGTCTGCTGCTTTCTTGCGGGTGGATCGGCCTTTGGCCGTTTTCTTGGTCGCAGCGCCGGCGGGCTCGTTAGCGGTGCCCGGATCAGCGGCAGCCACGGGATCGAGCTTCGGCTTGACCGCCTCCAGACTGGCCTGCAAGGCGGCCATCAGGTCGACCACATTCGTCTGAGGCGCCTCGGGCGCAACCTTGAACTCCTCGCCCTTCATCTTGGTCTCGATGAGCTGCATCAGCTGTTCACGATAGTCGTCGTGGTACTTGCCCGGATCGAAGGGAGTGGTCAGCTGCTCGATCAGCATCTCCGCCATCGCCAGCTCCTTCTCCGATACCTCGACCCGCTCGGGCAGGTTCGGCACCTGCTGCACGGGGCGTATCTCGTCCGGATAGAAGATCGTCTCCATGGCGATGCATCCGTCGATGATGCGGATCGCCGCCAGCGTCGTCTTGCTGCGCATCGTCACCTTGGCGAT
>CALGAO010000057.1 GCA_937957685.1 uncultured Paenibacillaceae bacterium
GCGCGGTGAGCAGACTGTAAGCAGAAAAAATCTGCTTACAGCAGGAGAGACGCGCGGTGAGCAGACTGTAAGCAGAATAAATCTGCTTACATCTTGGGAAATCGGTGCCATGAGGAGCCATCGCCCATGAGCATGGAATCGAATAAGCCGATAACATTACTTTAGCGGCATCCTGCCTACGACCATATATATTGTTTCACCAGATCCGTGCATTCGAAAAGCTTTAGCCTTACACGACCTTCACCTGCTGGCCGGACCATTCCTTTCGCCATCAGACTGCGTATGACTTTCCTGCTTGTGTCATTTTGAAGCCCCAGACAATACCGCACATCCTCCAGACGAAAGGGCCGATTCAGGAAGTATACATAGCGGATGGTTTCGCGTTCGCACACGGTTAACTCACGGATCGCGCGTTCCTTGGAAGCGCCGTACTTGCCTAGCAGCTCGTGGACACTTCGGCGACAGGCTTCCGGATGCTTGTCCAGCTCATCCCAACTGAACGGGATATAATGATACCCATACCAGACCAAGGTCCGGATACGATCTCGCTCGAATGAGAATCGCTCCCGCGTGATCAACTCAGCGTGATACGCATAGCCCTCACTTTCGAAGGCGAAGTTCAGCGGATGGTAGAACGCGTCCACGAACATGCTTACGCCAGAGCGGTTCTTGAATTCATACTCGAGAGAGAAGCCCTCGAAACTTTGGAAGATCGGCCACAGCACCTCGGAGAACAGCTTCTTCTCTCCCACCAGATCTTTCTTCAGCCTCTCCAGACGTTTACCAGTGGCAGAGCGCGTCTCCCGCTCAACAAATTCAGCCCATGCATCCTCAAACTCAACGTAGGGTCTCATCCTTTACACTTCCCTTCATTAAGAATACGAGAATATGCGCGCAAAAAATAACGCCTCCAATCCCGGCCCAAGGGTCGTCGGATCAGAGGCGTGCTTCGCCTGCTTACGCAAGATTCACCTGGAATGCAAATCGTTTACACACACGAATGGTTTACTTATATGTCCATATTACCAAATGATTGCAAACTGTCAACCCATGCAGCGAGATTCCGAAATCACATGTCTAAGTAATAGGTGCATATGGCGATAATAGTTCATCAAAGGGCGAAGGTGCTCACTTCATAAAAATTCGCAAAGCGATCACAGCTCAGACAGGTCTGAGGGACAGGCACACCAATCCATTCATGTACCTGAGTTGAATCATGTCAGGTTGGAGGTGCAGAATTGCCGATTGGTTCATGTGCAAACGCAAGGCGATGAGCAATCATGACAGGTCGAACAGACACACCAATCAGTTTATGTACCTAAGTTGATGACGGATCGCGACAGGTAGAAGTTGAAGGATTGCCCATGCAAATCCATACCTGTACGCATGGAGGCCAGGCAGCCGGACTCATGAATTCGAATGAAAAATGGTTGAAAGTGTGGGAATTTGTCACCGATCAGGTTATAATGAAGAAAGCGCGTCGCGAACTATGATCACATGGAAAAGGAGCTGAAGCAATGATCGTCAAACTCGAACACATCGGCATCCTGGCGAAAAACATGGACGAATCGATCCGATTCTACTCCGAGATCCTCGGCATGAATCTGGTGGAGCGGGTGTGGCTGAACGAGCAGGTGGAGCTGGCGTTTCTGTCATTCCCCGGTCAGGAGAGTGTTCAGGTAGAGCTGGTCGGCCGTGACCCGAGCGCAGTGGCGGAGGAAGGAATCGTCAACCATCTGGCGCTTACCGTCGATGATATCGATGCCGTCATCAGCAAACTGAAGCAACATGGCTATGACATTTCCGACGAATATCCAAGGACGATCCTGGATGGGAGGAAGATCGCCTTTTTCAAAGGACCAAGCGGAGAGAAGCTGGAACTGTTCCAACCAGCCTGAACCTTGGACCTGTCATACATCGTGCGGACATTAAGCACCTTGGCTCCTGATCGATAATCTGAACTGGCATGGAGAACCTGCTACTATGATGAAAAAAAGGAACTTCATTATCCTGGTAACACTATGCATCCTGGTCTTCGGAGCAATCATCGCGACAAACATGCTCGCAGAGCCAAGTTTGTCTCAAGCAGTGAGTGAGAGCGAAGCGCAAAACGACATCTCGGCCGCCAATCAACAGCTTGAGGAACCCGATGAGACATTGAGCCCCGCTGAACCGGAGAAAGAACCGTTCAAGGTGGTCATCGATCCTGGGCATGGCGGTGAAGATCCTGGCGCCGAAGGAGCAAGCGGTTCCTATGAGAAGGATTTTACCCTCGCCGTCTCGCTGAAAGTTGCCAGATTGCTTGAGGACGTGCCGGAGGTGGAGGCGCATCTGACGAGAGACAAGGATATCTTCCTGTCTTCGGAAACGAGGGATCGGCCGAATTTTGCCAATGAGCTGGAAGCTGACCTGTTCATATCGATACACGCCAATACCTTCGCAGATCCCACCGTCACCGGCACCGAAACGTTCTATTACCATGACAACTCGCTCGGACTGGCGACGATTATCCACCGGCATGTTGCGCAGGCGACAGGATTCCGGGACCGTGGTGTCACCCAGGAGAATTTCTTCGTGCTGAGGGATACGACGATGCCCGCCGCGCTGCTGGAGATCGGTTATCTCACGAATCCGGAGGATGAACGGGTCATGCTGACGGAGACATTTCAGCAGTCCGTAGCCGAAGCGATCGTCGAAGGCATCAAGGAATATCTGGGTCTGTGAGCGGCGGAGCTGAATGTAGAATGAGCGCGCCGTTGAACGAAGCATCAGTCAATCTGCGGGTCGGCCCCCAAACTGGGTGTCCAGCAGCTATGATGGACCAGCGTTCACAATGCGAGGCGGCCCCCAGACCGGCGAGTCAGCAACGATGATGGATCCGTGAGGCGGGTGTCGGGGCAACCGCCAGACTGACAGGCCAGCCAGACGATGGATCAACGCGGCATCTGCCGGAGTAACAGCGGATTGTATGTCCACCAACGCGATGGATTAACGCGGCACATGCGGGCAACCGCCCGTCTGACGGGCAACAAACGGATGTCGGAAGCTATGACGGCAATCAGCAGGATGGTTGCTTGCGGCTTCATCTGTCGGGCCGGGCCAGGAGGACACGCGGAGCCGTTATTTGATGTCCGGAGGAGATCCGATCCCCATGGGCTAATCAGATAACGGCCGGTCCTTCCTTACCATGAGTGTTGGACCTTCGGATGATGAAGCGAATGTGGAACATACCATATGGAGCCGGATTGGCAAAAAAATCATACAAAAACCATGATATCAATTGACACGCTTACCTGTTTCGAATAAAATGAAAATCAAAGAATATGTAATGACATATTTACGTATTTATGATGGATAGGAATGACGCTGTATGTCGGATTTGTTCTCGAAAACTCTAAACAAGGATATCCCCATCCCTTACTATTATCAATTGAAGGAAATCCTGTTGGACTACATCACGAAGAACCCGGATAACCAGCAGATCCCGACCGAGGTTGAGTTGAGCGAGCATTTTGGCATCAGCCGACCGACGGTAAGGCAGGCGATCAATGAACTGGTGTTCGAGGGTTACCTGCAAAGGTACAAAGGGAAAGGGACATTCATCACGAAGCCCAAGATTCAATCCTTCCTTCAGGTGCTGGACAGCTTCAACAACGAGATGCGCAAGAAAGGTCTGACGCCATCGACGAAGGTGCTCGGAATGAAGGTGGTCAAGAGCGACAAGAGCATCTCCGAGATGCTGAAGATCCCGATCGACAGCGACGTGATCCAGTTGCGGCGGTTGCGGTCGGCCAATGACGAGCCCATCGTCTATGTCGTGACCTATCTTCCCTATGACAAATGCCATCCGATCATGGACAAGGATCTCGAGTCGGAGTCGATGTATGACCTTCTGCGAACGGTCTGCGGTTGCGAGTTGCTGAAGGCGGTGCGAACGCTGGAAGCGACCATCGCGGGCGAATACGAAGCGAAGCTCCTCTCGGTGGAGAAGGGAGCGCCGATCCAGTACATCCGAAGTGTGACGTATCTGACGGACGAGACGCCGATCGAATACTCGCTGGCCAGATACCGCGGCGACCGAAGCCAATTTACATTTGAGCTTGGCATCAGATAGCCGGGCGGTGAATGGGGTCGCAAACCCCCATTTGCTCTCTGAAAATGTAAAGACATATTAAAGATATGACGTAAAGAAGGGTGAAAGAATGAACAATCATGTGCTCAAGGTCAAACAAGCGATGTTGGCGATGCAACGTTACAGCTGGGAGCAGGGGGTAGCCGCACAGGCGCTTCTTGAAAGCGGATTCAAGGAAGAGGCGGTCTTGTTCGCGCATGATGCCTGTGTTCGCCAGGAGGCGTCGGGCAGGCTCGGCGTGATGCACGGTGAGCAGGCGGTTACCGATCCGGCAAGCAATGGTGAGGCGGTGCTCCTGGCCTGGGAACTGACAGGCGATGCCAGGTACCGGGAGGCTGCGGACAGGATGCTGGAATATCTGTTGAACGCCGCGCCGAGAACGGGCAACGGAGCAATCTCTCATCTGCAACATATCCGGCAGGTGTGGGTGGATTCCTTCTATATGTGTCCGCCTTTTCTCGCGGCAGCCGGCCAGTATGAAGAAGCGGTTCGCCAGATCGAACGTTATCGCGAACTGTTATGGAATGAGGACAAGAAGATGCTGTCCCATATCTGGGATGACGACAAGCAGGAATTTGCCCGCAAGGATTGCTGGGGCGTCGGCAACGGATGGGCTGCGGCTGGTCTGGTGCGCGTGATCCGGACATTGCCTGAACATATGGGGGAAGAAAAGAAGCGGCTGATCGGTTATCTGCAGGAGCTGCTGGAAGGTTGTCTGGTTCATCAGAGAGAGGATGGATTGTTCCATGATGTGCTGGATGATCCGTCGACGTTCGTGGAGACCAATGCTGCCCAGATGTTCGCCTATGCGATCTATTCCGGCGTCAAGGAAGGCTGGTTGGATGCCGGATTGCTGGAACGGGCCGATGCGATGCGCAAGGCTGCGAACAGCAAGGTGGATGAGTTCGGGCTGGTCAGGGATGTCTGCGGATCGCCTACCTTCGACAAGCCGGGGACAGCCACGGAAGGTCAGGCCTTCTACATATTGATGGAAGCTGCCGCATCGAAGCTTTGATGGATCGTCTAGGTGGCTGTCAGGGTATTGAACGATGGTTCGTGATGTTGCGTAAGGGTGGCTGACCTCTCCGGGGACAGCCATCTGGCCGCGGCGGAACAGGCTGATAAACATCGGAGATTCGAAAACGCTTTAAAAGTTTGAATGGACGACGGATGTGGCTGCATGCGTGAAAATGGTCGGGGAATACGCGTGCAAGGTGTGACGAATCGGTCACATGTGAAAACAGTCAATTACAGTTCTCACAGATCAGGGGAAGCATGACATGAAACCGGAAGTGATATGTATCGGGGAGCTTTTGATCGATTTTGTGTCGGTGGACAGGGACAGTTCCCTCGTGTCGAGCTCGGGCTTCACCAAAGCTCCCGGCGGAGCGCCTGCCAACGTGGCGGCCGGGCTGGCGAGACTGGGACGGTCGTCGGATTTCATCGGCAAGGTGGGGAACGACCCATTCGGGGAATATCTCGTGCAGACGCTGCGCGACTATCAGGTCGATGTTTCGCAGGTATGCTTCGATGATGATGCCCGTACGACGCTGTCCTATGTGGCCGTGCGCTCCGATGGCATCCGCGATGCCATCTTCTATCGCCATCCAGGCGCGGACATGATGCTGAGGCCGGAGGAGATCTCCGAGAGCTATATCGCGTCCGGGAGGATCCTGCATTTCGGCTCCGTGTCTCTAGGGGCTGAACCGGTGCGGGAGGCCACCCTGCGCGCTGTGCAGTATGCGAAGGAGCATGGGCTGCTCATCTCCTACGATCCGAACCTGAGGCTCAACCTGTGGAGCGACGAGGAGACGGCCAAGCGGGAGATCCGCGCTGCCTTTGCACTGGCGGACGTGGTGAAGATCAGCGAGGAAGAGATGGAGTTCGTGACCGGCTGCGACTCGCTGTCCGCTGCAGCCCAATACATCTTGTCGCAAGGACCAAGGCTGGTCGTCATCACCAGAGGGAATCAGGGCTGCTACTATTCCGACAACACGCACAGCGGCAGCATACCGGGCCATCGCGTCGAGGTGGCGGAGAACACAGGCGCGGGAGATGCCTTTGTGGCAGGGCTGCTGTCGAGACTTCTGGCCCGGGCTGATAAAGCGGGTGAATTCGTCCTCGCGGTGGACGATCAGACGATCGAGGCGATCCGCTTCGCCAACGCTGCCGGAGCGCTCGCGACCACCAAGGTCGGCGCGATACCGGCCATGCCGACAGCTGCGGAAGTGAATCGCCTGCTGGACGACAAACAGGCGTGACGCTGGCAATCGAGCAAGCGATATATAAGCCGGACGGCTGGGCGATCATCGCGCGCATCGCGCGAGCGGCGTGCGGGCCCGACCGGCGGGGCCAGCATCGCCCGAATACCGGCGCATGCAGCATATGGAAAGGAATGAGCCACATGAGACTGGGCGGTTATGTCAAGCGAGATTACAACGGTGCGGATGAATGGATCGCGGCGGCGCAGGAGCTGGGCTACCGGGCGGTGCCCTGTCCGATCGATCATCGGGCCGATGAAGCCGTGATCCGGGCCTTCGCGGATGCCGCCAGGGCGCACGACATCGCGATCTCCGAGGTCGGCGCCTGGGGCAATCCGATCAGCCAGGATGAGCATACACGGAAGCAGGCGATCCTCTTCGCGCAGAAGCAGCTGGAGCTGGCGGAGAAGATCGAGGCCAGAGTGTGCGTGAATATCACCGGATCCAGGGGCGAGCAATGGGACGGTCCCCATCCGGACAATCTGACCGACGATACCTTCGCCCTGATCGTCGATTCCGTGCGCGAGATCATCGACGCGGTCAAGCCCAGGCGCACCTTCTATGCGCTGGAGATGATGCCGTGGGCGTATCCGGACTCCGCGGACTCCTACCTGAAGCTGATCGAGGCCATCGACCGGCCGCAGCTCGCCGTGCACTTCGATCCGGTGAACATCATCAATTCACCGGAGAAGTTCTACCGCAACGGCGAGATCATCCGCGACTTCATCCGCAGGCTCGGCGGGAAGATCCGGAACTGCCATGCCAAGGACATCATCCTGCACGGCAAGCTGACGGTGCATCTGGAGGAAACGATTCCTGGGCAGGGCGGTCTCGATTATCGCACCTTCCTGCTCGAGCTCAGCCGACTGCAGGCGGATATCCCGCTTGTGGTGGAACATCTGCAGACGGAAGAGCAGTACCTCAAGGCCGTGCGCCATATCCGTCAGGTCGCGCGCGAGGTCGGGCTGGAACATGTGTAAGGGTACGCAAGGAGGTTGAGTCAGCATGCAACATCACAAGCCGATTCACATCGGTTTCATCGGAGCCGGAACGATGGGCATGATCCATATGGAGACGTTCCGGAAGGTTCAGGGCGCGGCGAACCATCACGTGGTGGACGTATCGCTCGACAGGGCGCTCGATGCCGCCCGACGCTTCAACATTCCCAATTACGGCGCGGACGCCTCCGTCCTGATCCATGACCCGGACATTGACGCCGTGGTCATCAGCGTCCCGAACGCGTTCCATGCGGAATTCGCCAGACAGGCGCTGCTCGCGGGCAAGCATGTGCTGCTGGAGAAGCCCATGGCGATGAATGCGGACGAGGCGGAAGAGGTACTCAAGGCACAGCAGCAGTCCGGCAAGCTGTTGATGATCGGCCACCAGATGCGCTGGAAGTGGCCGTTCCCCGAGATCAGGAAGCAGATCGCGGAAGGCAGGCTGGGCAAGATCTACTACGTCCGGGCAGGCTGGATGCGGCGCAAGGGAATCCCGGGCTGGGGATCGGCCTATACCTCCAGGAAGATGATGGGCGGCGGCGCCGCGGTGGACATCGGGGTCCATATGATCGATCTCGCCCGTTATCTGATCGGTCCCAAGCGTCCCGTATCCGTATCAGGCGGTGTGTACGGGCACATCGGCCGGCAGGGGAAGGGCATCGGCACCTGGGGGACGGTGAATCCGCAGGGCTCGTTCGACGTGGACGATCTGGCCGCGGCCATGATCCGGTTCGAAGACGGGACCTTGCTGAACCTGGAGGTCAGCTGGGCAGCCTTCACCGACGCAGAGGAGAACGGCCCTTATCTGCACATCATGGGCAGCCAGGGCGGTCTGTCGATCCGTGAGAGCGGAGGCACCTGGCTCACCGAATGCTTCGATCAGAGTGTCGACATTCCGATCCTTCAGCCGCAGGATGGCATCGAAGATGAGCGCGTGAAGCTGGCGGAGCATTTCCTGTCCTGTATACGCGAGGGCAAGGAGCCGCTCGTGTCGGGCAGGGATGGCTGGCTGAACCAGAAGCTGCTGGATGCGATCTATGAATCTGCATTAAGTGGAAGAGAAACCATATTGGTTCTTAATTGACTAGCTGTGTTTAGGTTTGCTGTTGTTTTTTCTTGTTCATTGGGGTTAGGCGGCAAACCGTGCTTGTCGTAGACTGGT
>CALGAO010000058.1 GCA_937957685.1 uncultured Paenibacillaceae bacterium
GCAGGAGACGGCTTTGTTTGTTATGTGCGCCATGCTGCTGTGTCAAGCTTCGGCAGCCCCTGCTTCAGCGGATGGGGAGGTGACTGTCGCTTCAGCCAGCTTGTGCACAGCGAGCACGAACATGGCGTGCGACCAAGTCATGGCCTACGAGCGACGAAGCGATACTGACCGCGTGCTCGTCGTGCACAAGCTGGCGGCGGTCATCCCGCAGTGCTGGAAGCGGGAGTCAGGGAAGGATATGTTGCCCGTGCAGCATTTTGTATCGGGAAGGCGTGCATTTCTTGTACTCCTTGAATACGCGGTTGAAGGTGGCCAGGCTTCCGAATCCGGAGCGCATGGCCACTTCTGTTATGGTGACGTTCGGCTCGATCAGCAGGGCTTCGGCGATGTGGAGCCGCTCCCGGTTCAGATAGGTGAGGAACGACACGCCCGTGAATTGCTTGAACATGCGGACGAAGTGAAATTTGCTCAGTCCCGCCTCCCTCGCCGCATCCTCCGCGCTGATGTCCTCCGTGCAATGCTCGCGGATATAACGGCACACGCGCATGAAGCGTTCGATGTCCTTGCGTCGCTTCGCCGGCTCAGCCTCTGCGGACTGCCGGGCCAGGCGCCCATCGTTCAGCAGCTTGCGTCCGAGCCTGACGAGAAACTGGATCAGGAGCGAATAGGCCTGGGCTTCACGTAGCGGGGAGGTGCCGAAATATTCGTCCATGATCTCACCGAGCATCGGCCTCAGCGACCCGAGCAGTTCGTCATCCCTGCCGGCGCGCAGAACCGTGCAGGGACGGAGCATGGCGAGCGTGGAATCGAAGCCGTTCATATGGGTGAACTTGCTGCTGTCGAACTGCAGGATCATGCGTCTGCCCGATGGGGGAGCGAACAGCTCATGCAGCTCGCCAGGAGGGATGAGCAGGATCTCGCCGGGCTCGAGCGTGTAGCGGGAGCCATCGATGACAGCCGTGTAGATGTTTTCGATCGGCATGATGATCTCCGTCGCGCTATGCCAGTGTACCGGATAATCGACCGCCTTGTCGTTCATATACAGCCGGATGCCGAAATGCTCGGGATACATCACCGTTTCCCTGGTTCCGTCGAGAAATTCGATCATACGCGCCTCCTGGACATTTGCGATGCAAAATCGCAACTTTTGAGCATTCAAGCGCAACAATTGGGAAGATTCCGCTTGTCCTCACATCTATAATGATTATATCAACTGAAATCGCATTCAATCTATCTTATTCTCCGGAAGGATGGTGCAGGACAAGTGCCAGAATTGCAAAGGAACCCTGAGAAGATCGAGGAGTACAAGCAGCGCGCGCGCGAGCTTGTCTCGCAGATGACGCTGGATGAGAAGATCCGGCAGATGCTGCATGCGGCGCCGGCGATCGAGCGGCTGGGCGTCAAGGCGTACAACTGGTGGAACGAAGCCCTCCATGGCGTGGCCAGAGCGGGCACCGCCACGGTGTTCCCGCAGGCGATCGGCCTGGCGGCGACGTTCGACGAGGAGCTGATGGAGAGAATCGCCGACGCCATCGCCACGGAAGGACGCGCGAAGTACAATATGCAGCAGGAGTTCGGCGATACGGACATCTACAAGGGTCTGACCTTCTGGTCGCCGAACATCAACATCTTCCGCGATCCGCGCTGGGGGCGCGGGCATGAAACCTACGGCGAGGACCCTTACCTGACGTCGAGGCTGGGCGTCCGCTTCATCAAAGGGCTGCAAGGGGATGATGAGGACTATCTGAAGGCTGCGGCATGCGCCAAGCACTTCGCGGTGCATTCCGGGCCGGAAGGGCTGAGACACAGCTTCAATGCCGAGGTATCGAAGCAGGACCTGTACGAGACATATCTGCCGGCGTTCCGGGCGTGCGTGCAGGAGGCGAAGGTGGAAGCGGTCATGGGCGCCTACAACCGGACCAACGGTGAACCGTGCTGCGGCAGCGACCTGCTCCTGGTGCAGATCCTGCGCGGCGAATGGGGCTTCGACGGCCATGTCGTCTCGGATTGCTGGGCGATCAAGGACTTCCATGAGCATCACAAGGTGACGGCGAACGCGGTGGAATCGGTGGCGCTGGCGGTGAACAAGGGCTGTGACCTGAACTGCGGCAGTCTGTTCGTCTTCCTGAAGGACGCGATCGAGCAGGGGCTCGTCACCGAGGACAAGATCGATCAGGCGGTCACCCGTCTGATGACGACCCGCATGAAGCTGGGCATGTTCGATGAGCCGGAGAAGGTTCCGTATTCGAACATTCCATATACGGTGGTGGACAGTCCGGAGATGCGCGACTTTAACCTGCAGGTGGCCCGCGCAACGCTGACGCTGTTGAAGAATGAGAACAACCTGCTGCCGCTCGACAAGAAGAAGCTGAAGACGGTCGGGGTCATCGGTCCGAACGCCAACAACCGGCGGGCGCTGGTCGGCAACTACGAGGGCACGGCCTCGCGCTACATCACGCCGCTGGAAGGCATCCAGGACTATCTGGGCGATGAGGTGCGCGTGCTGTATTCCGAAGGTTGCGACCTGTTCAAGGAGAAGGTAAGCAACCTGAGCATCGGCAACGACCGGATCGCAGAGGTGAAGGGCGTCTGCAAGGAGAGCGACGTCATCATCGTCTGCCTCGGCCTGGACGCGGGACTCGAGGGCGAGGAAGGGGATACGGGCAACCAGTTCGCCAGCGGCGACAAGCCGAATCTGCGCTTCCCCGGCCTGCAGGAGAAGATCCTGGAGATCGC
>CALGAO010000059.1 GCA_937957685.1 uncultured Paenibacillaceae bacterium
CAAAGTGATCTGCTCCTTACTCATACTGACATTTTCTCGGAACAGTTACACCCTGACAATATCACAGAACAACAACATTTCAGTCCTGTGCCGTTTGACTTATCGTTTCCGTATCCAGTAAACTGATGAGATGAATGGTACAGAGGGAGGAAATCTTGAAGTGAACATCTTTCAGCTTATTGTCGGCGTCGTGATCATCTTCGTGCTGTTCTTTGGCATGAGCTTCATTCTGAATATGCTGCTCAAAACGACCTATCTGCCGATTATCTTCTATGCTGTCTTCATTATCGTCTGGCTGATCGCCTATTATGAATCCGGCTCGTGGATCGATTATCTCGGCGAATACGGCATTGTGGATGTCGTCTATGCGCTGATGGGTCTGGCAGGCGTGCTCGTTGGCGGCCTGACGATCCGCAAGCTGCGGAACCTTGGCTACAAAATGTTCTGATCCTGTTCCGAACGGGCGGCGTGCGGCTATCCGGCCAAGTGATGATTTGATCGGCTTCAGGGCAAACTAACTCCTACTCATACATTCAGGAGTTGATGACACCCATGCCGAGGACCATCGTCAATGGCATCGAGCTGCACTACCACGTGACGGGACAAGGCGTGCCGATCGTCTTTGTCCATCCGCCACTGCTGGCGTCGAGCACGTTCAATTATCAGCGGGCCGAGCTGAGCCAATATTTCAAGGTGATCACCTATGACATACGCGGCCACGGCCTCAGCATGCCTTCCAGTCAGCCGATCACCTATGATCTGATCGCGGAGGACATGAAGCAGTTGCTGGACTTTCTCGAGGTTGATCAGGCTTACCTGTGCGGCTATTCTGCGGGGGCGACGGTCGCCCTGCATGCGATGCTGCATTACCCGAAGCGCTATCTTGGCGGCATCCTGCTCAGCGGCATGTCGGAGGTCAGCGACTGGCGCCTGAAGCTGATGCTCGCAGGGGCTTCGTCGGCTCTGAAGCTGGGTCTGGGGTCGGTGCTCGCGAGAGGGATCAGCTGGGGCAGCAAGGATTCGGCGGAGACGTATGGCGAGCTGCTGCATGCGGCTGTCCAGGGCCATCCTCGCAACATGAGGGAATACTTCGCATGCAGTTTGTCCTACAGCTGCACGCGGGAGCTTCCGCGGATCAAGCTGCCGATCCTGCTCGTCTACGGCCAGCAGGACCGATCCTTCTACCGCTATGCGGAGATGCTGCATCACGGGTTGTCGAAGAGCAGCCTGTACTTCATGCGCGGCGTCGGCCATCAGCTGCCGACGAAGGCGGGCTCGAGGGTGAACGAGCTGATGCGGCGGTGGCTGAAGCAACAGATCGAGGAGAGCCTGGAGTCGAAGGGGACGGCGAAGGAGAAGGAGGAGCTCGAGCAGACGCTGGAGCAGCTCGCGGCCTATGAGGATGCGTGGAAAGATCAAGAAATGATACACAGAAATGAGCAGATCTGATACAATAGAGGCAACATTTCATGACGAATGGTGTTGAAATATGCGCATTTCCAATATGCTGCATTTTACGGAGAACCATCCGTTCTATTGTGGCCGGTTCTTCGCGCTCGGCAGCCTGCACCATACGATGCTGAGCAACGTCTATCAGCCGATGATCGGCCCGCTTGCAACAAGCCTATATCATGTCTTATACGAATCGCTTCCTGCGCATCAGGTCGGCTATTCGCCGATTGAACAGCAACGGAAGCTGTTTTTATCCTTGCAGCTGGAACCGGGGGCGGACGGGCGGCGCAAGCTGGCGGAGGCGGCGTCCCGCCTTGAAGCGGTCGGCCTGCTGCATTCGTCTCGGGTGCTCAGCAGCGCGGAGGATGACTACCTGTACGTGTATCATCTGCATCCGCCGCTGCTGCCGCATGAATTTTTCACCTGCCATCATCTCGTCTTCCTGCTTCGCGACACGATCGGCAGCAGGGCGCTGCTGCGCCTTCGGGAACGGCTGTTGGCGCCTTCTCCGCTGGAGGAGGAACCGCAGGTCCAGGAGGATCTCACGGTGCCGTTCTACGAGATCTTCCGCCTGCGTCCGGATGCGGAGCCGGAGGACGTGAAGCTGGCGCTGGGCGAGCTGGCTGCGGGCCAGGTGAGGGAGAGGGCCGCGCCGGGATCCACTCGCTCGATCGGTTACGCCTGCGCGGAGATCGTGCAGCGGTTCCCGCGCGCCTCGCGCAACCGCCGGTTCGTCGAGCGGCTGGACAAGCGGCCGGACCAGCTCGCGTTCATCAACTATACGGCGGCCAAGTACCGGCTGGAGCTGCAGGAGCTCTGCCGGCTGCTGGACGAGGACGGCATCTTCGACGAGTCGGGCGAGCTGAACGAAGAAACGTTTGCCTATCGCGCCTCCTTGCACTATGTGCAGGGGAACAAGCGCAGGGAGGATCGGGAGCTGTTCCTGAATCGAGCCTTGGGATCGGTCTCGCCTGAAGAGGGCCAGGACGAGCTGCCCGCCGAGGCGGCGGTGGATGCGGTGCATCAGCTGGAGGTGCCGGAGCAGTTCTCCGGCAAGTGCGACAAGCAGCAGTACAACCAGCTGCTGCGCAACGAGCCCTACACGGCTGTGCTGGAGCTGTTCTTCAAGGACAAGCCGCCGACCCATGCGGTGAGGTTGCTCGAGCGCATCCATTTCAGCTATCAGATACCGGATGAGGTCATCAATGTGCTGATTCACTACATACAGACGAATCGGCTGTCCTGGGCCAAGGCGTTCGTCGAATCAACGGTGACCGATCTGTTGGCGCTTGAGGTGCGCACCTTCGAAGCGGCGGTCGATTTCTTCCGCGAGCGGAAGAAGATCGCCGACAAGAGCAAGGAGAGAACGAGCAGGATGAATCAGGCTGCGAGCTCCCGCAAGCGCAAGTCGCCGCCGATCATCACGGACAACGTGCCCGACGAGACGGTCTCGAAGGAAGAGTATGAGCGCATCCTGCAGAAGGTGAAGATGATTCAGTCGCGGCTCAAGTAAGATGCATGAGGAGGGGAAGACATGGAGTCACTCGGGGAACTGCTGCGCTCGCTGGAGCAATCGCCGCATATGAAGCGGGCGGAAGAGGCGAGACGCGCGCTGCTGAACGATCCGCTGGTGGCGCAGCTGATGGCGCGTCATCCGGGGCTCGACGAGCGGATGCTGGATTCGCATCTGAACCAGGTGAGGCAATATGTGAAGGAATACCGGCAATGCAGGGAATGTCCCGGACTGGACCAATGTCCGAACGATCTGACCGGCCATTATACGAAGCTGGATGTGCAGACGCTGGGCGGTCATACCTACATCGTCGACAGCAAGGTGCCCTGCAAGAAATGGACGGCCCGGCAGGCGCAAGACCGCATCCGCCGGCGCATCCGCAGCTTCTATCTGGACGGCAACATGCTGCGCGATTCCTACTCGCTGGACGAGATCCTGGCGGCTGATTTCGAGCGGATGAAGGCGGTCGAGAAGATCGCCGACTACATCCTCCAGGTGAAGGAGCATGGGCTCAGCGAGAAGGGGCTCTATCTGTACGGGAAGTTCGGAACCGGCAAGACGTTCCTCATGTGCTACATGCTGCATGAGCTGGCGAGACACGGATATAACGGCGTGATCGTCTATATGCCGGACTTCATGGAGGACCTGAAGACGATGTTCGGCGATGCGACGCGTCTGAAGGAGACGATCGATCTCCTGAAGGAAACGGATCTGCTCGTGTTCGACGACATCGGGGCGGAGAACCTGAATTCCTGGGCGCGCGATCACGTGCTGGGCACGATCCTGAACTATCGCATGAACCGCAGGCCCACATTCTTCACGAGCAATTATGATCTGGACGCGCTGCAGCAGCATTTCAGCTTCACGAGCAAGGACGGGGAGGAGCTGCACAAGGGGCAGCGGCTCATGGACCGCATCCGCCCGTTCGTCGAGGCGGTTCCGGTCAACGGCAAGAACAAGCGGGGCATCATGTAGAACCGACAGTACGCAAGATCCCGCTCGCCGCAACGTCCGTTAACGCAAAAAAGCTGTCTCATGGAGCGATGGCTCCCGGGACAGCTTCGTGCGTTCATCGGGTATGCAGGACTTATGCCCTCGTCTGCTGGAACGATCAGATCATGCTGAATACCGTTGCCAGGATCGATACAACAAGGACGAAACCAAACATCAGCATGAATCCGTTGGCAACATCGGCAAAGTCATTGGTCGGTTCTTCGTTGATATGCAGCTCCGGATTGTACTGTTGCTCACTCATGTCAAGACCCTCCTAAACAGCATCTATGCTCAATAGTATACCCAAACTTGCCACGATATGCAAAGGCGAAGAAGTGACAAATTGTCAACACTTGCAGAATAAGCGGCGATGGGGGAACGGAAAATAGGTATGGCCGGTCATTTAATTTTTTTCGGAAGTTGTGATATACTTAACTGGAAATAACCAAAGTCAGGTTTCTACTGGATTGAAGGAGGAAGAGCAATGGCGATAGTGAACGTAACAGACCAATCGTTCAAGAATGAAGTGGAGAGCACGGGCACTGTGCTTGTTGATTTTTGGGCGCCCTGGTGCGGCCCTTGCAAGATGATCGCGCCTGTACTGGAAGAGCTGGATCAGGAGCTGGCCGGTCAGGTGAAGATCGCGAAGATTAACGTTGACGATAATCCGGATACGACTTCCCGATTCGGCGTGATGAGCATTCCGACGCTGATCGTGTTCAAGGATGGGCAGCCTGTCGACAAGGTGGTCGGATTCCAGCCCAAGGATTCTTTGAAGAACGTTCTTTCCCGTCATATCTAATCTCGCCATACAATCGACACGCACGCAGATACGCTGGTTTTCCTCGCGGGAGATCAGCGTGTTTTTATGTGTATGGGTTCGATCGCGCAGCTGAGTCCATCAGGCGGATGGGATCAGCAACCGTACCCATGGACACAGCTTGTTCGATCAAGGTGCAAGGATGGTCATATGGCCAGGAATCAATGGGAGAAAGGAGCGGCCAGGCATGACGCAGGACATCATCAAACAGAAGCTGGCATTGTTGCCGGATAAGCCCGGCTGTTATCTGATGAAGAACGACGCCGGGGAGATCATCTATGTCGGCAAGGCGAAGGTGCTGAAGAACCGCGTCCGCTCCTACTTCACGGGGAGCCATGACGCGAAGACGACGCGGCTGGTGCAGGATATCCGCGACTTCGAATATATCGTGACGGCCAACAACGTGGAAGCGCTCATCCTGGAGTGCAATCTCATCAAGAAGCATGCGCCGCGCTACAACATACTGCTGAAAGACGACAAGTCGTTCCCGTACATCCGGATCACGAACGAAGAGCATCCGCGCCTGGAAGTGACGCGCAAGGTGCAGAAGGGCAAGGGCAAATATTTCGGCCCCTATCCGAATGCCTTCGCCGCCCAGCAGACGAAGAAGCTGCTCGACCGGCTGTATCCGCTTCGCAAGTGCAAGACGCTGCCGGACCGGGTCTGCCTGTACTATCATCTTGGGCAATGCGTCGCGCCTTGCGAATACAAGGTCGAGCCGCAGGTCTACGAGAGCATGATCCAGGAGATCAGCCGCTTCCTCACCGGACATCAGGACAGCGTGCGGCGCGAACTGGAGGAGAAGATGCAGGCGGCGGCGGAGGCGCTGGAGTTCGAGCGGGCCAAGGAATACCGCGACCTCATCCTGGCGATCGATGCGCTGTCCGAGAAGCAGAGCATCACCACCACGGACATGATCGACCGGGACGTGTTCGGTTACGCGGTTGACAAGGGATGGATGAGCATCTCGATCCTCTATTTTCGCCAGGGCAAGATGATCGGCCGCCATGCCACGACGATTCCGTTCTATGGCGAGGCGGAGGAAGATTTTCTGTCCTATGTGGCACAATATTATAGCGAGAATCCGGCGCTGCCGAAGGAGATCCTGTTGCCGACGATCTCCGGGGACTATGCGGAGAGCGTGCACTCGCTGGGCGAGTGGCTGTCCGTCAAGCTGCTGATCCCGCAGCGCGGCCAGAAGCGCAAGACGGTGGAGATGGCGATGGACAACGCCCGCATCGCCCTGCAGGAGAAGTTCCGCCTGATCGAGCAGGATGAGGAGCGTTCGGTGAAGGCGGCGGAGAATCTCGGCCGCTGGCTTGGCATCAGCGGCGCGCGGCGCATCGAGGCGTTCGACAACTCGAACATCCAGGGCACCGACGCGGTATCCGCGATGGTCGTGTTCGTGGACGGCAAGCCCGAGCGCTCCAGCTATCGCAAGTACCGGGTGAAGACGGTGCAGGGGGCGGATGATTACGAGACGATGCGCGAGGTGATCCGCCGCCGCTATGTGCGCGTGTTGAGGGAAGGCCTGCCGCTGCCCGACCTGATCGTCGTGGACGGGGGCAAGGGGCAGATCTCCGCCGCGACCGACGTGCTGGAGAATGAGCTGGGCCTGTTCATCCCCGTATGCGGCCTGGTCAAGGATGAGAAGCACCGGACAAGCCAGCTGATGGCCGGAGATCCGCCGGAGATCATCCCGTTGGCGAGGGACAGCAAGGAATTCTACCTGCTGCAGCGCATCCAGGACGAGGTGCATCGCTTCGCGATCTCCTTCCATCGGCAGGTCAGGTCGAAGTCGCTCATCGCCTCGCAGCTGGATGCGATACCCGGCGTCGGGGAGAAGCGGCGCAAGCAGCTGCTGAAGCATTTCGGCTCGCTGAAGAAGATCAGGGAGGCGAGCGTCGAGGATTTCAAGCCTTTGCGCATCGGCGAGAAGCTCGCCAGGCAGATCCTCGACGCCCTGAACGGAGCGGATGCAGAGCGCGGTGAAGGGCATGAACAAGGGCCCGATGAAGGCCGCGGAGATGAAGCTTCGAGTTGAGCCAGGTGAAGGCGCGGACAGCATCCGGGACGCAGACGATTGCCGCGCGGCGCGTTGATGCGGAAGCCACGGATGGATCCCGATCGCCCATATCGTTCATGTGATCGCGGGATGCGTCGGGCGGCCCCGCTGCCAGCGAGCCAGCAGCCAGCCGACCGCTGCCGGCAAGGCCATGTAGAGCACGGACAGAGCCGCGCCCGCGGCGCCGATGGACATGATGTCGAAGCCCATCAGGATGCTGTCGAGGACCGCGTGGGTGATCACCGCAGCGGCAAACCCGAAGCGGATGAAGATCCATCCGAAGACGATGCCGATCAGGGTGACTTCCACGAAACGGGTGTATACCGGATAGATCGGATACGCGGTATGGCCGAGCCCCCACAGCATGGAGGACAGCACGATCGCGACCCATCGGGACCTCAGCAGCTTCGCCAGCAGCGTCACGGCGAACAGCCGATAGACGATCTCCTCGCTGAGCGCGGCGGACCACGCCGTCAGCGGCATGAGGAGCGGCCACAGCATGTTGTCGGTGGACAGGAACGGATCGGGGATCCACCAGATGTGGAAGAGGACGTCACCCACGTTGAAGATCAGCGTCTGGAGGGCCAGGATGAAGCACGCGAACAGATAGCCGTACCTCACCGCCAGCCTCATCTCCGCGCTCCAGCCCGCCGAGTCCGGACCGGGCAGCAGGTGGCGCTGTCCGTCACGCGTGAGCATGGCTTTGCCGGCGATGTAGGGCAGGTAGTACAGCAGCGCGAAGGCTGTGTTAAAGGCCAGGGCGATGACCGTCTCCAGGACGAGGAAGCTCGAGCTTCCGCTTCGCACATCGAGCATCGAGATGTAGTTCGGCAGCAGATTCATATGGTGCATCGTGTCGATCGCCGCCACGATCGCCAGGAACACCAGGCCGTCCGCGGCGCGTATGAGCTTGCGGTACACCACGGCGACCACGAGAGCGGCGAACGCCAGCAGCTCGAGCGCCCACCTGGCGAGATTCGTAAGCTGTTCGGAACGCGTATCCTGCTGCTCCAGCCAGCTGAGGAAGTCCTCGGGCGGCTGGAAGGCGCTGCTGAAGGCGACGACCCGATCGCCCGACACCGTCACCGTCGTGATGCGGGTGGCTTCCCCGATCCGGTCATCGGACTGTTCATACCGGATCAGGTAGCCGCCGTCCTGCTCGAGCACCGATATCCCGGCTTCCTTCAGGTCGCCTGGCCGCTGCTCGAGCAGATACGCGTCGGCGATCTGCCGCGCCATGGCCGCATCGACCTCAGGCTGTCCGGCTTCGCCTTCGCGCATGTCCAGACGCCATCCGGCAACGGTGCCTTCGTACACATGGACAAGCGCTTCGTATCGCTCGCCGTCCTCCCTCCCGATCTCCACGCGGTAGTATTCCAGCGGATAGGCGGCGTCGTATTGATCGTAATAGTCGCTTGTCAGATCTTCCTTCTGCAGATAGGCGGTTAGCGGTCCATTCACATCATAGGTCACGAAGGTGTCGGCAGCCTCGTCGTCGATGCCGAGATACTCCAGCGCCGCCCTTGCGGCCTCTTGTCTGGACAACGATCCGTCATCCAGAGGGAACGGGTGATTGAACCAGAGGAAATAGCCGATGAGCAACGCGAGGCCGGGCCACAAGATGGTTTTTTTGCTGAGCAGATCTTTCACGGGGACCTCCTTTCCGGTCTGACGGACTCTAGTCATACTTGCCGGCGAAGAAGCTTCTGATCGCGTCCAGCTTCGTCTCGATCCAGGTGGCGATCTCGCCGCCTGCATGGTAGATGAGCGAGGTGGTGCGCACCGTCTTCTGCAGCTGCCGGATGTCAAGCGCGGCCAGCCCGTTGTCATCCAGGAGCCGGGGCCTGAGATAGGAATTCGGCAGCAGCGTGCCGATGCCGAGGGTCGATGTCAGCCTGATGATCGCCTCGAAGGAATCGATCTCCATCTTGATCTCCGGCACGATGCTGTATTGCGTGAACAGCTCGTCTACTAATATACGGTACCAGGTGCCTCTTGAGAACAGGATCATCTGCAGGCCGTGCAGCGCATCGATCGACAGGGTGGCTTCGCGGGCCAGCGGATGGTCCTGCGGGATGACGAGCTTCAGATGGTCGTCGAACAGCGGGATGCAGCGCATCGCCGGCTCCTCGATCCGGGAAGCGACCAGTCCGATGTCGGCGCGATGCTCCTTGACGAAGGAGACGACCTCGTGGGTCTTGCCGGTGATCGTCTGGATGTCCAGCGCCGGCTCCTGCTGGATGAGCAGTGAGATCAGGTCGGGCAGCGTCGCTTGCAGGGTCGTCAGGCTGGCGCCGATCGTGATCGAACGTTGGCTGACCGTCGCATGCTTCATCAGCTCGCGCTGGAATTGGTGCTGCAGGCGTCTGAGCTCAAGCGCGTATTCGTAGGTCGTCCTGCCGGCGGGCGTCAATTCCAGCCGCTTGCCGGAGCGCACGAACAGCTGGACGCCGAGCGTCTCCTCCAGCTTCATCATCTTGCGCGAGAGCGCCGGCTGCGAGATGTTCAGGGCGCGCGAGGCGCGATTGATGCTGGAATGCTCCACGACCGAAGCAAACATATCCAGCCATTCGTCCATGTCAGTATCCCTCCTTATGTCAATTTGTTATAATAACATATATAAATCTTGCAATACCATTATAAGCGAAACGAGAGTATGATAGACTGTGTCACGAAATGTTCACTTTTCGTTCGACAGCTTGTCACTGTTGACCTGTTCCGTCCGGAGCGTTACAATGGTGCAGGGTGAAAACGCTCTACATAGCAATCATTGGTTCAGAGCACGCGTTTGTTGTCGAATGAAAAGTCCACAAGCGGTGTCATGCCGAGGTCAAAATGGATGTCGAATAATGGAAACGGGGGACTAAGAATCGATGAAAGGCAATTCCTATCTGTATCGCAAGATCCATTCGCTGCTTGGTGTCATTCCGATCGGCGCCTTCCTGATCGAGCATCTGATCACCAACTACGAGGCGTTCAACGGCGGACATGCCAAGTTTGTCGAGACCATCGAATGGCTGAACAGCTTGCCGCTGCTCTTCTTCCTGGAGCTGTTCGGCATCTGGTTGCCGATCCTCTATCACGGGGTGTACGGGTTGTACATGGCGTATCAATCCCGCAACAACGTGACGAATTATGGGTATTTCCGCAACTGGATGTTCATGCTGCAGCGTGTGACCGGCGTCATCACGTTCATCTTCATTGCCTGGCACGTGTTTGAGACGCGGGTGCAGGTGGCGCTCGGCAACGTCGAACACGCCGAGCTTGGCGTGACGATGCACGAGATCGTCCAGAACCCGTGGGCGCTCGGCGCTTACATCATCTGCCTGATCGCGGCGTCCTTCCACTTCACCAACGGCTTGTGGGCGTTCATGGTCAGCTGGGGCATCACGGTAGGCCCTCGCGCGCAGAGGGTGTCGACGGTCGTCTGCATGGTCCTGTTCGTGGTGATGAGCGTCATGTTTGTTCAGGCGATCACGGCATTTGCCGATGCAGAGTTTGCTCAATTACCTGAGGGGGTGTGACACAACATGGCTAAATTAAATGCAATCGTCGTTGGCGGCGGGCTGGCAGGTCTGATGGCCACGATCAAGCTGGCGGAGGCTGGCGCGAATGTGAAGCTGTTCTCGTTCGTTCCGGTGAAACGTTCTCACTCGGTGTGCGCCCAGGGCGGCATCAACGGGGCGGTCAATACCAAGGGTGAGGGCGACTCGCCATGGGAGCATTTTGACGATACGGTATACGGCGGCGACTTCCTGGCGAATCAGCCGCCGGTCAAGGCGATGTGTGAAGCGGCGCCGGGCATCATCCATCTGATGGACCGGATGGGCGTCATGTTCAACCGGACGCCGGAAGGCCTGCTCGACTTCCGCCGTTTCGGCGGCACGAAGCATCACCGCACGGCATACGCCGGCGCGACCACAGGGCAACAGCTGCTGTACGCGCTGGACGAGCAAGTGCGCAGACATGAAGTGGCGGGCCTCGTCACCAAGTTCGAGCACTGGGAGTTCCTCTCCGCGGTCATCGACGAAACGGGCGTCTGCCGTGGCATCATCGCGCAGGACCTGCGCAGCATGGAGATCCGCGAGTTCCGCGCGGAAGCGGTCATCATGGCGACCGGCGGCCCTGGCATCATCTTCGGCAAGACAACCAACTCGGTCATCAATACGGGTACCGCGGCCAGTGCCGTTTATCAGCAAGGGGTCTACTATGCCAACGGGGAGTTCATCCAGATCCATCCGACGGCCATCCCGGGCGACGACAAGCTGCGTCTCATGTCCGAATCGGCGCGCGGCGAAGGCGGTCGCATCTGGACCTACAAGGACGGCAAGCCCTGGTACTTCCTTGAGGAGAAGTATCCGGCCTACGGCAACCTGGTGCCGCGCGATATCGCGACGCGGGAGATCTTCCATGTCTGCGTGGACCTGAAGCTGGGCATCAACGGCGAGAACATGGTCTACCTTGACCTGTCGCACAAGGATCCGAAGGAGCTGGACGTGAAGCTCGGCGGCATCATCGAGATCTACGAGAAGTTCGTGGGCGACGATCCGCGCAAGATCCCGATGCGCATCTTCCCGGCGGTTCACTACTCGATGGGCGGGCTGTGGGTGGACTACAACCAGATGACGAACATCCCTGGCCTGTTCGCGGCCGGCGAGTGCGATTACCAATATCACGGCGCCAACCGCCTCGGCGCGAACTCGCTCCTGTCGGCGATCTTCGGAGGCATGGTGGCAGGCCCGAAGGCCGTCGAATATATGAAGGGACTCAGCAAGTCGGCCGAGGACGTCTCCAGCACCGTATTCGAGCAGGAGAAGAAGAAGCGCGTCGAGCAGTATGAGCGGATCCTGAAGATGGACGGCTATGAGAACGCCTATAACCTGCACAAGGAACTGGGCGAAGTGATGACGAACAACATGACCGTCGTCCGCTACAACAAGCGTCTCGAAGAAACGATCGACAAGATCAAGGAACTGAAGGAGCGCTACAAGAACATCAACGTCAACGACCGTTCTCGCTGGTCGAACCAGAGCGCTTCGTTCATCCGTCAGCTGTGGAACATGTTCGAACTGGCCGAGGCGATGACGAAGGGCGCGCTGCTTCGCAACGAGAGCCGGGGCGCGCATTACAAGCCGGAATTCCCGGAACGCGATGACGCGAACTTCCTGAAAACGACGATTGCGACCTATACGCCGGAGGGACCGCAGATCAGCTACGAAGACGTCGACGTCTCCCTCATCCCTCCTCGCAAGCGTGACTATACGACTGACAAGAAAAAGGGAGGGAACTGACCGTGGCGGAAACGCAAACTGCAACCCGGATGGTGCGACTGATCATCACCCGTCAGCAATCTCAGGATTCGAAGCCTTATACGGAAGAATTCGAAGTGCCTTATCGCCCTGGCATGAATGTCATCAGCGCGCTGATGGAGATCCAGCGCAATCCGGTCAATGCCAAGGGCGAGAAGACGACTCCGGTCGTGTGGGAGTCGAACTGTCTCGAGGAAGTGTGCGGCGCCTGTTCGATGGTCATCAACGGCAAGCCGCGCCAGGCCTGCTCGGCGCTCGTCGACAAGCTGGAGCAGCCGATCCGCGTCGCGCCGATGAAGACTTTCCCGGTGCTGCGTGACCTGATCGTCGACCGCAGCCGCATGTTCAACGCGCTGAAGCGCGTGAAGGCGTGGATTCCGATCGACGGAACCTATGACCTCGGCCCGGGCCCGCGCATGCCGGAATCGAAGCGGCAATGGGCGTATGAGCTGTCGAAGTGCATGACGTGCGGTGTCTGCATGGAGGCTTGCCCGAATGTCAATGACCGTTCGAGCTTCATCGGGCCGTTCGCGATCTCGCAGGTTCGCCTGTTCAACGCCCATCCGACTGGCGAGATGAACAAGGAGGAGCGCCTCGAAGCGCTCATGCAGGACGGCGGCATCGAGGGCTGCGGCAACTCGCAGAACTGCGTGCAGGTATGTCCGAAGGGCATCCCGCTCACCACGTCGATCGCGGCGATCAACGGCGAGACGACGAGATACCTGTTCAAGAAATGGTTCACGACCTGATCAAGATTGCACCTATTCATACGCCAATACAATCAGCCTCTGGTGTTCTGCCGGAGGCTTTTTTCTGTGATGCATCATATTGACTGACGAGTCAATCTGTTGTACATTAAGATTGACTGATCAGTCAATCTGCAGAGTGCAGGGGGGAAATGCATGAAAGCAGTCGACATTCAAGAACTGACGAAGTTCTACGGGAGCTCCAGAGGTATCCAGGATATCACTTTTTCGATCGAGGAAGGAGAAGTGTTCGGCTTCATCGGTCCGAATGGCGCTGGCAAGAGTACCACGATTCGTACGTTGCTGAACTTCATCTACCCGACAAGCGGGAGGGCAACCATCCTTGGCAAGGATATCGTGCGCGACTCCGTTGACATTCGTCGAATGGTTGGCTATCTGCCGTCGGAGGTGCATTACTACGATGACATGAAGGCGGTTGATCTGCTGCGTTACTCTGCTAGTTTCTACGGCAAGGTTGACGAACCGCGCATGAAGAAGCTGGCAGAACAGCTCGATCTTGACCTGGGCCGCAAGATCGAGAAGCTCAGCTTCGGCAACCGCAAGAAGGTTGGCATCATCCAAGCGATGCTGCATGCTCCCAGGCTGCTGATCCTCGATGAACCGACCGGCGGTTTAGATCCGTTGATGCAGCATACTTTCTTTGAATTGTTGGAGGAAGAACGGCAGAAGGGTGTGACGGTATTTTTCTCCTCTCATATCCTGAGTGAAGTGCAGAAGGTATGCGATCGGGTTGCGATCATCAAACAAGGGGAGCTGCTCAAGGTCGAATCTGTCAGCAATCTGACCCGAAGTCGATTGAAGAAGGTGATGATCACGTTAGAGCCTGGCATGAGTGATTACGCGATCCGGCTCGAAGGCATCATGAACCAGGAGCGCGATGGCCAGGAGCTCAGGTTGCTGTTCAACGGTGACATCAAGCAGCTGCTGAGTGAGCTTGGACATATGCCGCTTGTCGATATACGCATCGAGGAGCCTTCGTTGGAAGAAGTCTTCATGCATTACTATGAGAGATGACGAGGAGGAGAGCAGATTGATCCTATTCAGACGTGAACTGAGGAAGAATCTTAAGCCGCTGCTGATCTGGAGTGCGGCGCTCAGCGCACTGATCCTCATCATGATGAGCGTATTTACCCAGATGGCGAAGGAGGCAGAGCTCCTCGAACAACTCACCGCTGCTTTCCCGGAAGGGATGCTCAAGGTGTTCGGCATGGATACCTTGAATATGGCTGACGTGCTTGGCTTCTACGGAGTGGAGGTCTATTCGATGACGACGCTGTTCGGCAGCATCTATGCGGCGATTCTGGCCTCAGGGATCCTGTCTAAGGAGCAGTCCGAGAAGACGATTGAATTTCTGCTGTCCAAGCCGGTTACGAGAACGCGCATTCTGACAGAGAAGCTGGCTGCGGCCTTGCTGTATGTTGTCATCTTTAACCTGGTCATCATCGTGGTCAGCGCGATTAGTTTCCTCATGATTCAGAGTCAGGAGGTGGATTGGTCCCGATTCATGCTGCTGTCTCTGGCTCAGTTGCTGCTCCATGCAGCATTCGCAGCAGCCGGTTTCTTCCTGTCTTCGATTATGAATCGCAGCCGAACGATACTGCCCGTGTCACTCGGTCTGGTGATGGTCTTGTATTTTGTGTTTGTCGCTGCCAATCTGTCCGACTCGTTGTCCTTCCTGCTGTATATCACCCCCTTCCACTACGTCGATGCGGCTGATATACTTGAGTCTGGAACATTGAACGTGCTGTCCGTGACGGTGATCCCGCTGATCCTCCTCATCGGGACAGGCAGTGCATATGTGATCTACCGCAGAAGGGATATATCCGTCTAATCGGACCTTGCCGTCTCTTAGCAGCAACCATGACTTGAGGTGACGGGATGTACGCAACACAAGCCTTCGAGAAATTGCCTGAAGCGAAGAAACAGCATATCGTGCAGATCTGCATCGAGGAGTTCGCCGACAATGGCTATGACCGCACATCTACGGACAAGATCGTGGAGAAGGCAGGTATCTCTAAGGGTATCCTCTTTCATTACTTCACCAACAAGAAGAACCTGTTCCTGTACGTCGTCAGGTGCGCGAGCCGCAGGTTGACGGAAACGGTGTTGGAAGGCACAGAAGTTGTTCATGATGAGGATTTCTTCGAACGAATCAAACGCTTGGTGGCCGAGAAGCAAAGATCTCTGGCAGATTATGAGAAGGAGTCCAAGCTTGTCGCAGAGGCGCTCCTGAATCCTCCTCGCGGACTCGAGAAGGAGATGGGGGAGCTGATGCAGGAGTATTATGCTACTTATGCTCAAACCCAGTACGATGTGCTCTACCCGAAGCATCTGATCCCGCAGGAACGGCTCCGTACCGGAATTACCATGGATACGGTCATTGAGATGACTCGGATGATCGTCGAGAAGATAACCGACAAGTATATGATGATGTACAAAAGTGGTATGTACGATGTCCTGGGTGACCAAAGCCAGTTGCTGGATGAACTGGACCGATACTTTGACGTGATTCGCCGCGGAGTGTATAAAGATGAATCATAAGCAAGCAGTGCGCCTGATCAGGCGCATGTTTTTTTGCTCGGGTCATTGATGTTTGGTCACAATATCTTTATAATAAACATAACAATAAAAAGTTATAAATAATCCTTATTGTGATAAAAATAATTTATCATACTTATAAAGAGAGGTGAAGCGCATGAATCTGAATCAACTGGAAACATTGGTTGCGATCTCGAAGACGATGAGCTTTCGCAAGGCGGGGGAGATGCTGAACCTGACACAGCCGGCAGTATCTGCGCAAATCAAGAGTCTGGAGGAAGAATTCGGAACGGTGCTGGTTGACCGCAGTCAGCCGGTGACGATGACGGACAGCGGACGTCTGTTCCTGGAACACGCGGAGAAGATCCTCCATATCGTCCAGGAGCTGAAGCAGAAGCTGGCCGATCTGAACGCCGTGCCGCAAGGTCATATACACCTGGGAACGACAAGCTCCATCGCGATGCAGATCCTTCCACGCATCCTGTCGTATTTCCAGAATCAGTACCCCCTGATCAAGATCACGATTCACTCCATGCCTTCTTCCCTGATCATGGACAGCGTGGACAAGGGCGAGATCGATATCGGCATCGCCTATCTGTTCGAGCAGAACCCGAATCTGGTCTCTTCCGTTCTCTATTATGATTCCTTCGAACTGGTCGTCTCGCCCGAACACCCACTTGCGTCCCAGACCCATACGAGCATCGAGAATCTCAAGGATATTCCGTTTGTCATGCTGACGGCAGATACGGCCGCTCGCCGATTCATCGACCAGCTGTTCAGCAAGTTGAATATTCAACCGAACATCATCATGGAAGTATCCAGCAGCGAGGAAGTCAAGCGGATGGTGGAGCTGAATCTTGGCGCATCGATCATCTCCAACCTGTCGGCCGCCAAGGAGATCAAGCAGGGCACGCTCCGCATGGTGAAGGTGAGCGAGCTGGAGATCGCCCATCCTGTCGGTGTAGTATACAAGGCCGGGAGGTATATTAATACCGCGATGCAGCAACTGCTTAAGGACCTGAAGGGAATGCCGGAAACAGAGTTCATCGGAACAGAGTAAAGACTCAGGAGGACGAGATGATATTCGACTTTCATACTCATCATGACCGATGCGGACATGCGGAAGGAACAATCCGCGATTATATCGAAGCAGCTTTGGCAGAAGGACTGGATCTGATCGGGATCTCCGATCATTCCCCTTATTTTGGCGAGGAAGCAGACTGGCCGCATCCGGATATCGCCATGGCGAAGAGTGAGTTTCCGAACTATGTGCGTGAGGTATTGGCGTTGAAGCGAGAATACGAGGGCAAGATTGACGTTCTGCTCGGCGTAGAATCAGATTTCTTCCCGGAGCATGTGGATGCTTACAAACGAGAGTACGAGAAGTATCCCTTCGACTATATCATCGGTTCGGTGCACCGATCGGACAACATCAGCATCTTCAACAAAAACCGCTGGCGCAACCTGAGCAAACAGCAACAGAAGGAGCAGAAGGACCGTTACTTCGAGCTGATCGCCGCCTCCGCCCGCAGCGGCATGTTCGACATACTCGGGCATATCGACGCGATGAAGGCCAATTACCCGGCGTTCAGCGACATCCAGACGGAAGCCGTGGACCGCACGCTGCAGATCATCGGTGAGTGCGACATCGCCATCGAGATCAATACGTCCGGGAAGACGAAGCTCGTCGGCGGCTGGTATCCATCGGATGAGATCCTGGAGCGCGCGCTGTTCTACAATGTCAAGGTGACCTTCGGCTCCGACGCCCATGTGCCGTCTCGCGTCGCCGATGAATGGGAGCTTGTCCGCGCCCGGCTGAAGGAGATCGGCTTCAGGGAATGGGCATATTTCAGACAGCGCAAGCGCTACATGGCGCCGCTGTGAAGGCGGTGATGCGGTCGTCAAGCCGCTGAATCCAAAGCAAATGCATCGCTACAAAAAAAGGGACCTGCCCTTCGTGGCAGGTCTAAAATTTATTATATAAAAAAGGGGGTCTTGCTTATATAATAGCCGCTGAACATTATCAGACTGTTTCAGAAATATTTCATTTGTGTAACAAAAATGGGCGAGCTGTCAAAGATGAAAAATACTGGTTGAGAAGGTGCACGGTGACAAGTTAAACAAAAAGAGAATGTACACATCGCTAAAAATAGGATATAATCTGAGAGAAATCGACATATTGCGATATGAATTTGATGAATGTGATGAATGTTATGAGAATCGAGGTTCCTACGATGAGAGCAGAATACATAAACCCCTTTCTGGAGTCAGCAAGATCCGTCATCGAGCAGGTAATCAACATTCGGTCAACCACCGGTCAACTCGGGATCAAGGATGTCAAGTGGATCGACAATTACATCTGGATCCAGATCGGCATCACCGGACAGATGAACGGAGATATCGTATACGGTCTTCATGAGTCCGTTGCGCTTCGAATCGTGTCGGCGATGATGGGAGGGTTCCAGATCGATCAGTTGGATGAAATGTCGCAGAGCGCCATCTCGGAGTTGGGCAACATGATCAGCGGCAACGCCACAACCCTGCTCTACAACCAGGGGGTCAAGGTGGACATTACGCCGCCCAGACTGGTACTGGCCAGGCAAGCGGCTGGCTTCCAGCCGAAGCGGGCGTTGACCATCCCGCTTATGATCGGAGACCTCGGCGAACTCGATATCCAGGTGATCATCGCCTGATCAAGCCGTCATCCGCGATCCATCAAGCCATTCATACGATGAAGAAGTCCAGGCCCTTCGGGGCTTCTTTCATTTTCGCCATATTTCAGGTATGCTTCTGTCATGGCAACTGATGGACAAGGAGGTGCGCATGAGATGAGGAGAACGATCGCTGGCAGGAAGGTATTCGTCACGGGAGCCTCCAGCGGCATCGGCGCTGAGACGGCCAGGTTATTCGCGAAGCGGGGAGCGTTCGTGATCGCATCGGGCAGATCGATGGACAGACTCGAACAGCTGCGGGAGGAGCTCGGAGCTGACTGCGCCGTCTATCGCCTGGACGTCCGTGACAGCGTGCAGGTCAGCGAGACCGTGGACAGCATCGTGCGCTCCCACGGCGGCATCGATATTCTCGTGAACAATGCCGGCTATGGCCTGTTTGAATATCTGGAGTCGATGTCCCTGGAGAGCATAGCCGACATGATGGATACGAACTACATGGGTGTCGTGCGATGCACCAAGGCCGTGTTGCCGGTTATGCGCCGTGCGGGCTCGGGCCATATTATCAATGTTGCGTCGATCGCTGGCAAGATCCCGACAGCCAAGTCGGCTGCCTATACCGCGTCCAAGCATGCCGTCTACGGATTCTCGCATGCGCTCAGGCTGGAGCTGAAGGGGAGCGGCATCGACGTCTCGGTGGTGAATCCCGGACCGGTGGAAACCCAATTTTTCACCATCGCAGATCCAAAAGGCGAGTATCTGAACAATGTGAAAAGCTTTACCATCAAACCGGAGCAGGTCGCGCGAACGATCCTGTCATTGGCGGAGAAGCCGCGCATGGAAGCGGACGTGCCGGGTTACCTGGGGATGGGAGCCAATCTGTATCGGGCGTTTCCGCGCCTGCTCGATCGCGTCCTGCATGCGCTGACGAATCGCAAGTGATACGCGGGTGCGGTGGAGGGTCAGGGACATATCCGTCTCAATCGGGACTTGTCCGACCCAATCTTGTGGATGAATGTGGATGAAGGTGGTCAGGCCAATGGTGTGGGCAGCAAGCGGCGGCAGCGGAACGAATGCGGATGCCTCGTTCATCCTGATCGAGAAGCGCCGCGTTCCCAGCCCCTGCAGGGGCATCCTCGTATATCTCGTTACATACAGGAGCCAGGGACTGGCTGTACAGGGCTACTACATGAGACCTGCCGGCGCAGGTCGGTTCCCGACGATGGTGTATTGCCGCGGAGGCATCGGCCGCGTCGGCATGGTCACGCGGGCGCGCATCCTGCCCGCCGCCCTCAGGGGCTATGCCGTGTTCGCCCCATTCTATCGAGGCACGAGAGGATCGGAGGGGCGGGATGAGTTCGGCGGCGCGGACCGCCACGACGTGTACACGGCCGTGTGGCTGCTGCGCAGCTTCCCGGAGGCGGGAACCGAGGCGACGATCGTCGTCGGCTTCTCGCGCGGCTCGATCAATGCGATGCTGGCGGCGAGAGATTGTCCGGAGGTTGGCGGCGCGGTCGTCTGGGGCGGCGTGGCCGATCTCAGGCTCACTTACGAAGAAAGGGTGGATCTCAGGCGCATGCTGAAGCGGGTGGTCGGCCATCCGGTGAAGGATGCGGCCGCTTACGAGGAGCGTTCGCCCGTGTGCTGGGCAGACAGGGTGAAGGTGCCCGTGCTGATCATCCACAGCAATCAGGATGAGAACGTCAGCATGCGCCATGCCTTCCTGCTGGCGGACAGGCTGGAGGAGCTCGGGGCGCGCCATGAGCTGATCATCTACGACGGCCAGCCGCACCGATTCTCGCCGGAGATGCTGGAGCGCGCCTGGGATGATCTCGTGGCCTGGGCGCGACGGGACGTATACGAATGAGTGACGGAGGGACTATGATGACGACTTTTCAGGATATGCATATCGCGGAAGATCTGATCGCTTCCCTGGAGCAGGAGGGGATCACGGAGCCGACGCCGATCCAGCGCTCGGCGATCCCGCCGGTGGCCGAGGGCCGGGATGTCATCATCCGCTCGCATACGGGAACCGGCAAGACCCTCGCGTATCTGCTCCCGATCCTGCAGAGGATCCGGCCCGAGCTGAGGGAGGTTCAGGCCTTGGTGATCGCGCCGACGCAGGAGCTGGCGATGCAGATCGTGCGCGTCGCCGAGAAGCTGGGAGAGGCGCGGGGCATTCGCACGCTCGGCCTGATCGGCGGCGCGAATCTGAAGCGGCAGATCGAGCGGCTGAAGGAGCATCCGCAGCTCGTCGCAGGCACTCCCGGCCGCCTCGTCGAGCTGCTCAGGTTGCGCAAGCTGAAGCTGCATGAGACGCGGGTGATCGTCGTCGACGAGTTCGATCAGGTGTTCCAGCTGGGCGATGAGTCCGCGGTCGAGACGCTTCTGCATGGGGCGCTGCGCGACCGGCAGCTGGTGTTCGTCTCGGCGACGCTTCCGGACGGCCTGAGGCAGGCTGTCGACCGCTGGATGCGCGATCCGCTGTACATCGACGAGGCGGGCGAGGAGCGCATGGCGGCCAGCCTGGAGCACGTCTATTTCACATGCGATCAGCGGGAGCGGATCGAGCTGCTCGTGAAGCTGATCCGCCATTACAAGCCGCGGGCGGCGCTGGTGTTCGTCAGCCATACGGAGGGGATCGCCGAGGTTACGGAGAAGCTGAAGTATAACGGCATCCTGGCCGAGGCGCTCTATGGCGATCAGCCCAAGCTGGAGCGCACGGTCGTGCTGGATCGCCTTCGCAGCGGCAAGCTGCAGGTGCTGGTCGCCACCGACCTGGCGGCTCGCGGGCTGGATATTCCGAGCCTCACCCACGTCATCTCCTTCCATCCTGCCCCGGATGCGGACGCCTATGTGCACCGAGCCGGCCGGACGGGACGAATGGGCAAGCGGGGCATCTCGGCAACGATCGTCACGTCGAACGAGCAGTTCATCATCCGAAAGTTTGAGAAGCAGCTCGGCATCACGATTCAACGCAAGGAACTGTACTTCGGCAGGATCGTCGACCCCGAGAAGAAGCGGATCATGAGGGCGACGAACGTGCAGGCGTCGGCAAGCAAGGCCGGTCAGAACGGCAAGAAGGACAGGAAGCGCAAGGCGGACAGCAAGAACAAGGGTGCGCCTCGCTGGCTGAAGGAGAAGATGAAGGATCAGCAGCAGCCGTAACTCCTGCTGTGTTGGAACAGCGTATGGACCATCAACGGATAGTCGAATCGCACGAGATGGCCGCAGTCTTCCAGGACTGCGGCCTCATTTATGCCCGCCTACCCCATGAAATGCGGTACCAGGCTTCGATCTCTGTGTGTGCAAGCACATTACAGGACACAGGGAGGAATCGTCATGACAAGGAACATGGTCCGCAGATTGGCCATCGCGCTGTTGACGCTGACGATCATGCTCGCCGGCACGATGCCGGCGCTGGCGGACAATCGGAACAGCGGCAAGGGGCATGGCAAGGGCTTTGAGCTGGAGGTCAAGGGGAAAGGCGAAGGCAGCGGCAAGCAGTCGTACAGGCTGGAGTTCGATGATGTGAATGCGCAGGCCGAGTGGGCGAGGAAATATATCGCCAGCCTGGCGGCCAGGAAAGTGTTCGAGGGCTACACGGACGGCACCTTCAAGCCGAACAGCGCCGTATCCCGCGTCGAGGCGGTCGTGTCGCTCGTGCGCTTCATGGGCCTGCGGGAGGAGGCGGAGGATCCGGCCAGATGGAATACGGACCTCCTGTTCGAGGACGAGCAGCAGATACGCAAGAAGAGCGCCTGGGCGGTCGGCTACCTGGCGGTGGCGCAGGAGTCCGGACTGTTCGGCGAGATCAGCGGCAAGCTGCATCCGGAGAAAGCCGCGGATCGCCTATGGGTGACGGAGCTGATCGTCCGCGCGCTTGGACTGGAAGATGCGGCGAGAGCGAACATGAACGCCCAGCTGGGCTTCAGGGACAGCAAGGACATCCCGGCGGACAAGGTCGGCTATGTGAAGGTCGCCCTCGACAAGGGGATCGTCACCGGCTACACGGATCGCACCTTCCGTCCGGGCAAGTCGGTATCCCGCGCTGAGCTGGCAGCGATGCTGGAACGTGCGGAGGACAAGATGCCTGACGCGAGCAACGACGCGCAGGCGAGCGGCGTGATCGTCTCTGACGTGAGCAACCTGACGCTGTTGCTTAAGATCGGCGGCGAGGTGAAGGCGTATGCGCTGGATCCGAATGCATTTATCTTCCGGGATGGTCAGAAGGTGTCGGCGAGCAGTCTGCAGGTCGGAGACACGGTATTTGTCCGCAGCTACCATCAGGTCGTCATCTTCGTCGAGGTGATCAGAAAGGCGGAGGATAAGCAGAAGCCGCTTACCGCCAGCGGCGTGCTGAAGAGCCTGACCTACCATGCGAACGGCAGGTTGAGTACGATCACGATCACGGGAACGGATGGCCGGAACCTCACCTATGCCGTTTCCGACCAGGTCCTGCTGGAAGGTCAGCTGAGCGAGCTCAGACAAGGACATACCGTCGAGCTGCAGGGCGTAAACCATGTCGTCACGAAGATCAGGATCGGCGATCAGACATTCCGTCTGGAGGGCGAGCTGGACTATGTGACGCTGAACTCGAGCGGGCAGATCGCCACGATCGCCATTCGTCACACCTCAGGCGACGCGGTCCGGCTCTCGGTGTTCACCGTGGCCTCGGATGTTCGCATCACCGGCAGTCTGACGCTGCTCGGGGAAGGACAGAGGATCGTCATCGCGGGCACGCAGCAGATCGTGAAGGAGATCCTGCTGGGCTGAGACGGATGAACGGGAAAAGCATGAATGAGCAAGGATGAACGGATGGGGAACGCACAGACAAATGAAGGAAGGACCGGAACCCGCCTGTGGCAAGCACAGATGCATGGGTACCGGTCCTTCTTCTGTCCGGATGCTGGCGGGCGCAGGGGCCGGCTCGCCGGTTGGCAAGCGGGATCTTAAGGCCAGGCGCTCGCAAGCGGATCAGGCATGAAGCAGGAGCTGGCATGACGCGGGATCAGGCGCCCAGGACGAACTTCTCCAGCACATGTCTGACGCCTTCCTCATTGTTGCTCAGCGTGACATAGTCGGCGACCTCTTTCAGCGCGGGGACGGCATTGCCCATCGCCACGCCCAGACCGGCTGCCTCCAGCATCTCCAGATCGTTCCAGCTGTCGCCGATGGCGATCACCGAGCTGAGCGGGCAATCGAACATCTCGGCGAGCACGCGCAGGGCATGCCCCTTCGTGCCCTCCGGATGGATGAACTCCAGGAAGTTCGGTTTCGACTTGGTCACGTGCACACGGTCGCCGTATCTGGCCTGGAACATCGGCTTCAGTTCGTCGAGAAGCGCCGGCTCGTCGATGATGATCATCTTCGTCTGTGGCAGCGACGCGAGCTTCTCGATCTCCGGTTCGATCGTATAAGGCACATTGGACAAGGCGCAGTAGTCGAGCAGTTTGTCATTGATTTTTTTGGCAAAGAGCTGATCATTGTGGTATGCTTGAATATGCAGGTCGTGCTCCGCGCAATAGCGGAACAGATCCTCGGCGATATCCGTCGGCACATGGCGCTCATACAGAACCTTGCCGTCCAGAGCCGTCTTGATCAGCGAGCCCTGGTAGGTGATGATCGGGACATCGAGCTCAAGCTGCCGGGCGATCCTGCTGGCGGATGCGTACATCCTGCCGGTGGCCAGCGTAACATGGACGCCGCGCTCAACGGCCTGGTGGATCGCCGCCTTCGTACCCGGCGTCACTTCCTTGTCGTCGGTGATCAGGGTGTCGTCGATATCAATAGCGATCAGTTTGTACATGTTGGTTCTCCTTCTCTCCACTTAGTCATGACTATTCTATCATAGATTGCAGCAATTCTTACAGATAACAGGTTGAAACAGGAGTTGAAGCTGCCCGATGCAGAATCTTGGCAAAACGATCAAGGAATGGGGCATCAGCCTCGTCATCGCGCTTGCGCTGGTGTTCGTCGTTTTCACGTTTATCGCCCAGCCGATCAAGGTCCCCACCGGTTCGATGGAAACGACGGTGATGACGGACGATCTGCTCATCATGGAGAAGCTGAGCAAGTGGTGGCGTGACTATCAGTTTGGCGATATCCTCGTGTTCTATCATGATCCGGACAATCTCGGCGGGGAGCTCTATCTGAAGAGGCTCATCGGCCTGCCCGGCGATACGATCGAGGTGAGAGACGGTAAGCTGATCCGCAATGGCGAGGTGGTGGAGGAGCCCTATCTGAACGGGCGCACCACATCCGGTGAATACGGACCGATCACCGTGCCGGAAGGTCATTACTTCTTCATGGGCGACAATCGCAATCTGAGCCATGATTCGCGTCGTTGGGTGAATCCGTTCGTGCCGATCGATCAGGTGAAAGGCAGAGCCTTTTTCCGCTATTTCCCCCTGAATCGGATCGGCCTGGTGAAGTAAGTCAGTGTGAACCGGGGCAAGTTGCCGGGACAATGGAACAGGAAGGCTGCAATGATTTTAGGCTGGGGCGCAAGTCCCGGCCTTTTGGTGTTTAACCAGGGAATCGGTCGACATCGCCTGCAGCTGATTCTTTCCTTTTGCCCCAAACCAAAACTCCCCTCAAGGCAGTCCTGAATGACGCTGTTTCAGGAGTCTGCCCCAAGGGGAGCATATCATTGGCTTCTGTCCGTTATATTATAGAGACTTGCTGGACAGCCTGTTCTGCTCTATGACAGCTTGGTCCGAACGTTGCGGGGCTCAGTCGATCTTCATGACGCCGCCGGTGCTGGCCGATGTCACCAGCTTCGAATAGCGGGCGAGGTAGCCGGTCTTCACCTTCGGCTCGAAGCCTGGCCACTTCGCACGGCGACGCTCCAGCTCTTCCTCGTCGATCAGCAGCGTGATCGTCCGGTTGTTCATATCGATCTCGATGATGTCCCCGTCCTCGACGAAGGCGATCGGTCCGCCTTCAGCAGCCTCCGGCGAGATATGGCCGATGCTGATGCCGCGGGAAGCCCCGGAGAAGCGGCCGTCGGTGATCAGGCCGACCTTGGTGCCGAGGCCCATGCCGACGATCTGCGAGGTTGGCGCGAGCATCTCCGGCATGCCTGGGCCGCCCTTCGGCCCCTCGTAGCGGATGACGACGACATGGCCTTCCTTCACCTTGCCGCCCGCGATGCCGGCGAGCGCCTCCTCCTGCGAGTTGAAGCAGATGGCCGGGCCCTTGTGGTAGCCGCCAACGGACGGATCCACCGCGCCGACCTTGACGATGCTGCCGTTCGGCGCCAGGTTGCCGAACAGGACAGCCAGTCCGCCGCGCTCGGAGTGCGGGTTGTCGAGAGGACGAATGACGTTGTGGTCCTTGATCTCGCAGCCTTCCACGTTCTCGCGCAGCGTCTTGCCAGAGACGGTGATGCATTCGCCGTGGATGGCGCCTTCCTTCTTCAGCAGCTCGTTGAGGATGGCGCTGACGCCGCCGGCGCGATGCACGTCTTCGATATGGTAATCGGAAGCAGGCGCGATCTTCGCCAGATGCGGAACGCGGGAAGCCACTTCATTGATGCGTTCGATCGGATACTCGATGCCGGCTTCATGGGCGATCGCCAGCGTATGCAGGACGGTGTTGGTCGAGCCGCCCATCGCCATGTCGAGGGCGAAGGCGTTGTCGATCGCTTCCATCGTGACGATGTCACGCGGCTTGATGTCGAGTTCGATCAGCTTCATCAGCTGCTTGGCAGACTCTCTTACGAACTCCTTGCGCGCAGGGTCGATCGCGAGGATCGTGCCGTTGCCCGGGAGCGCCAGGCCAAGCGCTTCGGCCAGACAGTTCATCGAGTTGGCGGTGAACATGCCGGAGCAGGAGCCGCAGCTCGGACAGCCGTACATTTCCAGCTCGCGCAGATGGTTGTCGTCGATCAGACCGGATTGGTATGCGCCCACGCCTTCGAAGACCGAGGTCAGCGAGATCGCGCGTCCGTCCTTCGTTCTGCCTGCCTTCATCGGACCGCCGCTGACGAAGATGGTCGGGATGTTGACGCGCAGTGCGCCCATCATCATGCCCGGTGTGATCTTGTCGCAGTTCGGGATGCAGACGAGGCCGTCGAACCAGTGGGCCGACACGACGGTCTCCAGCGAATCGGCGATGATCTCACGGCTCGGCAGCGAGTAGCGCATGCCGATATGTCCCATGGCGATGCCGTCGTCGACGCCGATCGTGTTGAACTCGAACGGCACGCCGCCTGCTTCGATGATCGCTTCCTTGACGATCTTGCCGAACTCCTGCAGATGCACGTGACCCGGTATGATGTCAATATATGAATTACATATCGCGATAAACGGTTTGTCGAAGTCTTCTTCCTTGACGCCGGCGGCGCGCAGCAAGCTGCGGTGAGGCGCGCGGTCAAAGCCCTTTTTGATCATGTCGGATCGCATCTTCTTGGCAGACATTTGTGTCATTCCCCCAATATCATTTAATGGCATGTCTAAAGTTTATCACAATCAGGTAGGAAGTGAAATAGAGCGCTGACAAAGGATGCATCGCCAGAAACGCCGTACCGGAAGGGCGCGCGTTCGATCGTCCCCGGTCCTTCGTCCCGCCATCAGCCAACAGCGAAGATAAACACAATCCAAGAAAAAACTCCGTACCCTCTTGCGAACATGTATAATAGGAGAGAAGCATTCCATCACATACAGGTAAAGGCGCATTGCGAAAAAACAGGAGGTGCGGCTGATGGAGAAGCAAGGTCTATTGGGAAACCATGTGGTGGCGCAGATCGGCATCATCGTGCGCGATATCGAGGCGACGGCGCGGACATACGCGGAATTTTTCGGCATGGAGATGCCCGAGATCAACTGGACGGACATTCCCGAGAAAGCGCGCACGCAATATCGCGGAGAGCCGACGAACGCGCGGGCAAAGCTGGCTTTCATGAATATGGGTTCGCTGCAGCTGGAGCTGATCGAGCCGGACGAGCACCCGAGCACGTGGCGCGAATACCTGGACGAGCACGGCGAAGGCGTGCATCACATCGCGTTCTTCGTGAAAGGGATGAAGGAAAAGATCGAGCTGATGGGCAGTCAGGGCATGCCGCTGGTGCAGTATGGGAAATATACGGGCGGAAGATATGCGTATATGGACACATTCCCGCAGCTGAAGGTGATGCTGGAGCTGCTGGAGAACGATTGACAGGAGGAGATGGGATATGATCATTCTGATCACCGGTGCCAACCGCGGACTCGGCCTGGCGCTCGCCCGCACCGCCGTGGAGCGAGGGCATACGGTGCTGGCCGGAGCGAGGTCGCTCTCCGAGAGGATGGAGCAACTGAACGAGCTGAAGGCTGCCGCGCCGGAGCAGGTGGTGCCGATCAGGCTGGATGTGAAGGATGAGGACAGCGTGCGCGAGGCGGCTCGCCAGGTGGCCGAGCGCTTGGGGAAGGTGGACGTGATCATCAACAATGCGGCGATCCTGCTCGGACGGGAGCAATCAATCGAGCAGGTCGACATGAATCACATGATCGAATCGATGGATGTCAATCTGTATGGTCCGATGCGCGTCGTCAAGCATTTCCTGCCGCTGGTGCGCAAGGCCGGACAGGGCTGCATCCTCAATGTCAGCTCGGAGGCGGGCAGCTTCCATCGCGCCTATGGCAGGGATTACCCGTATGCGCTGTCAAAGGCGGCGTTGAATCTGTTCACGCAGCGGCTCTACCTGGACCTGAAGGATGCGGGCATACGCGCCTTCGCCGTGCATCCGGGCTGGATGCGGACCGATATGGGCGGCGAGAACGCGCATCTGGATCCGAAAGAATCAGCCGGAGCGCTGCTGGATCTGATCGAAGGCAGGCAGGAGGCGGAGCTTGAGCCGTTCGCCTTCGTCGACTATACGGGCAAGGCGTTCCCGATCTGATCGGTCAGGACGTTGCCGATCTGCATGACCGGACAGGCGGGCAAGCGCTTCACGCCAGAAATGATGGGAGGCACATCAGGATATGACTTGTCGAATCTACGCTGTGGCCGGAGATTACTATCATCGGGCTGACTGGTCGGAGCAGGCGCTGCGGGCGGCGGCCGATGTGCTGGAGCAGCGTCATCTGTTATCGGACAGCACGGGGCCGGCCTTTGAGCTGAGCATGGTGCCGGCTGAGAAGCTGCGCGAGGCGCTCGGGGAGCGCCCGGATGTGCTCGTGATCACGAAGGAGCAGCGGCTGTTCCCGGAAGCATCGGAGCCCGGGCAATGGATGGACGAGGAGCTGCAAGCAGGGATCGAGCGGTATGTCTCCTCGGGCGGCGCGCTGCTGGCGCTGCATTCCGGTCTCGCCTATCAGACGGACGGCATCTACCGCCGCATGCTGCGCGGGTGGTTCCTGCACCATCCGGAGCAGAAAACGGTCCGCTACCGGATTGTAACCGGAGCCGGACATGTTCGGTTGACGGCCGATGCGGACTTTGCCTTCAAGGACGAGCATTATTTCGTTCACTGCGAGGAGGCGCAGACGCATGTCTTCCTCCGCTCCGAATCGGAGGACGGAGAGTCGATCGCCGGCTGGACGCATGCCTACGGCGCGGGACGCGTCCTGTGCCTGACGCCCGCGCATACGCTGGAAGGTTTGACGGATCGCGCGTTTGTCCAGCTGCTCGCAGACTGTCTGCAGACGCTTCATTCCCGTTAGCCGCCTGTCCATAGGATCGTGGCCATCCGGAAGGTCAGCTGAGACTGGCCGATGGATGGCCTCGGTTTTTGATGGCGGCCGCACCCGGAGGAACGGGATGAAAAATCGAACAAAATCGTTCGGGAAGTCGCCGTCACCGCTTATTTTGTACGATTTATCGCATATTACCGCGGCGTGCAACGGAGGCTGCCTGTCCGCAGTCATGGCGTGAAGATACGTGGTGCGCATGTAGCGGAAACCTGGAGGATATACGGATAAAGGCCAGGACCATATGCAGACCGTTTTAAGGGGGACAGAGAACTGTCAGGCAGTCCTCCACAGCTCGCCTAAAAATTTTAATAAAATAATTGCACTTTTTAATCTAAATGTTTTAAGATATTCCATAAGAAGATGCAGCATTCGATTATCGCCGGAACAACGATCATAGAGGGATGAACCGGATAATCGATTCCAGCAGATGCGTTGTTCTGGAAGCGTTTACAAACGCGCGAGCGCATCACCAGAGCTGCGATGCCGTTCAGCGCATGGTCGGCGCAATCGGAGCGGTGTCTCAGGATGTTCCTGAGCTGAGCATTCTGTCCAAAGGAGAGCAGAGCATGTCGATTGGAATCAAGGATATCGCCAGAAGAGCCAATGTCTCGATGGCTACCGTTTCTCTGGTGTTGAACAACAAGGCCGGAGTCAGTCCGGAAACGAGGAGAAGAGTTCTCTCGATCATCGATGAGATGGGCTATAAACCGAATCTGCCGTCGCGGCAAACGCCGACCAGGCGAGGGACGATCCGCTTCATCGTGTTCAACTCCCACGGTCAGGTTGTCGCCGACACGCCCTTCTTCGCCTCGCTCACAGGAGCGATCGATGCGGAGAGCAAGAAGGACGGCTTCCGTCTGGTCATCTCGCATATCTCCGAGAGGGACATCGAGGCCGAGCTCCGCCTGATCCGCGAGGAACAGACGCTGGAGGGCTTCATCCTCCTGGCGACGGAGATGAATGAAGGGCATCTTCAGCATTTTCTTGAGCTGGATATTCCGTTCGTCGTACTGGACAGCTACTTCGAGATGAAGCCGCTCAACCAGGTGGTGATCAACAATTGCGAAGGCGTCTGTAAGGCGATCCATCACCTGTATGAGAAAGGACATCGCCAGATCGGATATTGCGGCAGTTCGGTCATGATCAACAATTTCCTCGAGAGAAACCAGGCCTTCATTCAGGCGACGCGCCAACTGAAAATCCCGGTTCAGGAGCGGCACATCTTCAGGGTTCAGCCGACGATCGACGGAGCTTATCAGGATATGCTCGCCCGCTTGTCGGACTCGCTGGACCTGCCAACGGCGCTGTTCGCCGACAACGATCTGATCGCGATGGGTGTTCTGAAAGCGCTTAAGGACAAAGGGGTCTCCGTTCCTGGCGACGTGTCGCTGATAGGATTCGACGATCTGCCTTTCTGCGAGGTGACCGATCCTCCGCTTACGACGATCCGGGTCTTCAACAGGAGCATGGGGAAGCTGGCGGTGAAGCGTCTGAAGTCGCTGATCGAGGAGGGCACGGAGGAATTTGTGAAGATCGAGGTGGGCACGGCGTTGATACAGAGAGACAGTGTGGCTGAAGTTCCACTGTCCCACACCGGCAGATCAACGGCTCGCCAATGACGGCATTGCACGTTGACAGGCAAGACCGGGTGTCCGGGAAGGAGCCTGCTCACACCTGAACAGCTGCGGTTTACCATTGACGGCAATCCATGCGGTCAGACCAGACAAGGGGGTTCGGTGATGCGAAAGTTCAAGGCGCTGGTTCATACGCTTCGCTTCAAGCTGTTTGCTGCCGTGTTGCTGATTGCGATTCCGCTGATCGCGATCCTGATCATCACGAATACCTACTCCGTTGAAGTCATTCGCAATCAGGTGACGCAGTCCAACCGGAACATGTTGAGCCTGTATATGAACCGGATCGACGACAGTCTGCGGGAAGTGGACAACTACCTGTTCTCGCTCTCCGAGACGGAGAGCGATATGCTCATCATGAATTATCCGAAGGAGCGCAACAAGGGTGTCTATACGCTCACGAAGCTCAGACTTTTCCGCCAACTGACGTCAGACGTGATCTATTATCCTGTCGTGGATACCATATTCGTGTATTCCGTGCCCAACGACGATCTCATCATGACCCAGGCATTCGGCTCCAGCCTGGAGGAACGCTTCCATGTGCGCGGACAGATCCAGACGATGCTGAGAGAGCATGCTGCGAACGTGGACTATTCGCGATGGGAAGTCTGGACGGACGGCGTCGCATATTATCTTTACCATGTCGTCAAGAGCGGGGATGCCTACGTCGGAGCCTGGGTGAACTGCGCGAATCTGATGGTTCCGCTGAATCTGATCGACCTCGGCGACTCGGGACTGGCGCTCTTCACATCCAGCGAGCACGAACCGCTGACCAAGGCGCCGCTCATCGTGGATGAGGGGATCGATCTCACCTTGCCCGAGGACTCCTATGCGATCACGGGCAGGAACGATCACTACCTGGTCATGGGCGAGCGCTCCTCGCGAGGAAGCTTCCATCTCGTCGTGGCGATCCCGCAGCAGGTCATTCTCGAACAGTTGCCGCTCATCCATCGCATCTCCAGCGTCATCGTCTTCGGCGCCATACTTCTGCTGGGCGCGCTGCTCATCTTCATGAGGCGTTCCTTCGCCACCCCGTTCAAGAAGGTGATCTCGGCGATGCGCAAGCTGCAGGACGGCCATTGGGACGTGGAGCTGGATCAGCATCCGTCCTCGACCGAGTTCGAGATCATGAACAAGACTTTCGAGCGGATGACGCACGAGATTCGCAAATTAAAGATCGACGTCTATGAAGAGAAACTGAAGCACCAACGAGCCGAGCTGAGGCATCTGCAGATGCAGATCAATCCGCATTTCTTCCTGAACTCCCTGAACATCATCTACAATCTGGCGACGGTGAAGGAGTTCGCGTTGATCCAGGAGATGGCGAAGTGTCTGGTCTCCTATTTCCGCTACATGTTTCGCAGCAATTCCTACTTCGTCCCGCTGCGGGACGAGCTGACGCACACGGCGAACTACTGCCGCATCCAGGAGCTCAGGCTGCCAGGCAAGCTGACCTATACCATCGGGCAGGTGGATGAATCGCTGGCCAGGGTGGAAGTGCCCCCGCTGATGATCCATACGATCGTGGAGAACATCATGAAACATGCCCTGAATATGGATGGCATCACGCACATCGAGGTATCTGTTGAAGTACGCCAGGAGCAGGACCAGGATTCCCATATCGTGATCCGCATTCGAGACAACGGTCCCGGCTTCCCGGAGCCGGTTCTGTCCAGACTGAAAAATGGCACCTGGTCCCAGGGCGATGGAGAACAGGTCGGCATCTGGAATGTGAAGATGCGGCTGGGCATTCTCTATCAGGACCAGGCCAGCATCCGCTTCTTCAATCATCCGCAAGGCGGAGCGGTGGTCGAGATCAGCATCCCCATCCATACTGACAAGGAGTTGGAGCCTCATGTACAGCGTGCTGTTGGTTGATGACGAGATTCATGCGGTCAGAGGATTGCATGCCGGCGTCAGCTGGCATGACCTGCAGATCGAGCATGTGCACAGCGCCCACAGTCTGAAACAGGCGCAGCAGGTGCTGATGGAGCATCCGGTCGACATCATGGTGTGCGACATCGAGATGCCGCAGGGCTCGGGTCTGGATCTGCTCAGCTGGGTGAGAAAAGAGTATCCGCACATCGAGACGATCTTCCTCACCTGCCATTCCGACTTTGATTATGCGAGGCAGGCGCTCAGGCTCAACAGCTTCGAATACATGCTGAAGCCGGTTGACTATCAGGAGATGGAATCGGTGTTGCAGCGCGCCATCGCCAAGCTGCAGCGGCAGCGCGAGATGAAACGGTTCGAGGAGGACTACAGGCACTATCAGCAGCTCTGGGAATCTCACAAGACGCTGGTGGAGGAGAAGTTCTGGATGGATCTCCTGCGCCGGGCGATCTCCAGCTCTCCGCAGAGCGTGCTGGAGCAGCTGAAGTCCGCCAATCTGCCTTATGACCTGCATACGCCTTTCATCCCCGTCTATATCGTCGTGCAGCGCTGGCACAAGCCGCTGTCCGAACGGGACGAGCGCATCATGGAATATGCGCTTCGCAACTGCGCCGAGGAGGAGCTGGCGGCCCATTCGCGTCAGGTGTCGTTTGTCTCGCTGTATGACCGGACGCTGCTGATCCTGATCCGAAGCGGGGACTCTATCACCGATATGGATGTCAAGCGCTGGTGCGACGAATACATCGCATGCTGCATGCAGTATTTCTATTGCGATCTGTGCTGCTATATCGGCAAGCCCACCACCTTGACCGAGATGCCGGACATGATCGACAGGCTGAAGGAGCTGGATCGCAACAACGTCACCTTCAGCAATGCGACCTTGTTCATGGAGTCTCATCAGCACAAGCCTGCCCTGATCCGCCATGCGCCGTTCGAGCTGTGGGCGATGTGGCTGGAGCAGGGGGCTGTCAGCCGCGTGAAGCAGGATGTGGCCGTCTATATGACCGATCTGCGCAACGAGGGCGGGGTGCTGAGCAGCAAGAGCATGTACCTGCTGTATCAGGACTTCCTGCAGATGATCTTCGCCATCCTGCAGCGCAAGGGGCTCCAGGCGAATCAGGTATTCGCGGACACCTTGCTGGCCGTCAGCAGCGAGTATGAGCTTCGGACGCTCAGCGATTTGGAAGAGCGCATGCTGTATATCATGGAAGTGGTGCACAACAGCATTCATGTCCGGGAGGAAAATATGACCGTCGTGGAGAAGGTGAAGCGCTACATTGCAGAATCGATCCACGATCAGCATCTGAGCCGGGAGGACATCGCGAACCATGTCTTCCTGAATCCCGATTACCTGACGCGGGTGTTCAAGTAGGAGACCGGCATGTCGATCTCGGACTATCTGCAGCAGACGCGCATCGAGTATGCCAAGGAGCTGCTGCTGAACACGGACCAATCGGTCAGCGAGGTCGCCAATGCCTCCGGATATTCGAACCTGTCCTATTTCTCCTCGATCTTCAAGAAATTCACCGGCTCAAGCCCGGGCGAATATCGGAAGCTTCGCCGAGGATGAGGCTCAGGAAACTGCGCCGTGCTGCTCCGGGGATGGACCGATGGGCGCAGATGTCGGAATTACGTCAAAGGAAAGTCGGTTTTGAAGTGTCGCGCGCGTGCTGTTTGGATTATGATGGAGATGATCCATTTATCAACGAACCCGAGGAGGTCCAGATATGTCCAGGATTTACTACAAGATCACGGAGATTACCGATTTCGGCCCGTTCGTGACGAAGCTTGTCCTGCCGGTCGATGCTGAGGTGCAGGCGGCTGCGGTGCGTCCGGAATGCTTCAATGTGTATGTGGAGAGGAAGGACGAGTCCGGCAAGATCCTGTTGCTGCCGAGAAGCTGGAGCGAGCCGGACAAGCTGGTGGAGAGCAGGGGGTATTGTCAGGTCAAGGACGCCTATCCGTCCGATCTGCAGGGGAACCGGCAGGAGCGTGGGACATGCATCACGCTGGAGCTGAGATACGGCCCGAAATATCCGCTCACCGCGAGCATCGCCGCGATCCGGTTCATGAACCGGTACGTGATCTGCGATTACCGCATCACGCAGATCGCGGATATCGAGGCGGAAGGCGGCAAGCTGAGCGGCATGGTATTCGAACTGTGCGCCGGTGACTCGATGAAGCAGGCGGAGGGCTTCGTGCACGGCATCTCCAGTTATGAGGAGCCGCTGAAGTACGGTTACTACGCGCCCCAGACGGGCGGAGGCAAGAGGCCGCTCATCATCTGGCTGCATGGCGCAGGGGAAGGCGGGCAGGATCCGACCATCGCGTACACGGGCAACAAGGTCGTCAATCTCGCCTCCGAGGAGATCCAGGCAAAGTTCGGCGGCGCCTATGTTCTCGTGCCGCAGACGCCCACCTTCTGGATGGACAATGGCAGCGGCCAGTACACGCGCACCGGTCAGTCTCGCTATGTCAAGGCGCTGAAGGCGCTGATCGACGAGTTCATCGCGAAGAATGATGCGGCGATCGATACGCAGCGCATCTACATCGGCGGCTGCTCCAACGGCGGGTTTATGACCATGCGGATGATCATTGACTACCCGGATTTCTTCGCTGCGGCATGGCCGGTCTGCGAGGCGTTGTACGACGAGGTGATCAGCGATGCGGACATCGAGGCGATCAAGCATATGCCGATCTGGTTCACCCATGCGCGCAATGACGACGTGGTGAAGCCGGAGGAGACGGCGATTCCGACCTATGAACGGCTGCTTCGCGCCGGGGCGACGAACGTGCACTTCTCCTTGTTCGACCGGGTGATCGATATTCGCGGCGCCTTTACCGAAGAGGGCGAGGAGCCATTCGAATACCATGGTCATTTCTCCTGGGTGTATGCCTTGAATGACGATTGCCGCCTCGATTATGACGGACAGCCGGTCAAGGTGGATGGCAGGGAAGTGTCGCTCATGGACTGGCTGGCCTTGCAGCGCAAGCCGTAAGCATCAGACCGATCGACTGGAGGTGAGGTGCCAACATGCTGGAGAGACCCATCGTTCAGCGGAAGCCGCGCACGGTTCTGATGCTCGATCCGGAGCTGGATGATCTGAATACGCTGATCCGCTATCTGCTGTACAGCGACCAGTTCGAGACGGAAGGCCTGATCTATCAGAGCAGCAGCATCCACTGGAAGGGCGACGGCAAGGGCACCCTGCACGACGGCATCTCGGAACATGTGAGGCTGGGGCTGGGACCGCAGCCGAGATGGCGATGGGATGAAGGGACCCGCTTCATGGAGGAGGCGGTGGAGACGTATGCGCTTGTCTATCCGAATCTGAAGGTCCATTCGGCAGGGTATCCAAGTCCGGAGTACCTGCGTTCCAGGATCTTCGAGGGCAATGTCGAGTTTCCGGGGGACATGTCGAAGGACAGTCCCGGCTCTCTTCTGATCCGATCGCTCATGCTGGACGAGAGGTCGGACAAGCTCTATCTGCTGACCGGCGCCGGTCAATCGACGATCGGACGGGCCCTGCTCACGATCGAGGAGGAGTTCAAGGGCACGGATCGATGGGAGGAGATCTACCGCAGGATCTGCCGCAAGGTGATCATCCAGGCCTTCGCCGATCAGGATGGCGTATATGCCAGCTATATCGGCGTGAACTGGCCGGATATCGAATTCCGCGATATGACGACCCTGATGTGGGGCTACGGCGCGCGTCAGTCGGTGTTGCCGCAGGATGCGCACTATCTGTCGGCGGAGTGGACGCGCGAGCATATCTCAAGCGTCGGTCCTTTCGGCTCGCTGTATAGGGTCTGGGGCGACGGCAAGACGATGCACCGGAACGACATCACGGACTACTTCGGATATGCGGGACTGTCCGCGAAGCAGCTGGAGAAGCTCGGTTTCTGGGTGTGGACGGAGCTGTTCGGGCTGGGGCTGGGTGAAGCCGGCTCCTGGATCTCCGAAGG
>CALGAO010000060.1 GCA_937957685.1 uncultured Paenibacillaceae bacterium
TCGTCTCATGCCGGTCCGCCGGCAACACCACCGCCAGTCCGGGGATGGCGCGCGCGATCGCGATATCCTGGACGGAGTGATGGGACATGCCCAGCGCGCCATAGCTGATGCCTCCGCTGATGCCGACCAGCTTCACATTCGTGTTGGAATAGGCCACGTCCACCTTGATCTGCTCGATCGACCGCATGCTGAGGAAGCAGGCCGGCGAGGCGACGAACGGCTTCTTGCCGCCCGCTGCCAGCCCGGCCGCGATGCCGACGATATTCTGCTCGGCGATGCCCGTCTCCACGAACTGTTCGGGGAGCCGCCGGGCGAATTCCGTCATCGCCGCCGAGCCGCGGGAGTCGCTGGTCAGCACCATGATATCCTTGTCATGACGCGCGATGTCCAGCAGCGTCTCACACAATACTTGCCGATTGGGGATCGTATTCCTGCTCATATGCTCAACTCCCGAATCCGTTCATTCAGCTCCGCGACAGCCTGCGCCAGCTCCGCATCACTCGGCACGTGGTGGTGCCAGTGCGGCACGTTCTCCGCGAACGATACTCCCTTGCCCTTCACCGTGTTGGCGATGACCAGCGTCGGCTTGCCCGCCGTCCGCGGAGCCGAGCTGAACGCTTCGATCAGCGCAGCCATGTCATGCCCGTCGACCTCCACGACCTCCCAGCCGAAGGCGCGCCACTTGTCGGCGAGCGGCTCCAGCGTCATCACGTCCTCCGTGCTGCCGCTGATCTGCAGGCGGTTGCGGTCGATGATGCCGATGATGTTGTCCAGCCGGTAGTGCGAAGCGGCCATCGCCGCCTCCCATACCGAGCCCTCCGCCTGTTCCCCGTCGCCCATCAGCGTAAACACGCGGTTCGGCCGGCCGTCCTTGCGCGCAGCCAGCGCCAGTCCGACGGAGATGCTCAGCCCATGCCCGAGGGCGCCCGTATTCATCTCGATGCCGGGCACCTTGTTGTTCGGGTGGCCGATCAGCCGGGTTCCGAACGCGCAGAAGGTATCCAGCTCCTCCTTCGGGAAGAAGCCCTTGTCCGCCAGGATGCAGTACAGCGACTCCACGGCATGGCCCTTGCTGGCGATAAAATAGTCCCGCTCTTCCCACTTCGGCCGCTCCGGATCGATCCTCATCACCGCATAATAGAGCGCCGTGAGAATATCCGCATTGCTCAGGGACGAGCCGGTATGGCCCATCTTCGCACGGTGAATCATGTTCAGCAGGTCGATGCGGATCTGCGCAGCCTTGATCTCCAATTCCCGAATGTCCACCATACTCCCCTCCATCCGGCGGTCCATCATGACCCTCGCAGCCAGCGGCGGATCTCTTCTTCCGTCGGATCAACAGGGTCAGCGGTCAGACCCGGTATATAGTTGCATGCCTCGTAGAGCGCCGGGATCACATCGGCATGAATGCCCACCGTATGGTGAATATAAGGTCCCTTCACCAGCTTCTCCTCCCACAGGGGCCAGTCGTTGACCTCCACCCACACATAGGAGCCGCGTGTATATGGCCCCTGGATGCCGCGCGCGCGTCCGAGGAACAGCGAGTACTCGCCGTGGTCGCCGTCGAATCGCGCCAGCGTCATCAGGCCGCCCTTGATCTCGCCCTCGTGCGTGCCCGGCGAATGGTCATCGAACAGGAAGTGGCGATCCAGCTTCGGCTTCTCTTCCACCGACAGCGATACCGGGAAGTTGCCGCAGTGGAACAGCAGCTCGCCGTTCGGGTTGTCCGGATGACGGATCGTCAGATCGGCGAAGAAGGTCGGATGTTGGTTCATCGCCGCCGACTGGACGAGCACCGATGTGATCGCGCCGTGAATATCCGTCTCGCAGGTCACCGGGATCTGTTCATCGGTCAGCAGCGCATTGGCCAGACATGGCATGATGCCGAGCGCTTCCTGCAGCGCCGACCAGCATTGGATGGCGATCGCGGTGCTGCCCGTATCCGCCGCCAGCTTCTGCATCGCGGTCTTCAGTCCGGCGATGCGCAGCACGGCCTCCTCCTCCAGCCCGCTCGTATCCATCCGCTCGCGGATGAAGTCGTAAGCCGCCATCAGCCCGGAAGGCTTCTTGCGCAGCACCGACTCCGTCTCCCGGCGAATGTCGATCAGGGTGATCGGATGCGTCTCGATGCCGAAGGTCTCCAGCAGCTCTCCTTCATTGCAGATGACCGACCAGAACGAGGACGGGCGCGGTCCGATCTGCAGGATGCGAAGCTCGCGGAACGCCTTCACCGCATTGGCCGCGCTGATGAAGTTGCGGAAGCCCCGCTCGAACACGGGATCATCGACCCGGCAGTTCGTCACATAGGTGAACGGCACGTTGAACCGACGCAGCACCTTGCCGGTCGCGAACAGGCCGCACTGCGTGTCGCGCAGACGCATGCCGTTCTCCAGCGGCGCCTCGTCCCGCGGTCCCCAGAGCAGCACCGGCTTGCCGAGCGCCTTGCCGACGCGGGCAACCGTATCCTCCGTGCCGAAGTTGCAGTGGGGGAAGAACACCGCATCCACCCCGGCGTCGCGGAATCGGCGGATGATCACCTCGGCGCTGATATTGTCGTTGTACAGCAGCCCTTCCTCATTGATGCCCTCCAGATCGACGATGTCGATATCCAGGCCGAAGCTCTCGATCTTCTCGCGGATCAATACCTTGTATCGAAAGGCGTCCTCCGCGCTGAACACGAAGCGACGAGTCGGCGCATACCCCAACACAAGCTTCTTCATGCGTATCCTCTCCTTCTCAGATTCATTGATCCTCTATCCTCGTGATGCGCACGGCGATATTCGTCGTGCCGGGGAGCCGGATGCGGATGGTTCCTTCATGCACCCCGGCCATTTCTTCAATCGTCATGTTCCACGTATCGATGATCTCCACCCTGAACCTGCCTTCGGGCAGCTCGATATCCCGATAGGCCGGACGAAGCAGGCCGAAGTACATCAGATAATAGACGCCGCGCACCCCGATCGTCGGAACGTCATAGATCTCGGGCATGAGATCATAATCGGTCGGCGCGGCTTCCAGGATCGATCGCAGGAATGCGATGCGCTCCGGGCTTTGTCCACAGAGCCTGCCGCCTTTCGCCCACCAGATCTCATCGTTCGGATGGGCGTAGGTCTCGCCGTGCGTGCAGTAGCCGCCGCGCGTGACCGTATCCCAGAAGCGGCGCGTCATCTCCTCCGCCGTAATATTGCCCCAGCGCTGAGGCAGGTTGCCCTCGTAGCAGCACTCGTCGACGATGACCGGCTTGCCGTACTCCTCCAGCCAGATCGAGGTCAGCGTCACGTCCCAGTGCTGCACGCTGACATGCGTCACCCAGGGCTTGCCGTAGTCGTACAGGAAGACCCTTCGATGGTCGTACATGCGCGTGCCGTTGTGGATCGAACGCAGATGGCCGTATGGGTCTTCCTCCTGCACGACGCGGAACACCCGATCCCAGTCGTCCATCGTCTTGGCCTTCATGAAATCATACTCGTTCGCCATCGACCACCAGACGTTGCGGTAAGACGCCAGGCGCGCGATGATGTAACGAAGATAGTAGTCGTCAGTCGCCGCATCCATCTCGTCGAAGCCCCATCTGCCCTTGTCATAGGGATGGAACAGGATGAGATCGGCCTCGATGCCGAGGCGCTGCAGATCCAGGATCCGCTGCTCCAGCTTCGCGAAGAAATGCGGGTCGAACACCTCCAGATCGAAGGTGCCGTCCGCCTTGCGCACGAACGGGAACAGATCCGGCTCTTCCTTGTTGAACGAATAATTCTTCGGAAACACGCACATGCGCAGCTTGTTGAACGGAGCGTGCGCCAGGGTGTTCAGCGTCTGTTCCTGCAGATCGCGGTTCATATGAATCCACGCATAGCAAGTCGTGCCGAAGGGGAGGTAAGGCGTGCCGTCCTCATAGGCGAAATGCCTGCTGCCCCGAACCCGCACCGGACCATGGTTGCCAGGCCGCGGCGGCGTGCATGTGAAGTTCCCGCTCACTCCGTTCAGCTCCGCCGCGTCGCTGAACGTCTCGTATCGCCATTCCCCTTCCTCGTCGGGCATGAAGCGCACCCGATAGGTGCCATTCCCGTCATAGAAACCTCTTACTCTCAGGCTGCGGTCTCCCTTGCTGAATGTGGCACTTATCTCATAATCCTTGTATGGGTTGCCGTCAGCAGGGCCTTGCAGCACCAGCTCGAACAGGCCCCAGCGTTCGGTTGATTCCGTCAATGAGCCGACAACCTCCTTTCCTGTAGGTATCACTCAACATTCAGCTAAATTTAACTAAACTATGATGATACCTGTTTAGTTGTGTTTTTATGTGACCTAATGTATAATAACGCTTACAATTTCATATTATCCTTATAAAATGTGTGTTGTCAACGACAATCCATATAAACTTTATATAAAAAACTAAACAATTTTAGTTCAATCATTGCTTCAATCTTGATCAAAATGTCAGGATATAGTAGACTGAATCTGTCTGATTTTTAATGAATCTTCCTATTTGGTATGTGGCCTAACGCAGGGAGTGGACATCTGAATGAAAATCGAGGATATCGCGAGGCTGGCGAACGTATCCAAGTCCGCCGTGTCCCTGGCGCTTAACGGCAAACCGGGGATCAGCGAGGAGACGCGCAACAGGATCCTGAGGATAGCCAGAGAGCAAGGATATATCCCGCGCACGCTGAAGCATGGGCAACAGGGAGCGACTAACCATCATACGCTCCGCTTCGTCGCCTGCACCAACTCCGGCATCGTGCACGAGCAATTCAACAAGCTGCCTTTCTTCAAGGAATTGATACATTATATAGAGAAGCACACCCGAACCAACGGTTACTCGCTCCTCTACTCCACCGTGCCGATCGATCAGCTCGAATCCGGTCTGGCGCAGCTCGAGTCGGACCACGAGACGGATGGCATCATCCTGCTCGGCACCAATCTTCCCGAGGACCTCATCCGCCTGATCTCGGCCAGACAGCAGAAGCTGGTGGTGATCGATACCTGCTATGAAACGCTCGACGCGAATTTCATCCTGATGAACAATTTCATGGGCGCTTATCAGGCGGCACGTCACCTGATCGAGCTGGGGCACAGGCGCATCGGCTACGTGCAATCGATCAGCCGCATCTACAACTTCAACGAGCGGAGGAGAGGTTTCCTGCGGGCGCTTGAGGAGGAGAATCTGACGCTGAGCGAGGACGACGTCTTCACCGTGGCGCCTACCGAGATCACCGTGCAGGAATCGTTCATCGAGGCTGTGCGCGAGCGGCGCGATCTGCCCACGGCCCTGTTCTGCGAATGCGATTACATCGCGATCAGCGTGATCAAGTCGCTTCATGAGCTGGGCATTCGCGTTCCGGATGACGTGTCGATCATCGGCTTCGACAACATCCAGGAGGCGATGGTGATCACGCCAGAGCTGACGACCATCCACGTCGAGAAGGAGAGGATCGCCGAGGTGGCGGTGAAGACCCTGATCGACATCATCGAGAACGATGACCCGATCAGCATGAAAACATGGATCGATACACGCCTGATCAGCCGCAATTCGTGCAGGCCTGTCGGAGAGTCGGCCGATCTGGTGCGAAGCGGAGCGGGATCCTGATCCCGCTCCGCTTTCGTCTGTCAGGCTGCACGAATGTTCATGTTCATCTCCATGCCACCAGGAGATCCGACTCCCACGCAAGATAGAAAGCGGCACAGGACATGCGTCCCATGCCGCCTCGGCGAACCGAATCAATTGACATACAGGAAATAGATGAGGAAGACGAGCACGATGCGATAGATGGCAAAGGGAATGAGCTTGATGCGGTTGATCAGCTTCAGGAAGAAACGGATCGACAGCAACGCGAAGACAAATGCGCTGATGAACCCGACGATGAAGAAAGGCAGAGCGTCCATCGTGAAGTATTCCCAGTTCTTCACCAGCGACAGCAGGCTGGCCCCCGCCATGATCGGCACCGCCATGATGAACGTGAAGTCCGACGCCGTTCGGTGATTCATGCCAAGCAGCACGCCGCCTGAGATCGTCGAGCCGGAACGGGAGAACCCCGGCCACAGCGACAGGCACTGGATGAGGCCAACGGCTAGCGCTTGCCTGTAGGTGATCTGGTCAACCGTCACCACCTTCGGCTCCTTCGGCCGGAACAGGTCGGCGGCGATCATCAGCACCGCGCCTGCCAGCAGCCCGACGAGCACAGTTTCGGTCGTAAACAGATGCTCGTCGATATAATCCTCGAACAGCACGCCCAGCACGCCTGCCGGCAAGAGCCCGACGATGACATGCGTCAGCTTCAGATGCCCTTGCGAACGGTCGACCCCCGATCCGCCCTTCAGCAGATGCCCCATCCCGAGCAGATCGAAGAATCGTCGCCAGAACACCACCACCACGGCGAGGATCGAGCCTAACTGAATGCAGATCTTGAACGTGTTGGCCGGGTACTGCCCCAGGAACTCCACCGACCTCAGCCACATATCATCCACCAGGATCATATGCCCGGTCGACGAGACTGGCGCAAATTCCGTCAAGCCTTCCACCAAACCCAGTATGACTGCCTTGAGCAACTCGATAAATTCCATTCCGGTATCCATGACTCCTTCATTAACGGTAGAATAACCCTGGTACAGGCTTATTCATTTTATCATGATTCTAGCTCACAAACCCACAGCAATTCCAATTAATTTTTCCTGAAATCTTCATTTCTGTGGTTGATTGCCTCGTCATGGATGAGGGAGAAATCCTCCGGCGTCACCGCCTTGGCGAATAACGCCTGGATCTGATTCAGATGCACCTCTGCCACACCGGCTTCCATCTGCACGTCTGCGAACAGGGTGAAGCTCCTCGCCCGATTCACCTCGTCGATCAGCTCCAGATAGAGCTGCGGCAAGTCGATCGACGACGTATCCACCTTGGTCGCCGGGATCACGCCCGCTTCCGTGACGGACAGCTCGCCCCAGCGTTCGACGAAGTATTGGACGAAACGCTTCGCCTCCTCCTTCACGGACGAATTCTCGGCGACGAACAGCCCGACGCCGGGGCCGCCGATCCAGTCGTCGATATGTCCCCGGCCGTCAGAGGAGGTAGGGAATTTGAAGAAGCCCACATTGCTTCTGAATTCCAGCGGAATATCCGCATTCGTCGTGAAGTCGGGCACCACCCAGGAGCCTATGAGATACATGGCGGCCCGGCCGCTCAGAAATTCCGCTCTGGCCTCTTCATTGGACAGGCCGTTGAAGCCCCGGACGAAGGCATGGCTGTCGACCAGCGCCTGGACTTCCTCCGCCGCCTTCAGCAGCTCTTTCGAGAGAAAGGAAGTCCGGCCCTCCAGGGCATCGGCCAGGGCCTGCTGTCCGGCATACCGATCCGCCAGATACATGTACCAGAGGGAGCCGGTCCAGCGATCCTTGTTGCCCAGGGCGATCGGCGTGAAGTTCTGTTCGGCCAGCACGGCTATGACGTGCTTCAGCTCGTCCAGGGTCTGCGGGATCTCCAGCCTGAACTGGCGGAAGATCTCCTTGTTGTAGAAGATCGGGGCGACATTGAACTCGAGCGGCAACGCATACGTATGGCCATCGATGGCGAAGGCCTCCGTCGTCCCCGGGATGAAGGCGTCGGCGAACCCGCTGTCCAGCAGATCGTCCAGCGGCGTGAACAGCTTCCCTTCCACATAGGGGGACAGAAAGCCTGCGGCCCATGTCAGACCCACATCCGGCAGCTCATTGGTGGCAGACAGGATCCTCAGCTTGTTCTTGTATTGCTCGTTCTCCAGGTCCTCCGTCAGGATCGACACATGTGGATACAACTCCTCATATTCCCGGGCGATCTGCCCGACGACGCGGTATTGCCCGGCGGAGATCGCTTCCGGCCACAGATGCAGGAAACGGATCGTCACCTGATCGGCTGCGCTGTCCTCACCGTTCGTCCCGCCGCTGTCCGTGCAACCGGCCAGCAGCATCATGCCGAGCAGGAACAGAACCCTGAGCTTCCGGTACATGACATTACATCTCCTCTGCAAGTGGGATTCGCTGCGATCAATCGGGCTTCACGGGTCTGAGTCTTCCTCCGGATCCCTCGGTATCAGAGGGTCCGGGTCCACCATGGACTTGCGGTAATGGCCCGGGCTCATGCCCTCCACCGAGCGGAAGACCTTCACGAAGTATTTGTCCGTCTGGTAGCCTGACGCCTGGGCGATCTCCGAGATGGTCATGCGCGTGCCCGTCAGCAGCTCCTTGGCGCGCTGGATCCGCCTTCTCGTCAGGTATTCGGTGAAGGTCATCCCCATCTGCTCCTTGAACAGCACGCTCAGGTAGCTGGCATTGACATGCAGATGGTCCGCGATGTCCCTCAGCTGCAACGGCTCCTTCAGATGGAGGTCGACGTACCGGATCGTATCCTGCACGACCGGACTGTACGATCCCTCATGCTCGACGGTCTCGATCAGCTTGTTGTCGACGAGCTTGCTCATCAGATGGACGCGGGACCTCTCCGCTTCCTTCTCGAGCGCCAGCTCCACCGCCTGGATCAGCTTGTTCTTCTCGAGCGGCTTCAGCAGGTACTCAATCGCGCCGTGCTTGATCGCCTTCTGGGCATATTCGAATTCGGCATAGCCGGAGATGAGGATGATGACGGGAGCATGCGGATCGCTGGCCACCCTCTCGATCAGCTCGAGACCGCTGATCTGCGGCATGCGGATGTCGGTGATCATCACATGCACCTCATGCTCCTTCATCACGGAGAGCGCTTCAACCCCGCTTGTGGCTGTCATGATCTGATGTTGCCCCGCCGACCAGGCCTCAAGCACCCTGCGCACGCCTTCCCTCGTTCTCGGCTCGTCATCCACGATCAATATCGTCTTCACATTCACCCACTCCCCTGGTTCGGTATGATAAATGAGACACAGGTGCCTTGCCCGGGCCGACTGCTGATCTTCAGACCATCCGTCTGCGATTTGTAATACATCCTCAGCCGCTGCTCCACGTTGGCCATGCCGAGCCCCGTACCCTTGCCGGAAGAAGTCGAGCCAGCGTCCTTCAGGTCTCTCAGGCGGCTCAGCGTCTCCTCGTCCATGCCCGGACCATCATCGATCACTTCGATCCTCGTATATTCCCCGCTCTCATCCAGCGTCGCCCGGACCACCACCGTACCCGGCTCGAGGCGTTGCTCGACGCCATGCATGACGGCATTCTCCACGAGCGGCTGGATGAGCAGCTTGGGAATGCGAACCGAACGGGTATACTCCGCGGCTTCGATGCGCCACTTCAACCGTTCCATGAGGCGCATGCTCATGATCGTCAGGTACCGCTCCGCATGATCGAGCTCATCGCCGACCGTGACCCAGATGTCTTCGTCCTCGCGGCTGATCACATAGCGGAACAGGCCGGACATCGCCACGACGATGCGGGCCAGCTCCTCCTCCCCCTTCTCCTCCAGCGCCCAATAGAACGCCTCCAACGTGTTGAAGAGGAAATGCGGATTGATCTGCGCCTGCAACGCCTTCAGTTCGGTGCGGCTGCGAATGAGCTCCTTCTGATAGACCATCTCGTTCAGCTCGTTAAGAGAACGCACCATCGTATTGTAGGTATAGTTAAGCTCGTTAATCTCCATCATGCGCGATTGAACCGCGATCGGTTTGAGCGAGCCGAACCGCGCATTGCGCATCGCCTTGATCAGATCGAGGATCGGACGGCTCAGCATGCCGGACAGGATATACGTCACGATCAGGAAGATCGCGCCGCCCACGACGACGGACACCACAACCACCGTGCGCAGTACGGACAGGCCTTCCGTTGTGTAGGACACCGGCGTCAGGATGACGACGCTCCAGGCGATCTCCGGCGAATGCTGGCGGACAGCCAGATATCGTTCACCGTCGATCACCAGCTCGTCCTGGCTCATCAGCTGATCGCTGCCTATCTCCATTCTGCCCGCGAAATCCGCCGTGATGACCTGCCCCTGCTCATCCAGCAGCGCCATGTATTCTCGCGACTGACCGGCGGTACGATCTTCCCCGTTGCCGTCCGACAGGTCGAAGTACCTCCGTTCGATCTGCGCCAGGAGATACCCGCCCTGGACATAGGATCGGTCCATCAGCCGAACCTGCCGCATCGCGATCAGCGTGTCCGGATTGCGAGGGTCAGTGCCCAGCCAGACAAGGCCGCCCCTCGCCGCATCCGCCTGTCCCAGCCATCCCGTCGGCACCCGCTCATCCAGCGGATCGTCGGTTAACGGCGTTAACCTTCGGTAGTCGCTGGTATACAGCTCGATGGATCGAATCCCCTTCGAGTAGGCTTCGATCGTGCGCACCTCCTGCTGCAGCGTCTGCCGTTCGTCGAAGGTAAGCGGCATGCCATCCAGCTCCCGCTCGAACAATTGCTGGACGACCGCGTTGGTTACCGTCTGCGTCGTGATCATCCGCACCTGGTCGAGCAGCACCTCCAGCTTGCCCATGGCCTGCGCCGCGGTCTGCTGGATGTGCCGTTCGGCGTTGCTTTTCAACATGGATGAAACCTGATTGTACACAAATGCGCCGACCGCGGACAGGACGATCACCATCGCGAACATGAATCCGATGAAGATCTGCTTGCGCAGTGTCAGGCGACCTCCCAGCTTCAACAATCCTTTTCCCCCTTCGGGTTACTCGTCCAGTATCTCCCTCTCTCACCGTCCTGATCTGCCTGTCAGTCGCCTGGAGGGGACTGATCAGGGGCGATCGGGCGCGGCGATCCCCTGCGGGTCACACGCGATCCGGCGACGAGATCTTCGCCTGCTCGTTTACCATCCGCCAGTCTGCCTGATCACGCGCTTTCGGCCTTGAACTGCTCGACCGCGCTTCCGGACTTCCTCCGTCAGCTGCGATCCAGCGCCGAGATCCTCGCCATCTCTTCGTCCGTCAGCTGGAAGTCGAAGATGTCGGCGTTCTCCCGCATTCTCGCCTCCCGGCTGGACTTGGGTATCGCCACAACGCCATGCTGGAGATGCCAGCGGAGGATGATCTGCGCCGGGGTCTTGCCATACTTCCGCCCCAACTCCGTGAAGATCGGCTCCGACAGCAATCTCCCCTTGCCAAGCGGCCCCCAGGCCTCGAGCTGGATACCGTTCTCTCGGCAATACTGGTGCAGCGCCATACGGGTGCGGCTCGGGTTGAACTCCACCTGGTCGACGACCGGCTTATGCCCGGTCTGCTCGATGATGTAGGCGAGCTGCTCCGGCTCGAAGTTGCTGACGCCGATCGACCGGACCTTGCCTTGCTTCTGCAGCTCGATCAGCGCTCGCCAGGAGCCCAGGTTGTCCGCGTCCGAGCCGGGCCAATGGATGAGGTACAGATCCACCGTCTCCAGCCCCAGCGCCTGGTAGCTGCGTTCAAATGCCGCCAGTGTCCTTTCATACCCAAGCTCGGTCTTCCAGACCTTGGTCGTGACGAACAGTTCCTCCCGCGAGGCGATTCCTTGCTCCACTGCCGTGCGCACAGCGGCCCCCACCTCGGCTTCATTGGCATACATCGCCGCGGTGTCGATCAGGCGATAGCCGAGACGGATCGCTGTCAGGACGGCCTCCGTCACGTCGCCCTCGATCTGGTAAGCGCCCAGCCCCAGCACGGGCATCTTCACTCCATCATGCAGGGTGACCTTCATATCCGCGATATGCGTCATACGATCATGCTCCTTTTATCATCATTGACGTTCTGGACCACATGGTGTCCGGTGATCCGATCCGACGTTGCCAGGCGTCGCGGTCGCAGGCTCACATCGTCCTGGCTACGATACGGATATGGACGCAACGAAATATTCGGACCTTGGTGACAGCGGTTTTCCCCATCATACAACCTGACGTTTGATAGCGCAATTAATGGAATTCTTTCATTCTCATTCTAATATGCACCCATGCAAAAAACCAGCCGCCTGTCTGAAGGAATCGGGAGATTCCTGTCTGGGCTGAGCATCACCAGAATGCCATCCCGCTCATATCCTGTAGGCATGAGAGGAGTTGGGAACAGTGCCAGCATACCGCATCATCGTAGACCTGTCCGATCGCCGGTTGTACGTGTTGGATGGCGATGTGGTCGTTCGCTCTTACCCCGTCGGGATCGGCAGGAGGGTCACGCAGACGCCGGTTGGCGAATATACGATCATCAACAAGCAGGAGAATCCCGGCGGGCCGTTTGGCGTGCTGTGGATGGGATTGTCGAAGCCGCACTACGGCATTCACGGCACCAACGATCCTTCGTCCATCGGACACGAAGTCTCGCAAGGGTGCATCCGGATGCACAACAAGGACGTACTGGAGCTGTCCGCGATGGCGCCTGTCGGCACCCGCGTCACGATTCGGCCGTAAGACGCCCTGATGCTGCCGCCACTTCCGGGCACGGTCCGGACGCGGTTTCGCCTGCTCTCGCGATCATGCTGCCACATCGACCGCGTTGCGGAGAAGCCACTAACAACGTGCCAACGAACAAAGGCGTGTTCATAGCCACGAACGCTATGACACGCCTTATCTGTCTATATCCGATATACACGAGCTTCATGCGGACGAAGGATGCACGACTTGATCGATGCCGCGGGATCAACGTCCGGATAATTGGCCAGCAGCAGCTCCCTGTGCTCATCAGCCAGACCCGCCGGAAGCTCGAGGCGGGATTCATGATCCGCATGATTCAGCATGACGAGCAGACGGTTGCCTTCATAGCTGCGCGTAAACACATACAGATGTTCATCATCAGGCAGCAGGTCCTCGTAATCGCCATATACAGCGGCAGGGTTGGCCCGGCGCAACGCGATCAGCTGCTGATAATAGCGGTAGATCGAGCCTGGGCTGGCCAGATCCTTGCGGACATGAATCTCCGTGTAGTTCGGATTCACACCGATCCACGGCTCCCCGGTGGTGAAGCCGGCATTTGCGCTGTCGTCCCACTGCATCGGCGTGCGGGAGTTGTCCCGGCTGAGCCGTTGCAGCTCCTGAAGCACCTCCTGCGGATCTCTGCCCTTCCCGGTTTCCTCCTCGTAACGGTTCCGCATCATGATATCCCGATAATCGTGGATGGAGGGGAACCGCACCGCGGTCATGCCGATCTCCTCTCCCTGATAGATATAGGGGTTGCCGGGAAGCAGATGGTTCATCGTGGCCAGCAGCTTCGCCGACTCGACCCGATACTTCCCGTCATTCCCATATCGTGACACCTGGCGGACATGGTCATGATTGTTCAGGAACTGGGCGATCCATCCCTTGCCGTACATCGCCCGGTGCCAGTCCCGTTGAATTCGCTTGAATCGCAGCATATCCCAGCCCGGCATCTCATCGGCCACCTGGAAGTGGAACAGCGTATGCAGCTCACCGCGATCCTCGCCGACGAACTTCAATCCTTCCTCCGGAGTCACGAAAGCCACTTCTCCAACCGTCATGATATCGTAGTGTCGCAGCACCCGCTCATTCATCTCTCGCAGATAGTCATGCAATCCCGGGTTATTGGTCAAGTAACGAATATCCTGCGGATGGGCCGCATCCTCGAACCGATCCGGCTTCGCCAGGAGCGCGATCGCATCGAGACGGAAACCGTCGATGCCCTTGTCCAACCAGAAGCGCATCATCTTGTAGATCTCCTCGCGCACCTCCGGATTGGCCCAGTTCAGATCAGGCTGACTGGTGGCAAAGGAATGGAAATAATACTGCCCCGTCCGCTCATCCCATTCCCACACGGACGGTGTGAAGTAGGAGCGCCAGTTGTTAGGCGGCCCGCCATCTTCACGCGCATCGCGCCAGATATACCAATCCCGCTTCGGATTGTCCCGGCTGGAACGTGACTCGATGAACCATGGATGACGATCCGACGTATGGTTGACGACCAGATCCATGATCAGCTTCATGCCTCGGCGATGCGTCTCCTCCAGCAGCTTCTCCCAGGTTCGCATCGTTCCGGCTTTCTCCATGACGGTATAATAGTCCGATATATCGTAGCCATTGTCTTCATCCGGGGAGCTGTAAATGGGATTCAGCCAGATCACATCCACGCCGAGCTCACGTATATAATCCAGCTTCTCGATCACACCCTGCAGGTCGCCGTATCCGTCCCCGTCTGTGTCGTAGAAGCTTCGCCAGTATACTTGATAGACGACCGATTCTTTCCACCATGTCTGTCTCAAAGGTATGATTCCTCCCACACATAATCCGAAAACATAAAGAATGAAGAAATACTTGGCTGGCGTGATGTCCTCAAGGACACCGGAGACAGCTTCGTATTTCTCCCAGCATGCACTACTCTCTTTGAACCTAAGCTGGAGCATCGGTCACATGAACGTCGGCCCCAGCCTCAGCTTCATTCACTTGACAGCACCAGCTGCAATACCCTTGATGATATTCTTCTGTGCGAACAGATAGAAGATGACGACCGGGATGATCGCCAGCGTCAGTCCGGCCATCGCCAGGTTCCAGGCAATCGTAAACTCGCCGAAGAAATAGAACGTCGACAGCGGGATCGTACGCAGCCCTTTGTCCGACAGGACCAGCGACGGCAACAGGTAGTCGTTCCACATCGAGATGATGTCGAGGATGGCGACCGTTACGGTGATCGTCCTCAGCATCGGGAACACGATGCGCCAGAAGACGCCGAACTTGCTGCAACCGTCGAGCGTGGCCGCCTCCTCCAGCGCGATTGGCACCGACTTGATGAAGCCATGATACAGGAACACCGCCATCCCCGCATGGAACCCGACATTCATGTAGATCAGGCCTTCATGCGTATTCAACATCGGAATCTGCAGCGTGCTGCGTATCCAGTCCATCACCTGCATGAGCGGCATCATGATCGTCTGAAACGGGATCAGCATCGTCGAGACGAACGTCAGGAAGATGACCCTGCTCACCCAATTGTCCGTGCGCACGAGCATCCAGGCAGTCATCGAGGCGAGGATCACGACGATCACAACGGAGGTGAGCGTGACGTACAGCGAGTTGCCAAACGCCGTCAGGAACGACATCTTCTTCATCGCTTCCGCGTAGAACTCGAAGGTGAGTCTGGATGGCAGCGCCAACGCATTCTCGTACATCTCGAGGCGCGTCTTGAAGGAGTTGACGAGCATCACATAGATCGGAGACAGATAGGCCGCAGCGAAAACGACCAACAGCACTTCCAGGATCCGTCTGGACCAAACTTTGCTCATCACATCTGCACCTCTCTTCGCTTGGTGAGGATCACCTGAGTGAGTGTGATCAGCGCCACGATCAGGAAGAAGACGATCGCTTTCGCCTGCCCCAAGCCGTAATTGCCGTATCCGAATATTTCATTGAAGATATTCATCGCGAACATCTCCGTCTTGTTAACCGGTCCGCCATTGGTCAACGACAGATTGACGTCGTAGATCTTGAATGCCCCGGACAGCGACAGGAACAGACAGATCGTGAACGATGGCATGAGCAGCGGAAATTTGATGCGGGTCAAGCGTTGCCAGGCATTGGCCCCGTCTACCCAGGCCGCCTCCAGCACATCATCCGGGATGCCCTGAATGCCGGCGATATAGATGACCATGGTATAGCCAGCCATCTGCCAGGTGAATACTACGACCAGAGCGATCAGCGCGTACTGGGGATCGAGCAGCCAGTTGAAGAAGAACCCGCTCCAGCCCGTCGTTTCACCGATCATTTTAAATGCGTCTGTGAAGATAAACTGCCAGATATAACCGAGTATCAGTCCGCCGATCAGATTCGGCATGAACAGCATCGTGCGCGCCGCATTGCTCGTCTTCAGGCCGGATGTCACCATGAGCGAGAAGAGGAGCCCGAGCACATTGACCGCGATGAGCGACAACAGGGTGAACAGCGCGGTGATCCCTGCCGAAGCCAGGAAACGCTGGTCAGAGAAAAGCGCGACATAGTTTTCGAAACCGACAAACACCTTCGGATTGGCCGGGATGCCGTCCCATTCGATGAACGAGTATGCGATCCCGATCACGAACGGAATGATCACGACCGTCGTGAAGATAAAGAGCAGCGGAAACGTGAACAGCGCATACCATGCGATATTTTTCATGCGCACAACGGCATCCCCCCAATGTTCAGGATTATTTCACCGCATTCGCCCACACTTCATCCAACTTCTTGAGGAACTGTTCGCCCGTCATGCCCGGATTCAGGAAGAACTCCTGTGCGGCAGGCGCCAGGTCATTGACGATGATGCCTTGCGGGAAGAAGTTCATCGCCCATGGGATCGTGTCGCCGCTTTGCGTCGCATCATATACCGCCTGGGACAGCGGATCGAGATTATCTGCCTTGATCGTCGTCATCGCAGGAACGAATTTGAATTCGTTGACGATCGCGTTCTTGCCAGTTTCACTGGTGAAGAGCCAGTTCAGGAAAGCGCGGGCTGCTTCGATCTCTTCCGGCTTGGCCTTGCCATTGATCACCCAGTTGCTCGCCTGACCGACCGCGATCTTGTCATTGCCCATCAGCGGGAACGGCATCATGCCGTACTCGAAGTCGAGTTCTCCGAAGTCCGCCAGCATCCCGTAGCTCCAGTTGCCTTGATGGACGATGGCTGTTTTGCCGGTTGCGAAGTCACCCATTTGCTTGTCATAGGTGATCTCCATCGGGTTGACCGCGTATTCCCGGATCGCCTCGAGGAAGCGAGCGAACTCCTGGAATTCCTTCGTCTCTGCCATCTTCACCTTGCCGCTGTTCAGCTGTTCGATGAAGTCTTGAGGATCAGGCTGCAGCGCAAACGGCGTATTCAGGATATGTCCGATCAGGAAGTAAGCCTCCTGCGACAGGCTGAAGCCGTTCTTGCCTTGATCCTTGAACGACTTGAGCAACGCAGTGAAAGAATCGAGATCCCTGACATCGGCCGGATTCACCAGATTCTTGTTGTAAACCAATCCGAAGCCTTCCACACCATACGGCACCCCGACGACCTTGCCGTCGATCTCGAGCGCCATATTCGGAGCGATATCTTTCACATAAGGTTCGTTGCTCAGATCATAGTAGTAAGACTTGAAGGTTTCAGCTTCCGAACCATAACCGATACTGAAGATCGAAGGTCCCTGGTTCGCCGTCAGTTTCGCTTGCAGTTGGGTGATGTATGCGTCACCAACCGACCCCCACACTTCCACTTCGTTGCCCGTTTCCTTCGTATACTGCTGAGCAAGCGCTTCCAATTGTTCCGCAATCTCTACCTTCGATTGGAAAATGGAGATTTTGGCCAGCTTGCCTTCATTAGCGGTTCCTTTGTTGCCGCCCGAGCAGGCTGCAACCAATGCAATGATTGCGACAACGGCCAGTAAAACGAGCAACTTTTTACCTTTAACCATTCACTTTGCCTCCCCTTCATATCTCTTTGGTTTGATGATTCACAGATATTATAGGTAGGCAACAGCAACGAAGTCAATATTGTTTACGTTTATTTTACTTATTTTTTTCGTAAAACAAAGTGCTATTTTACTTTAATGCGTTGCATCTTTACTTCACTGTATACCTCCACGCGATCGATGCGCCAAGTTTGAAAGGTTCACTGCTCCACATCCCTTTGATCATCGACAGCAGTTCCTTCGCTGCGATATATCCGCTCTCATAGCGTGGGATGGAGATGGTGGTCAGCCCCTTGAGCAAGGCCGTCTCCGAATCATCGAAGCCTGTGATGGAGATATCCTCGGGCACGCGGATGCCGTTTTCCTCGAACGCCTTCATCGCGCCGAGTGCCATATTGTCGTTCGCACAGACCAGCACCTCAGGCAGATCGTTGCTCAGAATCATGATCTTCGCAGCCTGATAGCCGCTGTTCTCCCGATAGTTGCCATGGAAATAGTATCTTCGGTCGAAGGAGATCCCATTCTTGTCCAGTGTGTCTACAAATGCCGCGAACCGTTCCTTGTTGTCCAGGGTATGAGACAAGCCGCCCAGGAAGCCGAAGCGTCGGAAGCCCCGGTCGACCAGCTTCTGCACAAGCATGCTCATCACCGGGTAGTTGTCGACGATGACACTCTTGATATATGGGTTGTTATCATCGATGATGCGATCCATCAGAACGATCGGAAGCTTGGCCCTGGCGACGGTGAGCAATGTATCATCATCCATCCTGCCATCGAGGCTGATGATGCCGCATGCCATGTTCTTGCGCATGAATTTGGCGCTCGAGCGATTCGTGCAGATCATCAGATCGTAGTCGTTCTCATTCAGGCAGTCGCTGATTCCCTCGATGATCTTCAGATAGAAATCTCTGTCGAAGTCGCTGAAGATAAACATCACGGTTCGATTCATCGGCCTCTGATTGTCGGCCTCTCTGTTTGCCGGTTGGTAGCCATATTCCTCGCATATCTGCAAGATACGCTCACGTGTCGCCTTGCCGACATTCTTGCGTCCGTTGAGCGCATTCGACACCGTCGATACGGACACGCCGGCAATTTTCGCTATCTCCTTGATTCCGACCATGCCGCTAAACCTCCACTGCCTAGTCTTTTAATCATAACTATAGCAGGGTTTACTTCTTTAGTAAAATGGTTTTACTAAAATGATACAGCAAGATTCTCGTCAGGAAATCCTTCATCAAGCGAAACTGAACCTGATGCTGTATAAG
>CALGAO010000061.1 GCA_937957685.1 uncultured Paenibacillaceae bacterium
GGCCGGAGCGTCAACGAATTGCAGAGCATCCTCGGATCGGAAGGATCGGCCGTATCGCAGCAGCTCGCGGTGCTGCGTAACAAGAACGTGGTCACAGGCGTCAAGGAGGGCACCTCTGTGATCTACTCGCTGAGGGATCCTCTCATCAAGGATCTGCTGGCCGTGGCGAAGCAGATCTTCGACAATCATCTCGTGGATGCGATCTCATTGCTCGAGGTCATCCGCAATGAACCATAAGCATGCGATGGATAGAAGTCCATAAGGCGCACCATGATCATCATCGTGGTGCGCCCGTTTCGCGATAAATCCTATCATTCATACTTGATCACTAAGTATTTAGGCATTATGATGTTCATACCCGAATTCGACACGATCACCGTGCTACCGAACGGCCATCGGTATCTCTTCATCTACGGACCGGAGAAAGAGCGGATCGAGCTGTTCCAGCACTGAACCACTGGTTACATTAACTGCGGCATGCGGCTGAAGGCCATCCGACAAGGATGGCCTTCAGGCATGTACAGCCCCGTATGCCCCATCAACCGGATCACACCTTGAACCTCTCGGAGAGCAGCTGCAAGGTCTCCGCCGTCTCACTCAGATGTCCGACGGCAGACGAGATATCCTCGATCGAAGACTGCTGCTCCGCCAGTGAAGTCGCGATGTGCTGGGTGCTCGCCACCGACTCGCGAATGAGTTCCGCCATCCGCTCCATCCTGTTGGCGGTTTCATGGGAATGCGCCTGAACCTGTGCGACGATCGCCGCAACCTCTTCCGACCGGGCGGAGATCTCCCCTATGGCGCTCACGATATCCTGGAAGGTCAGGCCTGTCTGCTCCGCTTCGTACAGCCCCTTCTCCATCACCTTCGATCCCTGGCTCACCGCCTGCACAGCCCGGCTGGCCTCCTCCTGAATATGTCGAATGAGCTTGCTGACGTTCTCGGCGGATTCACCCGAGCGATCTGCCAACTTCCGCACCTCGGCAGCAACGACCGCAAATCCGGCCCCCTGTTCGCCGGCATGGGCGGCTTCGATCGAGGCGTTGAGAGCGAGCAGATGGGTCTGTTCGGCAATCTCGGTGATCGCCACCACGATCTCGTCGATTTCCCTGGATCTCTCTTGCAAGGATACGATCATCCGCGAGACGTCTTCGAAGGTTTGTCTGACGCGATCCATCTGCTCCATATTGCGGTTCACCACAGAAGTTCCCTGATTGGCGTATCCGCTGGCTGCCGATGAAGAACGAGCCATGAGCCGGATCGCCTCCGCTACCCGATCCATTCCGCTGGAGATGCCGAGCACGGCCTCCGTCGAGTCCGTCACGCTGTTCATCTGTTCGTCAGCCCCTGCGGCGACTCCCTGGATGGCTTGATTGATCTGCCTGATGGCCTGATTCATCTGTTCCGTGCCGGCAGCCAGCTGATCGGATGATGTCGCGATGAGCGTGGACGTATCCTTCATATGGCCGATGATGCCGCGAAGATCCTTCGACATCTTGTTGACGGACTCCAGCAGCTTGCCCGTTTCATCCTTGCTGATGATCGTCATCTCCGGCAAGGTGAGATCGCCGCCTGCCATCGTCTGGATGGACCGGGCGGACAGCTGGATGCGTCTGATCATGAAACGCGTGACCGCATAGAACAACAGGAACGCAATGGCCAATGTGGCGAGGCCACCCAAGGCAAGCTTCTGCATCATCTCGCCCTTCAATTGCCTGATGCGCTCATTGGCATCCGGTGCGCCCACATACCACATGCCGATCACCTGACCGTTCGCATCGCGAATCGGCATGTAAGCAGTTTGATAGGAGTTGCCCACGACATCCGCCGTCCCCAGGTAATGGCGTCCTTCTTTCAGGACGGTCTCGGCAACGACGCTGGACGCTTGCGTGCCAACGGCGCGTTGCCCATCTGCCAGGATGACATTGGTCGCAACCCGGGTATCGCCCAGGAAGATCGTGGCCGTATCGCCATTGGTCAGCCGTCCTATGTAATCCACGATTTCATAGTTGCCATTGATCAGGGTATCGCCCTTGTACAGCTGATCTCCCTCTGCCCGCCAGTCTCCGGGATACAGCGCATCGATGATGGCCAAGCCGGTGGCAAGGTCGGACTGGGCCTTCTCCAACGCGTCCTTCTCGATGACAGTCGTGATATGCCTCGCTTGCTGATACCCCATCATCGTGAATGAGCCGATCAGGATGATCAGGATGAGGATGAAAAGCCTGGTGCGAATGGATGTGCCCAGGATGCGGTTGATGATTCGTCGTTTCACAGTTGTCCTCCTCTGTTTCTCGATTGTCAAGCCGAACAGAATGCCTCTGTTCCTCCCAGGCATCGACCGGTATGATCCTCACGCTTCCGGGATGAATCTGGTAACAACATTATAATACCTGTATGTCGAATTATGCTATGACCATTCAATCATGGAAGAACAGGTTATGTAAGCGGTCTGCAAGCTCGTGATGCCGATCAAGAGATCATGAGATGAGAAAAGGGGGTTCGTGTCACGTGATGACACGAACCCCGCCGAATCATACTTTCGCAGGTTCACGAATTGCTGCCACTTCATAAGTGATCAGGTCACTTTCCAGGATCGGCGATTCCTTGCCGGCTTCCTCCGAACCCGGTTCCGGGCGCTTGTGCGACTCCCGGAAGGCATCGCTGCTCCTCCAGGCAGTGAAGGCATCCACGTCTTCCCAATACATATGCACATTCAACTCATCATACTCGGTCAAATGCTGTGTCAACCAGACTTCCACCTTGATGAAGCCCTTGAATGTGTCCAGCGGACCAGGTGCTGTGAAGGCCGGCGCCATGACGGAGCCCATGCCTTTCTTCACCCGGATCCTGTTTGTCACAATGATCATCCCTGTTATCTCCTCATCATATGTTGGAATTAGTGGATTGCTCGTCTGTACATGGTCCCTCATGTGACAACGTCGATGTCTTAATGGACAGCCTCCAGGGCAACCTGGGACAACCTGCCGTCTTCCATCCGGTATACCTTGTCGCAATGGGACAGCAACCGCTCGTCATGGGTCACCATGATCGCTGCCTTGTTGCGTGCCCGCACCTCACGGGCGATCAGGGAGACGACTTCATGCGCACGTTTGGTATCCAGGCTTGCGGTAGGTTCATCCGCCAGGTTGACGTTCGGGTCATTCACCAGCGCGCGTGCGATGGCGACCCGCTGCTTCTCGCCGCCTGACAGCTCCTCCGGGTAGCTCTTCAGCTTGCTGCCCAGCCCCAGATCCTCGAGCAGCCGAACGGCGAAAGCCCGATCCTTCGCGCCTATCTTGCCGGTCATCCACTTCACCACCAGCAATTGATCCAGGACGTTCAGGTAAGGAACCAGGTTAGACGCCTGCATGATAAACCCGATCTCATGCAGCCGCACCTCCGCCAGCTGCTTGTCTGACAGCTTGGTGATATCCTTGCCATTCAGCAGGACCTCTCCTTCGAAAGGTCTCAGCAAGGCGCCAGCGATGGACAGGAAGGTGCTCTTGCCGGAACCGGATGGCCCAACCACCGCCACGAACTCCCCGGGTTCCACCTTGATGGACACCCGGTCCAGGGCAGTGATGCGGTCAGGTCCTTCGTTGTAGTACTTGGATGCTGAGTTGATTTGCAATCCTCTGGTCATTATTCCACCCTCCCGAGCGCTTTAAGCGGATCTATCTTGGCAATCATACGTACCGATACCAGCGAACTGAGCAAGGAGATCACGAGCAGGATCAGGGAATACACCGTTACCAGCATCGGATCCAGCACGAAAGGCATGCCTTCCGGCATGATGGCCGCCGTCCCGTACGTCAGCAGGATGCCGATGATGATGCTGGATACCGACAGGACCAGCACCTGGGACACAACCGCCCGACTCAGCAGTCGATTCCTGGCCCCGATCGCTTTCATGATGCCGAACTGGTTGGTCTTTTGCATCGTAAATACGTAGAAGAACACACCGATGATGAATGCCGAGATCACCAGCAGGAACCCAAGCATCATCATGATCGTGCCGCTCTCTTCCTTGTAGCCGGAGATGCCCTGAACCGCCGCTGCACGAGTCACCGTCTCGGTGCCCGGGAGCGCAGCGTTGATGGCATCAGGGTCAATATTCTTGCCCTGCAGCATGATCGCATTCACAGGCTCTGTGAGCCCCTTGTCCGAGCCAGGAGCGGCAAACGCAATCTTGCGCCACTCTTCGATCGGAGTAAACACCGAAGCGACGTGGTTATAGGTTTGATTCTTGACGAATCCCACGATCGTCAGCGATTCCGTCGATCCATCCAACTGGAAGGTATCCCCGATCGCGAACCCTTCATCCTTCAACGACTCATTGACCACAACACCGGTTGGTTGATCGGCAGAAAGCCCCGTGCCTTCGATGATCTCCGGTTCGAGGAAGCTTCCCGGCTCAATGCCGATGATCGCAATATCCACCTTGTCCTCATTCAACTCGCTGCTGTTCCCCTTGATCGCGGAAGCCATCGAGATCCCCATAGGCGTTACGTCCTCGACTCCCGGCATCTCCGCCAGCTTCACCGACAGCTCATTGGACAATAACGATTTGCCCATGGACGCTTTCGATCCCTGTTCGAAGACCACATAGTCCGCATCCATCGTCTTGAAAGTCGCCGCGGCGAGCGTCGACAATCCGTTGCCCAACCCCGACAGGATGAACACCAGCCAGGAGATCAGCACGAGAATGACCGCAATCATCAGAAACTTGGTCTTGCTATGCATTAATTCCTTCAATGCCAAAAACATGTTCCACACTCCTCCACTTCTATATATCTGACACATGTGTCAATTTGAATCTGTCTGTCAGGAACAGGGTTCATTATACCCCTTATATGACACGCGTGTCAAATAACACGGCGCCGTTAATGTTTTCCTGCACCCTCCAGCCAGAGCCGGTACAGGATCTTGCTCCACTGCGAGATCGGGAGGTTCATCATATTGGGCGTGTTGATCAGGTTGAAATAAACCCCGATCATGGCGGGGAGGGGAATGTCCGGATTGAGATACCCCTCTGCCTGTGCCCGACCGAACAACCGTTCAAGCTGCTGCCTCAAGGTCTGATGGGCCTCTTCCACGAAATCCAGGTCTGTGGCAGCGGCGGCTGAATTGGCTTTATTCACCTTGTGGGCGTAACCCAGCAATTGATGGAGACCCGCTTCGCTCAGGTAGACCGTGAGCAATTGCTGCAAGGCATCCATGCAATCGGTCTCGTCGATGGCCGACGCTTGCTGCAGGATATCCTCCATGACGCGTCTCATGCAGGCGGCGACGATCTCCTCTTTGTTGGCGAAATATTGATAGATCGTGCTTCGCGCTCCGGCCAGGCTCTGCGACAGCAACTTCAGCTGAAACCCGTCATAACCATGATCCAGCAGCACCCTCTTCGCCTGGTCCAGCAATTCCGATCTTGAAAACACCTGTTTCCTGCCCATGATATCACCATTCCCTGTCGCCCTTGGTTGTATTCATTGTATCAAACAACCGGGTGGGCTTGGCAAGCCGACATGCAGGACCTTCCATCGCCAACCACAGCCTGAACGATCAGCAGGGGACCGGATCATGGGCGGGAATCGGCAGTCACCCCATGTGTCCCCATTCAGACTGTTGGTTGACCACACCTGCGGATTCTTGCTTCGGCCAAGATGGTCACTTTCCTAGGTTGCCCCAACTTTGAAAGAGTAAAACTCCCTGGAATGGGGCCGATTCACAAGCGCTCTTCTCGTTGCCCTTCCAGGGAGTTCAGGTTGAGGGAAAACAGTTCCGGCTGTTTACAACTTCCTGAGGATGTCGATCAGTTCCTCCGACATCGTGCTGATCTCCTGTACCGATGCATTGATCTCTTCCGTCAGGGCCGCTTGCGACTGCGTCAGCGTGGACATGCCCGAGATGCTGCCCATGATGTGATCGATGCTTTGCTTCATCTCCTGAATGGTTCGCTCGATCTGCACGGAAGCCTTCTTGCTGTGCTCGGCCAGCTTCCGCACCTCGCTCGCGACCACCGCGAAGCCTCGGCCAACTTCCCCCGCATGGGCCGCCTCGATCGCGGCATTCAGGCCGAGCAGCGTGGTCTGATCCGCCACCTCCTTGATCAGCGAGGTGACGGCCCTGGTCTCGTCCGTCTTCGCCTGCACGTCCTTCGCGATCTGATAGGAATTCTCCTGGGCGGATGCGATGTCCTGAGCCTGCTCGGTGACGTTCGTGATGCCGCGGACGATGTCATTGATCGCCTCGAACAATCCGCTCATCTGGACATTGACCATGCGGATCACCTCATCCCTGACCACCTCGTGCGTGATGTCTCTGATGGTTCCCGCCACGCGCAGCGGCGTGCCGTTCTCATCTCGCGAGGTCGCTCCACCCGCCAGATACCAACGGTACTCGCCCGTTTTCGATGCGAGGCGATATTTCAGCGTATACGAGGTTTTGTCCGGTTCATTCTGCAGATGATGCAGGAGTTCCGCCAGAGTGCGATCCCGATCCTCCGGATGCAGTTGATTGATCCAGCTGCTCATCTTGTTCGGGAAGTCATGCTCGCCCTCGAAGCCGAGCGTGGCCCGGAATTGATCCGACCACCAGAAGGCGTTGTCCGGATTGAGCGGATCACCGGCAACCACGATCATATCCCATGGCGCTTCCGACATGGCGCGATTGATCATTTCATACCGTTCCATGAGCGCCAGGAATTGCTGCTCCATCATCTTCCTGTCATGTATGTCCGTCAAGGCTCCCGCCACCATGATCGGCGTGCCATCCGGCTTGCGAAGCGTGGAGCCGGCCGCCTTGTACCATCTGTACTCCCCTTGCTTCGTCATCAACCGGTATTCTATGTTGTATTTGGTCTGACCCGTACGGTCCAGCATATGGTCCGCAAACAGCTTCAGCACCTTGTCCTTGTCCTCAGGATGAAGTCGATCCGACCAGCTCTCCAGCACGTTCGGGAAATCATGCTCGTCCGTAAACCCGAGCATGCGTCGGAATTCATCCGACCAACGGAACACATTGGCCGGGTTCACCGGGTCGCCGGCAACGACATCCATTTCCCACAAGGCCACCTCGAACGCTTCCGTCACCATATCCAGACGAAGCCTGGGTTCGCTCTCGCGCTCATGCAGCGCGGCGGATATGCGATCGGTCAATTGCTGCAGCCTGGCATCGGTGCTGTCGTTCCCCGTTCTGGATACAAAGATGTTCTCCTTGCCTTGTTCCAGAAGCTGGACGTACTCCTCCAGTTCCGTCAGCCATGCCTCTCCCTTGCCCTTGATGTCCATTCCTTCCTGTTGCAACTGCGGTGTGTTGTTCTTGCTGCGATTCTTCCACATCATGTTGGTCTCCTTCTCTGCTGATGGCGAATGAATGGTACTGATCATGATCAAAGTATCTTCGCAACCATAAACACAAGAATATCCATTATATCGGTTCCCCGCGCGCAAAAGTGAATAGAATGCCAGCAGGATGGTCCGTCTTGTTCAGGGCAAACCCATACAGCGGCTTCATGTATTCCCGGATGATCTCGTCGGCTTGATGCTTCTCCATGGATGCAAGCTCCTCCTGATCGGTGGCACTCATCTATATACTACGAGGCAAGCGTGAACGGTTGGGGATGCCTTGGAAAAATTTCCGCGATGTACTCCCCGCTTCCACCAGTACACCTTAAATTTCTGGTATAATGGTCTCCAGAGTACATGGAGTTCCTGCCAGAGGGGAGGAGCAAGCATGCATCCCAAGAAAGTCCCCCGTTAAGCCCGTGGCCCGCCATTCATGTGTTCGTGCCTCTCATCCATATCCACTAAAAGGAGATGCTTAACCATGCACATGAATGGCCCTATAGCCATGACGCGTAACGAAAGACTGGATATCTGCCACGAGATAGCCGCAAGATTGCACGAGGTGTACGGAGACAACATCCTGGCCATCGGAATCTATGGCTCGATCGCCAGAGGAACGGACGGTCCCTGCTCGGACATCGAGATGTTCTGTGTATTAAGAGATGCCGGCGAACCGGTCGAACTGTGCCATGAATGGTCAGCAGGTCCCTGGAAGGCGGAAGTCGATGTCTATACGGCAGACATCCTGCTGCGCAACGCTTCAACGGTTGAAGGAAGGTGGCCCCTCACCCATGGCCCTTTCTTGACCCATCTCAGCCTGTATGATCCCGACGGCTTCTTCCCGCGATTAAGAGAAGCGGCCGAATCACCGACCGGAGCAGACTTCAGGCGTGCCATTCAGGAAGTGTTGGTCGGGGAAATGTATGAGTTCATCGGCAAGCTGCGAAATGTCAGCCAGCTTGGCCCGCACACCTATCTTCCTTACCTGGCCATGGAGCTTGCCCATTATGGAGCCATGATCGTTGGCTTGCACAACCGGAAGCTGTATTCGACAGGCGCGATGGTGCTGCCGGAAGCGTTGCAGTTGCCGGATCTCCCGGATGGATTCGCGCCCCTGGCGCAGATGGTGATGTCCGGACAGCTTGCCTCCTCTGCGCAGATCGTTTCAACTTGTGAAGATTACTGGAATGGCCTGGTGAAGTGGGCAGACGAACACGGTTACGTCATCCACACCGGACGCATACCTTTCTGACCGTCAGGTCATTCATCAGTTGACCACCAACACAGAGCGGCCAAGCCCCTGGAATAGCGCTTGACCGCTCCGTCTTACTCGCAGCATGCAACACGCTAAACAGCCTTCCCGATCATTAACGCATGATAGTTAATGACCTTCAGGCCTCTGGACGTCGCGTGGCGATAGAAGATTTCCTCCACATCCTTCAGGCATCGCTGCCACACGATTCGCTTCAGCGACTCCTTCTGCCCGAAGCATTTCCTGATCAGGACATCCTCAGGCGTGGACAGGTATTCCACCTCTTCGATGATCTGCAGCTCCACTTTCTCCAGACCGCTCTCGGACAGCTGCTGTTCATATATCGCCCGGATCTCGTCCATATGGTTGTCCGGAAGCGGTTGATACAACCCGGGGAAGAGACTTCGGAAATGCCCGTCCGATCGGCAGTGATACAGTCCCAACGCGATGCCGCCGCTTCTCAGGATGCGATG
>CALGAO010000062.1 GCA_937957685.1 uncultured Paenibacillaceae bacterium
GTGAACACCACGTCAAAATAGTCATCGGGAAAAGGCAGCGTCCCATCCGCATCCACGACCAGAAAGGTGATGTTGTCCTCTGCATCCTTTCTTGCCGTGGCAATGTATCCGTCCACCACATCGATTCCGATCACCTCTTTGGCTTGGCCGGCGAACGATCTCGTAAACTCGCCATGGCCCAGCCCACATCCAGCACCCGAGCATCCTCACTCAGATAATCCGCTATTCGGTCTGCGAAGATCATTTTGCCTGCGCCTGGATTTGTTTCCGCTGCGCAGAGGTTTTCGGATAGGTACTAAATCGGTTTTTCCTGAATTCCAGCTTGATCAGATTAGGCACGGACCCCACCCCCGTTCAACAGTTTGATAAAGTAATCCTCCAGCGAATGCTGTTTCCGGACGATCGATTCTACAGGCACATCGGACAACGCCAGCAGCCTGTTCAACTCGCTCTGGGAGACGTTCGGGTCATAGATTCGGATCGCATGATCCCCGACCACCTTCATGTTGGTCACATTCAGACGGTCGCTCAGCACCAGGGACGCCCTTCTGACATCCCCCGTCGTGATCTCGACATAATCATGATTGGTCCGGCGGAGCTCTCCCATCGACACTTCCTGCACCATCCTGCCCTGGTTGATCACACCGACCGTGTCTGCGATATACTCGATCTCTCCGAGGATGTGGCTGGAGATGAGGATCGTCATTCCGAACTCCTTGCTGAGCATGGTGAACAGATTGCGCATCTCGCGAATCCCGACAGGGTCCAGCCCGTTGATCGGCTCATCCAGCAGGAGCAGCTCCGGCTTGGTCACGATGGCCCGGGCGATGCCCAGGCGTTGCTTCATCCCCAGGGAGAATTGCTTCGCCGGTTTGAACTCGACGTCCACCAGTCCCACCATGTCGAGCGCTTCTCCGATCGCCTTCTTGTTGTAGTACCCCATGCATTCGCAATGCAGCTCCAGATTCTCCATCGCCGTCAGCTTCTCGTAGAAGATCGGATATTCGATGATGCTGCCCATCCGCTTCATCAGCTCGACGGTGTTTGATTGCAGCGGCTTGCCGAACAGCTCGATCTCGCCTTCGGTCGGCTTGAGGATGGAGGCGATCATCTTCATCACGGTGGTCTTGCCCGCGCCGTTCGGCCCGAGGAAGCCGTAGATTTCGCCCCGTTTGATCGTCATGTTCAGGTTCGAGACCAGCTCTTTGCCATTGATCGTTTTGCCCAAATGATAAGTTCTGAGCACGGCAGTCATAGGTTTCTGTTTCCCCTCTCCATTCATTTTCTTGTCTTTGTGAGTTTGATTATAGAAGGGGGGACTTGCTTATTTCTTAACCGATTCTTACATATTTCTTAAGCTTGGTCGGTGCCGTAGGTCATCCGCTTCAGGCTGATGGTGAAGGTCGTCTTCTCATAAGGCTTGCTGCTTACCGTGATCGAGCCATGCATCAGCTCCACCAGACGCTTGGTGATGGTCAGCCCCAGGCCGCTGCCCTGATATCTGCGATTGCGGGAGTCCTCAAGGGTATACAGCCGTTCGAAGATGTGATCCCGGTGATGCTCATCGATGCCCTTGCCCCGGTCGGTGACCTCCACATAGACCGTTTCCTCATCTGCCCGCATGGCCAGACCCAGCATGCGGCCATCGCCGCCATACCGGATCGCGTTGAAGATCAGGTCGTTCAGGACGCGGTCCAGCGCCTCTTCATTCGCATAGACGAAGACGGGCTCGTCAGGGATGTGAATCTCCACCTCGAAGCCGCTATCTGCCAGAACATCGTAGAAGGACAGGATATTCCTGCGGCATACCTCATTCAGCTGCACGCGGGAGAGATCCAGCTCCTCGTCGCCGGACTCCAGCTTGGCCAAGTCGAAGAAGGTGTTGATCAGGCCGATCACCTCCTGGACTTTGTCAGCCACCTTGCCCATCTGCACCGCGCGTTCTTCCGGAGCCATGTCCCTGCGGTGCATCAACAGTTCCACATAGCCCGCGATGACCGTCAGCGGCGTCCGCAGGTCATGCGAGATGTTGGACAGCATGCGGCGCATGGCCATCTCCGTCCGGACATACTCCGCTCGGGCACGCTGCTGCTCCTCCTGCATACGATTGATGCCCGTCAGGAGCTCGCGAAGCTCCGGGGTCTCCGTCTGATGCAGCAGCTTCTGCACAGAACGGTCTGCCAGGATCTCGTTCAGCTTGTTCGCGATATAGTGAATATCGCTTCGCAGTTTGCGGCTCGCCTGGCATTGGTACGCGATCACCGCGATCAGCGCCAGGATCAGCAACGACATCGCCACGATGAGCACCGTTATGCCTCCCCTGCCTTGTAGCCGATTCCCCACAGCGTCCTGATATACCTCGGCCTGGACGGATTGTCCTCGATCTTCTCGCGCAGCCGGCGCATATGGACATTGATCACATTGTCATCGCCATAATACGGTTCATTCCAGACAAGTTCATAGATCTGCTCCTTGGTATATACACGGTTGGGGTTGGATGCGAACAGCTTCAGGATCTGAAACTCCTTGGCTGTCAGTTGGATCGTCACGCCTTCCTTGATCACCGTGAAGTTGTCCGTATCGATCCCAGGTCCATGAGATGCAGCACGTTCGGCTCAACCGAGGCCGGCTCCTCCGCATGCGAATACTGTCCGGCGCGTCGCAGCGCAGCCTTCACCCTGGCGATCAGCTCGATCATCGAGAAAGGCTTGGCGATATAATCGTCCGCGCCGAATCCCAGGCCCAGCGCCTTGTCGAGATCGCTGTCCTTCGCGGACAGGATGAGCACCGGCACCACGCTGTTCCGGCGTATGAGCTGCAGCAGGTCCATGCCGCTTCGCTTCGGAAGCATCAGATCCAGCAGGATCAGGTCATAGGAATGCCGCGCCGTCAGCAACCGCTCCGCCTCTTCTCCGTCATAAACCTGCGTTACCTCGTAGCCTTCCCGCGTCAGCTCCCGATGTACCATCTCGCTGATATCCGCATCATCCTCTATGAGCAATATGTGCTGCTGCATCTGTGATCGATCACCTCTGGTGGAAATGTCAAGAATCGCTTAATGTACCTATTATACAACAGTCTTCCTCCCCAGATATTCGACTTCGGAAAAAAAGGAACTGCCGCTTTGCGACAGCTCCTGTTCACCCCTTCGCTTCAGAGGTTCGTTCATCGAGCAGCAGATCCGCATGGATGCTTGCCTATGGCGTCGGATCGTTCTGCCGTTCCGCCAGATAGAAAATGTAATCCGTCGAGACTCCTTTACCAGATATGTTCCAGCTTGTGGCATTAGTTTCAATTTCCCGGATGCCATGCGGCAGCTTTACCAACAGGATACTCCTCTGTCTGCCTGAATTGCTCTTCCAGACAAGTCATGACCAGCAGCACCAGATCCTCGCGCCAGGGAGGCGCAGCGACCTGCACGCCGACCGGCAGACCGGCGCTTTCCACATTGACCCTGCCTGCAGCCTGGACGGACCTGTCCCGGCTTGGCGGGTGCGGCAACCTGGACTCTCTCGCGCGTACCCGAGACGTGCTGACGACTCCTGCCGGCATGCGCAGGAAGTTGTACAGCAACGCATAGGATCCTTCCCAGGACATCAGCACCGATTGATCGTGCTGCACAGCAGGGGTCAGGAAAGGCGGCGCGATCAGGACATCGACCTGCTGCCGCTCCATCTCGAGCAGGAATCTGCGCTGATAATCCGCCCGCCGAAGTGCCAGTTCATGGCGCTCACCCTCAGATCTGGCGCCCAGGAATGGGAGGATATGTTGCCCCACGGCTCGTTGCCCCAGCAAGCGGAGCATCGCGGACAGGAGCCTCCTCTTGCTGCGCGTAAGACCGAAGGAACGATGCACGCCAGCCAGTTGCCTCGTCATCATGTCCCCGCCCAATGTACGCTCGATCCCGGAAGAGCCTCCGGCTGATATCCATGCGATGATCGCCGCCTCGCCGCCGCTGCTCCCGCCAGCTGAACGCTCCTCCGGCCGCCACGGGTTGCGCACCCGTCCGTAGACCGGGTTGACGGATTCGCAGCCCATGAGCAACTGCATGATGTTGCTCTTGCCAATCACGATCGCTCCGGACTGCCTCAGGCGGGCGACCGCGGGATCATCTTCCTGAGCCAGCCTGCCCTGTCGGTGAGGCAAGCCCCACGTGCTCGGCGTGCCGACGACATCCAGCGACTCCTTGATCGTGACGGGAACACCGTGCAAGGCCCCCAGTTCCGTGCTTCCTTCTGCCACCTGAAGATCCGCCGCCCTGGCCGCCTGCCGCGCTTCCTCGAACAGGGGGATCGCGATCGCCTGGAGCACGGGATTCACCCTGATGATCTGTTCGATGTGGGCTTCCACCAACTGCTCGGAGGTCCAGCATCCTTCCCGGATCCCTCTGGCCATCTCAGCAGCTCCCAGCTTCACCAATTACCCGGCCTTCCTCACTACCCCCATCTTCTCCTCCACTGATGCCATCGTCGGGTTCATCCTTTCCATCCCACCGGTCATAGCCAACTCACGATATAGAAGTAAGCCAGGACATTGGCCGTGAAGTGGGCCACCCACGACACCCACACATTCCTGGTCTGATGGTAGATGATGCCGAACACCAGGCTGTCCAGGAACACGGATGCCAAATCCAGCCCCACGATCAGGGCGGAACCCCGGGAGACATGCACCAGGGCGAATATCGCCGACGTCAGCGGTATCGCCACATACGGCTTCAGGTACCAACTGAGCCGCTCCTGCAACACCCCTCTGAAGGCGATCTCTTCCCCCAGAGCCAGTATGGCGAATGTAAGCAGCAGATCGGGGTCGAAGCCCTCTTCCAGCAGCGGCGTTCTGGCTCGCAGATGTTCCGCCATCTCGGGGACAAACTGATGGAAGACGAACGCATCCAGCGTCTGCATCCCGATCGCCACCAGGAGGATCCAATACCAGCTTCGCTTCACATCCGCGAACAGCGCATCGGGTCCCTTCAGGCTGCGTTTTCGGAGCCAACCTTCAAGGAAGTAATAGGCGATCGGGATGAGTCCGGCCAACGTATACAGGCTATTGTTCACGGGCAGCAGGACTGCCATCAGGGCAAACATGAGGATGACTTCGATCAGGGATCGAATGCTTCTTGTCTGGTTGATCAGTGGATTCATTGGTCTCTTTCTTCCTTCCGCAGGTTTCGTTTTCTGACATACCGCCATACATGACTCCCGATGACGATCATCATGATGATGAACACAAAATAAGGCTGAATAAACGAGGTATATCTGGAGATCCAGACATACAGCAGATAGGCAAAGCCAATCGTGATCAGGATCCGAATCAGCAGCCGTTCCATCTCAGGCCATCCCCCCTCTGAAGTGATAGGCTCATCATAAATGACCGCAGCGTCAGGGAAAAGTGACGATCGTCAGTGACTTTCCTCCGGAAGTTCACCACAAGCGTTTCTTCATCCTGTTCACCGGAATCTTCACCGCCGTGATCACAGCGTTTGGATTCATGTTCTGGAAGGATGTCTTCTTCCCGGAGATCCCCATCCACGTCGCCAATATCCCCATCATCCTGGTGTTGCAGACGGCCATGGTCTTGTGGGGAGCGGCCAAGATCGGCTCGCATCTGAAGCATTCGCTGCAGGCCAATGAACAGCAACTGCTTCTGATCAATGAGCGGAACCAGGCCCTGAAGCAGTACGCCGACCAGGTGGAGAGACTGACGATCCTTGAGGAGAGGAACCGGATCTCGCGGGAGCTGCATGACACGATCGGCTATACCTTAACCTCCGTGATCGCCGGACTGGAGAAGATGAAGCTCGCATCCGCGGATCGGGAATCGATCGACGCCCTGCTGCTGACGGCCCGCACTGGCCTGGACGACATCCGCGATCATCTGCATATGTCTGACAGGATCGGTGAGCCGTTGCCTTTCGTTGATGCGTTAAGCTATCTGACCGAACAGTTCTCGCGCGATACAGGCGTGACGATCGAAGTGAGCGCCTTCGGAGACGCCTGTGACATCCCCGCGCGATACGGGCTTGTCCTCCTGCGCTGCACGCAGGAAGCCTTGACCAACGCCGTTCGTCACGGGGAAGCGAGGCATATACGCATGACACTGGACTATGACCAGCATGAATTAGGGTTGAGAATCGAGGACGATGGCAAGGGAGCGGGCGATCTGGTGCCCGGTTTCGGCCTTCGATCGATGCAATCGAGAGTGGAAAGTTTGAAGGGGGCGCTTCATATTCGCTCCGGACAGGGCAAGGGAATGGCGATCGAACTTCGCGTTCCGATCCGCCGCGATCGGGCAGAACGGACGATCCGAACGTTGATCGTGGACGATCAGACCTTGATCGCCGAGAGCTTCGCGCTTCTCCTCGATCTGGAGGAAGATATCGAGGTGGCGGGTGTGCTGAAGGATGGGCAAGAAGCGATTCAATGGTGTGAGGAGGAGCAGCCGGATCTAATCCTGATGGACCTGCGCATGCCTGTCATGGACGGCATCGAGGCTACCCGAAGGGTCAAGGAGAGATGGCCGCATATCAAGGTCATCATCGTCACCACATTCCAGGATGTGTCCGGGGCTGCACAGGCGATCTCTTACGGGGCTGAAGGGTATCTGATGAAGAGCGTTCCGCCGAAACAGCTGGCCGATACGATCCGCATGGTGTATAACGGAGGAAGCTTGATTCCCGCAGACATCGCCAGGCAGATCATCGAACAGGGAGGCATCTTCGATCAGGATGAACTTCCAGCTGGCCAGCCGGAACCTGCTGCTGGACGGGGGCCGCGGAATGAATGGCTCGACAACCTGACCGAGCGAGAGCTGGAGATGCTGCGGTACTTGTCGCAGGGCCTGACCTACAAGGAGATCGCGACCGCGATGCATTATTCGGAAGGCACCGTGAAGAATTACGTCTCCGTCATCTACTCCAAACTGAATGTCAAGAACCGGATGCAGGCGGTGAACAAGTATCAGGAGCTCTGACCAACCCGCGCAAGCCGAAGCTGAATCGCTCTCATCTGACCACGCATGATTGACTTATTACTGGCGCTTGCCTATTAATATAGATATAATATCAAGGAAACACCGAAAACCAGCAGATTTGGAGGACATCATGATCCCTTTTATCAAGAAGAATCTGCATCTGCTAGCCGTGCTCAGCATAGCGGGACAAGGGCTGCTGTATCTGCTGATCGGCTCTCTGGTCAACAGTCAGCTCGAAGCGGTACCGATTAACAGCGCGATCGACGACCGCATTCCTTTCTTGTCCTGGTTCGTTATCTCCTATGCCGCCTGGATGATGATCCTGTATGTTGCCTTCATCTACCTGGGACTCACCAATCGTCCCCTGTATTGGCGATCCATCATCGCCTACAATATCGCTGTGATGATCAGCAACCTGATCTTCATCGTATTTCCTACCTACATGCCTCGTCCGGACATCACAGACAGCGATCTCTTTAGCAGACTGGTCCTGTTTATTTATAACAATGACGAACCCGTCAACTGCTTCCCGAGCATTCATTGCCTGACCACCTATCTGCTGATCATCACGATGCATCGTCACAAGTTGTTTGCGGTCGTTCCGCGAATGTTGATCTCCTTGTTTCTCTGGTCGATCATTGCTTCCACCCTCTTCATCAAGCAGCATGCGCTGGTGGATGCAATCGGCGGCATCGCCCTGGCGGAGATCACCTATCGCCTCGTCTATTACTTCCTGGACAAACAGGGGAAACTGCCCGTATCCAAGCCATTCAGCCCGGGCGTTTCGCTCAGTGGTTAGCGTGAACTGCGCACCGCGATCAGCGACAAGAAGGCCGCTGCGATCACCTCGAACCGCCTGAGACACGATTTTTTCGGCTCTCACGCCGCTTGGACCGACTCGGACTGTCTGGGGCTGTCCGAGAAAGTCCATTTGAGATTCAAATGGAGCGAAATGAAAAAGCCCAAGAATGGCTAATCTTACGGCCTTCCTGGGTTTTGACTTTTTCAGTGGTCGGGCTGAAATGTCTCTTTTCGGACAGCCCCTTCTTCGCCATAAGCGAAGCCCCCGCAGATCAGCAGGAGCTCACCAGTCTCTCATCTTCTAAAGTTGTTTCTCGTAAATGTCAACCTGATTGCCGTACTCATCGACACTGCCGCGAATGATCGTGAATCCATTCTTGGTCCAGAATGAAGCGCCTTTCTCGTTGCCAACCTGAACGCCCAGGCGAACGCTGCGCACATCCTGCTCTCTCAGCATCTCCTCGAATAACCTCAACACCTCTGATCCAAGCCCGTTGCCTTCATGATCTTTGTGGATGACCAACAAACCGATCCAGGGCTCAAGATCGTGGGGGTTCCTGGGCAGATACGTCAGGATGCCGATAATCTCGTCGTGCTTCTGGATGTGGAACATCTGCTCTCCCAGCTCGAAGTTGTGCTTGTTCTCCTCCATGATCTCTTCATCGGTCATTAACTCCCGCTTCAATACGAGGAGGTTATACGCTGGATGGGTATTCATGATGTTCTTCTGAATCTCCACATTCCTGAAGGAGGTTGGCTCGCTGACCATTTTTAACGTAAGCAGCATCTTCACCGGCTTTCCTGGTTGGATTAGGCAGTCTCTTTGATGGTGAGTCCACGATCTTCACGCTTCCATCCATGGGGATCAACGGATGAGGACGGCCAGCTCGTTCTTCACTTCCTTGATATTGTCGATGCTCAGCTTGTATTTGTCAAGCAAGACTTTCAGATGATCGCGCTTCTTGCATCAGATCATCCAATTGGCACGACAATCCAGAGTTTGCACGAGTCTCTGCCCGTTGGAATCTCTTCGGCATGCTGGCGACCTTAATACCGATCGCAGACATGTTCCTGGTGGCATGGAAGCCAGAGGTCTGACGCAGGCTTGAAAGCGGGACAAAACTTTATGTACAATGGATGCGCATATGTTATTATCTGACATTCCCGGTTGCTGACCTTGCAGGGGTGGCGTATAAAACGACACATAGGATCGTGGAGGAAGAAATCCGGTGAAGAAAGCAGGTCTTGTTCTGTTTCTATTCATGATCGTTTATACACTGTTCGTACCAGCGGCAGCGGCATCCGCAGAGGAGACGACGCCAACCACACCATCCAATATCCCCATCGCTGAACTTGATGATTTCATCACTTCCTACATGAATGAATACATCGGCAAGACAACACCAGGAGCGAGCATCGCCATCGTCAGCGGCAACGAGATCGCCTATGCCAAGGGGTTCGGGTATACATCGACCGCCCGGGATATTCCGGTTGATGCGAGTGCGACGGTGTTTGAGTGGGGGTCCATATCCAAACTATTCGTCTGGGTATCCGCTCTGCAGTTGGTGGAGCAAGGGAGATTGGATCTGAATGCACCGATCTCCTACTATCTGTCGGAATCCGAGATGCCGAAGCTCAGATACGAGGAGCCCATCACGATGCTGCATCTGATGAATCACAACGCGGGCTTCGAGGAATACGTCCTGAATCTGTTGTCAGACTCCAGGGAGGACGTGTTGCCATTATCGGAATTTCTGAAGCGATACCAGCCCTATCAGGCATATCCGCCTGGCGAGATGGTCGCTTATTCAAACTACGGAACCTCTCTTGCCGCATACATCATTGAGAAAATCACCAATCAATCCTACGAAGATTATGTGAAGGAGCATATTCTGATCCCGCTGGGCATGAACGACACGATCGTCACCATCGCCAATGAGGCAGATCTGGCCAAGATCGCGGACAGACGCGCCACAGGCTACGTATCTCCCCAGGACGGGGAGTTCGTTGAGGCAAGCTACAGCTACCTCTCCTTGTATCCAAGCGGTTCCCTGAACGGCCCCGCCACGGACCTGGCGAAGTTTGCGATCGCCTTGCTGGCCAGGACCGAGGAAGACAATATGCTGTTCGATCAATTGGACACCTTGAAGCTGCTGTTTACGACGACGTATGCCCCAGGCGATCTTACCCCCGGTATCGCGCATGGATTCTGGGAATATCACGGCACCTACACGAGCTACTCGCATGGCGGCAATACGAAGGGGTTCGCCGCCAATTTCCATGTCGTGCCGGATGCGGGCTTCGGCGTCGTGATCCTGACGAATCAGGTGGCGGAAGTGGCGATCAGCTACGGGCTCATGGATGCGCTGCTGACGGATCCAGCCATTCGCTATGATGCGGTGCCGCTGAATGAACAGATCGATTATCGCGGGCAATTTATCTCCGCTCGCAACACCAATCATACGTTCACGAAGCTGTACTACCATCTGATCCCGCTGGCGTGTAACCGCTAAAATAAAATTAACAAGAAACACGAAATAATCTTGAACACGAATTCCCTGATTCTCCCTCACC
>CALGAO010000063.1 GCA_937957685.1 uncultured Paenibacillaceae bacterium
AGCCGGTCCTCATTGGTCACGATCCGGCTGCTCCCCTTCTCGCCTCGCGAGCCATGTTCCCTGAACAGGCGGACATACGTCTCATCGCCAAGCACCTGAATGCTGCGCGACGGGATGATCGTGCACCACAGGTTGGAGAACAACGTTTGCAGGCGATTCACCAGCTTGATGATGATCGCGGCCGTAACCAGTATGGCGAGGAACGCTGCCAGCCAGAGCACGAGATTGTGCTCGCCGGGCCACAGATCCAGATTGATCCCGTACAATCGCAGGGAGGAATAAACGACCTTCAGGGACCATTCTCCGAATTCGATGGCGTAACCCCACAGCCCTAACAGGAAAGGCATGATGTACGCCATCACATACAGGATTGTCTTCCGTCTTGATCTCTTGTTCATGCGCGTAAAGTTACCGATCCAGGATCGGAGAGCGAGGATCTCACCTGCACTTTCTGTCACGTGGTCGAATCTCGTCGAAACGCCATTTTTATCATTATTCTACCAGCCTGGACCATTTCCCTGCTGGCGATGCGTCGATCTGTTCACTTCACCCCGATCGTCAGCCTGGCCTTGCCCTTGCAGCCGAACCATTCCGACCAGACATCCGGAGATAGGGCATCCGAAGCCTGTTCCGCTGCGCGTGCTTCAGAATCGCTCACCGACAGGACCAGCCTGTCCCAGATCGCCTCGATCGTCTCCTCCGGCTCATAGATGATCCAGGTGTTCGTGTTCAGCGGATCCGTATAATCGAACGCGCATTCCGCCGGGAACATCGACGGTCCCGACTCCGAGCCTTCGAACATATAATATCGGATGACCTTCCCCAGATAATCCCTGTCGGCCTTGAATGGCGACGCCGGGTCGGCGATCGCGATCTCGCCTGTGACCGCACCGCTGCGGCGCAGCTCCGCATACTCCCGCATGCGCTGGTCCAGCAGCTCGCACGGCAGATTCGCCTGCCGGCATACTGCGACCATCTCCTCGCGTGTGAGACCATCGATGATCACCGGTCGATCCTGCGTGAAGTTGCAGATCACATAACCGACATCGTTCATATAGATATCGCTCTTCGCGCCGAGCGGCTTCATCTTCCTGATCTGGACGCTCGCCGCGAGGCGGACCAGTTCGTCCTCCGGCAGCTGACCCAGCGTATATACACCCAGGTCTCGCGGCAATTCTCCGTACTCGCGCGTATAGCCAACGCTGCGAATGCGTCCCTGCATCGCCTTGCGATCCCGCACCAGCACCACCATGAGCTTCAGCAGCAGCTCATTCTTTTCCTTCGCATTCATGGTTATCCTCCATCTGTTCACTTTCCGTTCCGTCGCGAGCGGAAAGTTAACGCTTGTTCAACTTACAACGCCATTGTAGCACAGATGGTCCCCTGATGGCGCCTGCATCTTGTTGTCGCATTCCCGTGCATCTGCGCTATAATGGAACAGGACACAGCCGCATGCAGCGGATGAAAGCTTCCTTATATTAATGAAAACGAATCCACGTTCCGTTAGGATCAGGCCAACCGTGTCATCAGCAACCCTCGAATGAAACACAGCCAATCACAAAATAAGCTTGGTTGACAACGATCCATTCATCCTATACGATTACATCAATTTCTCCTGTGCGCGCATGACGCGCAGGGGACAACCCTTGTATCCGGCAACAGATCATTCAAGGAGTGAGGAAACCATGAAGAAAGTATTGACGGTAGCAGGCTCTGACACCAGCGGCGGAGCCGGCATCCAGGCGGATCTGAAGACGTTCGAGGAGCGCGGCGTCTACGGGATGACGGCGCTCACCACGATCGTAACGATGGACCCGGACACCAACTGGTCGCATCACATCTACAACGTGCCGCTCGAGGTCGTCGAATCGCAACTGAAGACGGTGCTTGACGGAATCGGACCGGACGCGGTCAAGACGGGGATGCTCGGCCCGGCGGAAACCATCGAGCTGGTCGCCAGCCGGCTGAAGGGGCAAGAGAGGCTCGTCATCGACCCGGTCATGGTCTGCAAGGGAACGGACGAACTGTTGCAGCCGGAGGCAGCCGCGGCGATTCGCGATCTGCTCGTGCCGATCAGCCTGGTGGTCACGCCGAATCTGTTCGAGGCGTCGCAACTGGCCGGCACCTCGCCGCTCCGCACGATCGAGGACATGAAGGAAGCTGCGGCTCGCATCCACGAGCGCGGCGCCCGCTACGTGCTCATCAAGGGCGGCAGCAAGCTGGAGCAGGCTTCGTCAGCCGTGGATCTGCTGTACGATGGACGCGACTTCCAGCTGTTCGAGGCGCCGAAGATCTCCACCACCTACACGCACGGCGCAGGCTGCACATACTCGGCCGCGATCACGGCGGAGCTCGCTCGCGGGCTGTCGGTGCCGGAGGCGGTAGCTGCCGCCAAGGCATTCATCACCAGCGCCATCGGCAGCGGATTCCCGTTGAACCGATTCGTTGGCCCGACGATGCACGCCGCCCACCGCCTGAACGCCCAGGGCGCCATCCTGAAGTAAGCGGGAAGGCGCGGCAATGGCGCACGGATCACCTCCTGTCGATCATGACCATCAGAATCACCAGCCCGTTCATTGCCGCATGCGTAACTATTTCCCGATCCGCTGCGTCTGAAGGATAGCAGGTCAGTTGATTGACCAGAAGGGGTGAGCCTGATGCTGAGATTTCTGCCGCCGAAACGCGATACCCGCTGGCTCTGGTGGGGAATCGCCTATCTGATCGTCGTGTGGGGTTGTCTGGTTGTCAATCGATATATCGTGCTCGATGCATCCATCAGTTTCATCATAGTGCCGAGGATCCTGCTGCTGGCCGGGATCATCTCCGCCATCGCCAATCTGGCGGGCTATCTCGGCGCGCGCTGGATCTGGTTCGGCTCGACCCTGGGCATCGCCTTCGGTCTTACGATCATGATGATCAACAGCGGCCAGAACACCGGATGGGAGGATCTGATCAGCTTCCTGTCCTTTCTGATGCTGTCCGGGTTCGGCATCGGCGCGGGGATCATCGTCGAGTGCCTCATGGCCCTGATCAGACTCGCTCGCAGACGCAGCTAACCTCGCAACAAGCCAACGTCTCTCATTCGCCTCGCTCTCCATGGCGCTGCGATGAGAGACGTCTCTGTTTCTGTCTAGTAGCCGATGCTCTCCAGGTACAATCCATAGGCCTCCGCCATCCGGCCGGTCAGCGAACGGTCCCGGCTGGCGATGATCGCAGGCACATCCTCCGCCCGCTTCTCCCCCATGCCAACCTCGATCAGAGTGCCGACGATCTTGCGCACCATGTTGTACAGGAAGCCGTCACCGCGCACGCGAATCTCGATGAATCCGTCCTGCGTCCCGATATCCAGCGAATAGATCGTGCGGACGGTTTTCTTCTTGTTCGCCTTCGCATTGGAATAGGCGGTGAAATCATGCTCTCCGAGGAAGTGCCTCGCCGCGCGTCTCATCTCCGCGATATCCAGCTTTTTCTTCACATGCATGCTGTATCTCCGCATGAACGGATGGCTGTGATCCTCGTTCCAGATCTTGTACAGATACGTCTTCTCCTTCGCATCGAACCGCGCATGGAAATCCTCGTCCACCCGTTCCACGCTCAGAACGCTGATGTCCGGCGGAAGCTGGTGATTGAGCACATTGCGCAGCTTCGTCTCGCTCCAGGGTTCCCTCAGCTTCACATTGGCGACCTGGCCGAGCGCATGGACGCCTGCATCCGTGCGGCCCGAGCCGATGACCTCCACCGGATGGCCTGCCGCTTCCGCCAGAATCTGCTCCAGCTTCCCCTGGATCGTCTGCTCTCCGCCGCCCAGCCTCTGCCAGCCCTTGTATCTGACTCCGTCATACTGGATCGTCATCTTATAGTTGTACATCCTGATGGCAGCTCCTTCGGTTTCACTAGATTGCATGCGACGCATCCGAACCGACGGTCGCGTTCAATCCGTTACTATCGTATCCAAGTTTCGGCAGCAAGACAACCTGTACAGCCCGGCTGTTGATCCGCGCCCTGCCGTTCGCCGTATCGACAAGATGCGATCGGGATAATCATCTTCTCACACAAATAATCATAATTTCCGATCTTTTCCATTTCATAGTGTCGGACTTGTCCAATAATGGTATGATTTCCATAAATTAGCACTAAAGGAGGGCAGAAGATTTCCAAACATCCAGACTTGCCTGGCGATCATTCATTCATTTAAAAATGATAAGGAGGAATTCATGATGAAGAAAAGTCTCGTGTTGCTCGGTATCTTCGCCTTGTTGGTCGCTCTCCTGCCCATCGTTCCCCCGCAGGAAGCGGAAGCAGCCTCGGCCATTCATCACGGCCTGTACAAGATCATCAACCGTCACAGCGGCAAGGCGCTGGAGGTGTATGAGTGGTCGCATGCGAATGGCGGCAATGTTGTGCAATGGACCGATCACGGCGGGGACAACCAGCTGTGGCGCTTCGTCAGCGTGGGCAACGGGTATTATCAGGTGATCAATGCCAACAGCGGTCGCGCCCTCGAAGTCTACGCCTGGTCAACCGCGGACGGCGGCAACGTCGTGCAATGGCAGAATCTCAATAACTACAATCAGCACTGGAAGCTGGAGGACAGCGGCGGCTATGTCCAGCTGAAGAATCGCCACAGCGGCAAGGTGCTGGAGGTCTACCAATGGTCGACCGCCAACGGCGCCAATGTCGTGCAATGGACCGATCTTGATGGGGCGAATCAACGGTGGACGCTGATCAATGTGTCGCCAAGTCCGATCACGGTCAACTCCACGATCGTTGTCGGTCCGGGTCAGACCTTTGACGGCCAGGGACGCGTATACATCGCCGGTCCGAGCCTCGGAGACGGAAGCCAGAGCGAGAACCAGAAGCCGGTATTCCGCCTCGAGAACGGCGCGACACTGAAGAACGTTGTGCTCGGCGCCCCTGCGGCGGATGGCATTCACACCTATGGAAACGCTTACCTTCAGAATATCGTCTGGTTGGACGTCGGGGAAGACGCGCTGACGATCAAGTCATCCGGCACCGTCACGCTGAACGGCGGAGCTGCTTATGATGCGGCCGACAAGATCTTCCAGATCAACGCCGCCAGCACCTTCAATCTGTACAACTTCGTGGCCCGCAACGGCGGCAAGCTCATCCGTCAGCTCGGCGGTTCGACCTTTACGGTTCATGTCAACATCGACAGCAGCGACATCGCCAACATGAAAGAGGCGATCTTCCGCACGGACAGCAGCACCAGCACCGTCACGATGACGAACACGCTCTACCACAACGTCGGGCGCAAATGGTATGGCGTGCAGCATGTGACCGAGTACAACAACACGGAATATTAAGCTGTACATCACCATCGCAGGAGAGTCACGGCTGCAGCAGCGCGTCTGCGGAGCGGCCGCGCTTCATGATGCCATCATCAAAGTTGGGCGAGAACCATCTCGCCCAACTTTATGCATGACAATTAACGCCATTAACCTTTGACGGAACCCATGACGAGCCCTTTCATGAAATACTTCTGCAGGAACGGATACACCATGAGGATCGGCAAGGCCGCCAGGAACACCTGCGCCGCCTTGAAGGTCCGGTCGGAGACCATCGTCGCCTCAAGCAGCTGGTCGACCTGCAGATTGTTCAGCTCCGGCGTGACGATGATCGTCTGCAGGTAGCTCTGCAACGGATAGTTCTTCGGCGAGTTCATGTAGATCAGCCCGTCGAACCAGGAGTTCCAATGGTGAACCAGCACGAACAGCGAGACGGTGGCAAGGGATGGCAGCGACAACGGCAGGAAGATCTGGATCAGGATGCGCCAGCGCCCCGCGCCGTCCATGAAAGCCGCCTCCTCGATCTCCTTCGGCAGGCCGCGGAAGAAGTTCATCAGCAGGATGACATTGAATACCGGCACCGCGCCCGGAAGGACAAGCGCCCAGATCGTGTCCAGAAGGCCCGCTTCCTTGATCGTCATATACGTCGGGATCAGACCGCCGCTGAACATCATCGTGATGATGAAAAACCAGGCATAGTAGTGCCGATACCGGAAGCCGAAACGGTCCTTGGACAGCGGATAGGCGACGAGGATCGTCAGCACCATGTTGACGATGTACCCGAGCGCCACCCGCTCCAGGGACACGAGGAATCCCTGAATGAATTCCGGTTTGGACAACGCGTATTTGTAGGAGGCCCAGGTGAAATCCACCGGCCAGAACTTGACGAATCCGGCCGCGGCGGCGGACTTCGAGCTGAGCGAGATCGCCAGCACGTTGATCAGCGGCAGGAGACATAACAGGGCTGAGATGGCCAGGATGGTATAGTTGCAGGCGAGGAATACCTTGCGTCCTGTTGTAAGCTTGTGCATGATGTCCGATCCCCCTCCCTAGAATACCCGATAGCCCGCGTAGCGATTGGCCAGGAAATTCGCCAGCACGATCAGGACGAACGAGATGGCCGATTTGAACAATCCGACCGCGGTCGCCACACCGTACTGCGCGTCGATCAGACCGAGGCGGTACACGAGCGTATCGATGATATCGCCGGTGCTGTACACCATCGGGCTGTACAGGTTGTAGACCTGCTCGAAGCCGGCATTCAGCACATTCCCCAGGCTGAGCACCGTCATCAGCATGATGATCGGCAACATGCCGGGCAGCGTCACGTGCCAGGTCTGCTTCCAGCGGTTCGCTCCGTCCACCACCGCCGCCTCATACAGATGGGGATCGATGTTGGTCAGTGCGGCCAGATAGACGATCGTTCCGTAACCGAAGTTCTTCCACACATCGGTGGCCACAAGCGTAAACGGGAACCAGTCCTCATCCCCCAGGAAGAAGATCGGATCCGCGCCGAAGAATCCAAGAATCTCATTCACGATCCCATTCGAAGGAGACAGGATGTCGATGAAGATGCCGCCCAGGATGACCCAGGACAGGAAGTGCGGGAAATAGATGATCGTCTGCACCGTCCGTTTGAAAAACAGCGTGTTGATGCCCCAGTTGTAGATGATGATCGCCAGAACATACAGCGGGAGGAGGATCAGGATAAAACTCAGAATCAGCCTTTTCAGCGCCGTTTTCCGCCAAGCATTCTTCACCAGTCTCATAGACTTTGGTCCCCCATGATCGGTCTGTTTATTCCTAATGATCATATCATAATCGCCACATGGTGACACAGTGGAACAATCTCACAAGCCCGGGACGAATCTGCCCTGGGTCGAAGGGGGTGATCCAACAGTGTCTCCGGTGTCCGTTACAGCCTGATGCTGACAACCCGGAAGCTATTCGTGGAGCGGCGATGATCAACATAAAAAAAATACATTCAGGGTGCAGGGGAAGTGCCGCGTTCCTTCGTCTATAAAGTCGGAAGGGAGGGGAGCGATATTCGAGACGAAGATTTGATCAGGGCGGTACTGGAAGGCGGGCCCGAACACTATCGGCCTTTCGTGCAGGCTTATGGTCAATATATCTACCGGACGGTCTACGCGGTGCTGCAGTCACCGCACGATGCGGAAGACGTTACGCAAGAGGTGCTGCTGCAGATCTATCGTTCCCTCCCGGAATATCGGATGGAAGGCCTGAAGACCTGGATCACGCGCATCGCGGTCAACCGGGCCATCGACCACAAGCGGAAGATGCAACGCCAGCAGGAAACGATCCAGGATCATGATCAGCTTGTTCGGCAAGACACGGCACCCGCCGCCGAGTCGGAAGCGATCCGGGAGGTCCATCGCCAGCAGGTCCGTCAGCTGATCGAACAGCTGCCATCCAACTACCGTGAAGTCGTATCCGCTTATTATATGGAGGGCAAAACCTACGAACAGATCGCCACGGAGACCGGACTCGAGATCAAAAGCGTCGAATCCAGGCTATACCGGGCTCGTCACTGGATCAAACAACGATGGAGAAAGGAGGATCTCGAATGAACGACACCAGGCGACATGATGATCATATCCCACCGTCCATGATGAAAGATTATGTGCTTGGACAATTGAACGGACACGAGCGGGAGCAGGTGGATGCCCACCTGATGGCCTGCGATGCATGCCTGCAGTTGTTCATAACGACAGAGCCTGCGCTCGACCCGCAGGTCCGGCATCCGGATCTGCCTCGCCTGGAATCGCAGGTCATCTCCAGGTTGCGGAGAGCGGACAGAAGGCGGAGGCGCCCGCGCTGGCGCTGGCTGCAACGCTCCTCGGTGCAATACACGATCGCCGCATCCATCACGCTCGTGCTGTACTTCAGCGGAACCTTCTCCGGCATCGCCACAACGCTGATGGAGCTGGAGAGGCATGAGGCGCTCAAGCACGAGGAATCGATGCTCCTATCTCCATCCGCTGCAGATCAGCGGCGGGAGTCATGGTCGGAGCAGATGGTCAGCCGCACCGGCTCGTGGCTGGACAGCCTGAAGTCTGCAAGATTTGATCAAGTCAAGAAAGGAGAGGCAGGACGATATCATGAGTAAAAATCCGCTTACCGCATTGATCCTCAGCTTCATACCCGGCGCAGGTCACGCCTATCTCGGCAGACCGGTCCGCACGGTGTTCTATGGAGCCACCTTCTTCGGCCCGCTGGGACTGCTGCTGGTCATCTTCCTGAACGGCGTTCATGAAAGGGAATCCGTCACGCTGTTGCTGGGTGTCGCCTTCCTGGCCTGGGCCATTAATCTGATCGACATGATCGTGTCCCTGATCAACGGCAAGGCATTCACCGGCACGCTTCCCGATCAGGGAACCGAAGACCCTGCGATCGCGATCGAGCAACAGCGCGAGAAAGCGCATGTGGTTCTCCTGTCGCTGATCCCGGGTCTTGGCCACATGCACATCGGCCTGATGCACCGAGGCATTTCCTTCCTCATCACGTTCATCGGTCTGGCCTCGACCATCCTGTTTGTCGTCTTCGTGTTCAGGGAGCCCGCTCTGCTGATCTTCCTGCTGGTCTTGCCGGTCATCTGGATCTATAACCTGTTTGATTCGATGCAATGCCTGTCAGCGAAGCAACGACAGGAACACGTGCAGGATCGCACCATCTTCCACGACCTGGAGGCGCATGTCAGCACCGGCCGCAAGATCAAGGTGCTGGCGCTGGCGCTGTCGGTTTTCCCTGGAGCAGGCCATCTGTACCTGGGCTTGCAGCAACGCGGACTTCAGCTGATGGGCGGATTCCTCCTGGCCATCTACATCATGGACAATTTCCGTCTGACGCTTTTCTTCTTCCTGATCCCGATGCTGTGGTGCTTCGCCTTCTTCGACGCGCTGCATCAGGCCGCCCGCTACGAACGCGGAGAACTGCGCGACGAACCGGTGCTGACGAAGTTCTCCAGGTATCAGCGCTGGATCGGCATCGGCCTGCTTGGCTTCGGCGTGCTGTATTTCATCGATCAACTGGCGTCCAGGTACCTGTCCCAGGATGAGCTGGAGCTGTACCGCCTCTATCTGGAGATCAAGTATATGTTCCCGACCGCAGTGGTGGCATTCATCATGATCGCCCTCGGCTTGAAGCTCATCTTCGGGAACAAGACCGCAGATGCGCCGCAGTCGTCTGTTATCCCGCAACAAGAGGGGGACCATCAGCCATGAGATTGCAGGATCGTTATAAAGGAGGAGCACAGATGAATTGGATTCAGTTGTCTGGCACAAGATTAGCGCCGCAAGGACCGGTATCGCCGGCAGGGGGCTGTCAGCCATGAGTTTACAGGAAGCCTATGGAGCAGGCAGCCCTGGGGCAGGCCATCATGGTGCCGGCGTGAAGCGAAAGCGAATGTGGCGCGTCGGTTCGATGACCGCCGGTGTGGTCTTCGTGCTGATGGGGGTTATCCTGGCCGTATCGCTCTGGACGCATGTCGAAGCCCACGAGGCGCTGAGCTGGATCGGTCCCGTCATCTTCATCCTGCTGGGCATCGAGGTGCTGCTGTACCTCAGACATGCCGGCAGCGACCAGGTGATCGTGCGCTACGACTGGCTCAGCATCCTCACGATCGGGATCGTCAGCGTCGCCAGCATCGTGCTCTCCCTGCTCATCTCCACCGGGATCTATGACGAACTGCAACGGGGCATGAGCATGATGCAGCGTTCCGCATATGTGGAGCTTGAGCCCATGCAGGTTCCCGAGGAGGTGGAGACGATCGTCGTTCACTCCCTCAGCCACCTGGAGATCTACAGGTCCAATACCCGCCAGCTGCAGCTGTTCGGGCAGGTGCGATACTGGTCCGACGAACCGCTCGACCTGGAACAGGTGAACTTGCTCCAGACGAACACGGTCGGTACGACGATGCACGTGATGGTCGGCACGATCGAGCGGCGCGACGCCGGGCTGTATCCCACCTATGTGGATTCGCAGCTGACGCTGGTCGTGCCCGAAGAAGTGGAGATCATCCGCCGTTAATCCGATCATGGTCAGGGTGGAGCCTGCTTCGTTTCGCACACGAAGATCCCGTTTAAGTGAAAGCCACGTTTATATATGAGACGATTCCGTCTTAGCGGCGACGTGGATTTTGTGTGAAACATCATACAACAAGGTCCAGTTTTTGTTGAATCCGTATAATTGTGTAAAATGAGATTCCCAAAAATTAAGGGAGCCATTTCCAATATCATCGGTTAGAATGGAGTTGTCGAGACAACATTCGGCGGCTGACCGCTCCCACCGCCGATTTGAAAACCTGGTTGCGGCTGAGAGCTGTCCTGTTGGAACAGGAAGGACTTACTCTCCTGCAGCGTTTTGAGTTGCTCATCAAGACCTACCACCTTATCACCATCCAGCACGAGCTTCGACTTATCAAAAAGGCCGGCTACTAGGTCCTCGTCATGGACCTTGCCGGCGATCGCTGCTTTGATGGAGGTGGACAGCTTCAGGTCCTTCAGGTCGGCCTCGTACTTCTCTTTGGCAGCCTTGTTCTCAGCCTGCAGTGTTTCGATTTGCTTCCGCAACTCGCGCTTGCCCCAGCCGCTTTCTTCAGTTCGTCCAGCTGTTTGTCCCGTTCGGCGACGTCGGTCTCCAGCTTCTTCTTCGCTTCAGCCACCTCGTTGTACCTGGCCTTCGGAACGAAGTGCTCCGGCAACGCCTTGTTGATATCGCCGATCAGCCCGTCGAGCTTCGATTCATCGACGCCTGCTTTCTTCAGCAACTCTTTCAACCATTCCACGCTTGATCACCCTCCGAATTTTTATAGCGGTTCGATCCGCTTATGGTGTCCGACCGATATACCCCGGCCGCGGGTAGGTAACAGAAAGGGCTCCGGAAGTCTCATCCGGAGCCCATAAAAATAGCACCCTCGTTTTATCGCGAGAATGCTTTAATCTTCGATTACTTCACAACTTGCGATATCGGGAACGGGGACACCTTCATAGTAACCTAATTGCTCCCCTTCTTCGGTCTGAATGCCAACTGTATCGTAATCAATATCCTCCATCGCACCGACTTCATATGAGATAAGACGACCGACAGTCACTTTTCCATACCTATCCGTTATTTTTACCTTTGAGCCCAGCATTTTGTAGAAATCGATCATCTCTATCTCTCCTTTCGCTTTTTGCTCGGATAATCTGGCACAATATGCACGCCCTTGTTTCCGTAGTGGATGCGGAAAACAGTCGTCTTAGCCTCCTGGCCTGTCAGGTTGTTTACAGCGATGCCTACAACCTCGTCGTTTGTGATAATCGTTTCTTTACGATCCCATTCACCATTCGGTCCAATTTTGATAAGTCCTGTACCGGCATATTTATTGACCAGTTCCTGGGCTTCATCGATGCTGATTGTCAAGCGAGATGGACCATATTGGCCTTTTGCTCTGAGTTTTTCCTCGTACTGCTTGAACTCATTCGTACCAGGAATGTGCTTGTTTTGTTGCCCCGGCAGGATCGTCTTTGGCTGAGCGTCCGAACGAATGAACTGCCGTATTTCTTCAATTTTCGCACGATTTTCGGATTCTTTCAAGACGCGGCTTCGCTCTGCTGTGGAAATTTGCCCTTCGACCTTCTCGCGCCACGGTGATCGTCTCAATTCTGGATGAGCATTTAGATGTTCTCTCATCCGCGATTGCCACTCTTTAACCTTACGCGCATACCGCGCCTGATTATCTGGATCCATGCTGCCTGCTTCAAGCCTCTTATACTTGCGAATCTGTCGTTCAATATACCGTTGTTTCTGTTCCGCTCTATAGTTGCGCAAAGCTTTTTTATCGTCTGCAGGCTCCGGCAGCCGGCTAATGCCCGGGAAGTACGTGGACAGCGTATGCCGACAATTGGGATGAAAAGCACCGTTTCGCATCGCCTCAGACAGCCGGGGCGCGTTGTGTTCCCTCGCCAGCTGTTCTGCCTGTTCCGGACTGATGGACGTATACACATCATCGATCAGCACTTTGCCCTGATACGGCAGACACCACGGCGAGCAATTATCGTGTGCACTCATTATTACGGTGTAGACGCCCCATTGGTCGCGCTTTTTACCCTCGCCCAAAAACGTAGCCCGCTGGCTAGCCGTCCGTAGCGCCATCTCGGCCCACGCCGATATATCAACCTTGCGGCCGTCGCTGTAGGTGATCGAGTTGATCCCGCGCTCCAGAAACTCCTTTGTCGCCATGTCCACGGCCTGCTCCAGCGTCTTCGCGCCGGCGGTCATGTTTACCTCGGCCTTGAAGATGACCTGCCGGTAGACGTCATCCATCTTGCGCAAGACGCCGTATTCAGCCTGCTGTAGATCGTTCTTGACGGTTTCCTGTAGCGCATCGAGTTTCTTCTCATTCATCCCGAAAAACTGCGTCTCAGGCTGCGCTTTTGGAAGCTGGTCGTATGGTACTTTCCCCGGCTCGTAGTCCGGCTTGACCAGCTGCGGCTTCTCATCAACGGGCAATCCGATCTCGCCTGACACCTCATATGCAGCACGCTGTTCCGTGCCAAACAGGCGCCTGATCTCGTTCTCTGCTTTCTGCTGACCATCCTGGTAACTCTCCTGGATGACATCCTCGGCAAGTTTTTGGGCATCGCGCACAGCCCGGCGAACGATCTTGGTGTTGGTCTTCCTGTACTTGAGCATGTTCCGTAACTTGACCAATTGCCAGCGATCCCAGCGGAATCCTTCCTTGATCTCCTCTTCTTTGTGCCGCTTGAAGTTTCGGCGCAGTGAGTTGATCAGATCAAGTGCCATTTGCTCGAAAATGGAGATGATGTCATATGGATCGCGCTTGCGCTCATCAGCCATTATTCATCATCCTCGAGGTCCTTACCCTCGTCTTGAGCGTC
>CALGAO010000064.1 GCA_937957685.1 uncultured Paenibacillaceae bacterium
CTCACAGAAAACCTTGCTGTTATGGGATTCTTGATTTTCTATATGCCCAAAAATGCCGATTTACTGTCGAACTCGGGGAATCAATGTTCGCATTATACCTCGCAATGATCTCGATTCATCCCTCATGCTCGATCAACTGCGCCGCCAGAATCGCCTTCGCCGCCAGCGACTCGCCCGCATATACCTCGACGTCCACTTTACCGTACCTGCGGCTGATCTCGATGATCTTCGGGCGAATCTCGATGATGCTCTCGATCTGCACCGGACGCAGATAATATGTTGAGATATTGTCCAGCACAAGGTCGCTGTTCTTCCATTCCTTGACCGCGCGATAGGCGGCTTTGGTGATCAGCGTGGTCAGCACACCCTCCGACACAGTGCCCATGTTGTTGGTCATCTGCGGCGTTATCGGACCGCGGAACATCAGTTGTCCTTTCGCATCGCGCAGTTCCTCGAACTCACTCAGGATCAGATCCTCGATCGTCTCCCCGCCCTGCGGCTGCTTCTGCGTATACTTCATCGCGTTCAGCACTTCCTGCCGGTACAGGACGCCGATCAGCTTGCGGTTCACATCGATGATCGGCAGCATGTCGATGCCTTCCCATACCATGATGTGCGCTGCTGACGCTACAGAGGTCTGCAGGTTGGCAGATATCGGGTTGCGCGTCATCAGCTTGTCCACCGTCCACGCATCATGCTCGCCGTTGATATCGCTGGAGGAGATGACACCGACCAGTCGGTTCCATTCATCCGTAACCGGAAACTGTCGCTGTCCACTCTCGTCCATCAGCCGCCTCATCTCTGTGATCGTGCTGGATGGCTTGAGCGAGTTGAGTCGTCCATTCGGGTTGACGATATCCTCGACGAGCATGATTTTGCGTTTGATATTCCGGTCATAGATGGCACGATTGATCGTCGACGCGACGGTGAACGTATCGGATTCGCAAGAGATGATCGGCAAACTCAACTCGTCTGCCAGCTTCTTCGCTTCCTCGGAGGCGTCGAATCCCCCGGTGATCAGCACGCCAGCCCCTTGCTCCAACGCCCGGATATGCGCGCGATAGCGATTGCCGACGATCAGCAAGCTCTGCGCCTCGATATAGCGCACCATCGCATCCAGCTCCATCGCACCAATCACGAATTTCTGCAGCTGTTTGCCAAGTCCCTGTGCTCCTCCCAACACGCGCCCGTTGACGATCTCGACAACTTCGGCGAACGTCAGATGGTCGACCTGTCGCTCCCGCTTCTCGATGCGCACCGTGCCGGTTCGTTCCTTCGTTGCGACGATGCCGAGATTCTCTGCTTCCTTGATCGCCCGATATGCCGTGCCCTCGCTTACTTCCATCTCCTTGGCAATCTTCCGCACGGAGATCTTGGTGCCTGGCTTCAGCGAAACGATGTACCGGATGATCTGCTCGTGTTTCGTGATCGGCTCGTCTCCGTCTTGCAATATCGGATTCGTTCTGGCGCCGTAATCTGCGCCTGTATCCTTACCATATTCGATTATATCGGCGTTGCGTTCTTCATCATCATGCCTATCGGCCATAACTGTTGCACCTCTTCCACGATAAACTGTATCAATCTGTTCTATTTCCTACATTATACGAGCATCGCTTCCCACAAGCAATCAATCACTGCCCCCCACCCCCCGAATAAAAAAGAAAACAGACCGACTGCCTTTCGTCGATCTGCCTGACCATTCATGCAAAACCTGCAACTGCCGCTTCTCCTCGACGTCTCGCTCCAACCGATCAACTGGCGCTTCTGTCCCGTTTGGCCTGCGCCTCGATGAACCTGCGCTGCAGACGCCAGTATTTGTACCTTTTGATCGCCCGGATCTCCTGCTCCGTCTTCTCATCCACGCCGAACAATTCATGCAGCTGCGCAGCAATGATGAGCAGCGCCATGCATATCCAGGAGACACCGAAGATCGTCTCCATCGTCCAACCTTCGCCGATCGGCAGGCGAGGCACCGCGTAGATCAACATGCCTGCGGCTATCAGGAAATATACCATCGTGCGTTTGCACCGAACCATGCCGCCACCCTCCTCCCAAGCTGTCTTGTGCCATGGTACAAGATATGAGGAGGCTCGGACATTTATGATGGTTGGGTGATAAAAGTTGTGGAATCTAATCTGCCGCGACGTTTCATGAACCTACCCACAAATAGAACAGAGCCTGTACGACGCCAATCAACCCGCCGAGCAAAGCGCCCAGCCAGGTGATCGCCTTGAATTCACGGCCGGTAATGCTGAGGATCACTTCCTCGACCTGGTCCATCGGGAAATCCTCAACCTGTTTCTGCACGAGCTTGGACAGATTAAGCGTCCGCACGGCTTGGTCGATCCGATCGCTCACCAGATGCAGCAGTCGTTCTGCGACGAGAGGCGTCATGTCCAGCAACTGCTCCTTATGGCTGGCAAGCAGCTGTTTCGGCGTCATCTCCCACATGCGGTTGATCCAGTTGCGCCAAGGCATCTTGCGGCTGACATAAGCGGCGAACCAGTCCGCATCGGCGAGCGTCCCTCCTTCTTGCAACAGGCTGCCTTCGTATGGCTCAAGTCGTGCCCGCAGCATGCCGAGCAGTTCGGCAATCGACCGCTGGGCCAGCCGCTGCTTCTGACTCACCAGAAGTCCGCCCAGCATGTCGCTTGCTTCCGGCGAAGCCAAGTAATTCAGCAAGCCCTCGCGCACCTTGATCGTGATTTTGTTCTCATCCACAAACATGCCAGCCAACATCCCCATCATGCCGCCGAGACCCGACAGCATCTGTACAACGATGCGATGCACGATGAGCAGCCCATCGGTCGTTGCGAGTTCGGAACGGAGCGTCTCCAAGATCCAGGGAATGGCTTCGCGGGTGAGCAGATCGTCTGCGGGAATCTGCAATTGATCAAGCAACTCGCCCAGAGGACGTTGCAGGATCGGCCGGCTGACGACATCCCGAGCGACGTAAGCATCATCTGTCCCGGCTACCTCATCGGCACCAGCACCGTCTAGCTGCTCACCCCACTCAAATGGCACCGATTCACCACCAAGGACACTGTTAGCTTGCTCGTCTGAATGTCTGACAGCGACTGATTCACCTTCATCCTGGCCACTTTCCGATCGACCGTCTGATTGGCCTATAGTGACCAACTCTCCGCCGCCATCGCCGCCTACCGCGTCTGAACGTCTGACAGCGACCGCTTCACCTTCGCCTTCGCCACTTTCCGATCGACCGTCTGATTGGCCTATAGTGACCGAATCACCTTCTCCATCACCGCCTACGGATCGGCCGTCTGATTGTCTGACAGCGACCGATTCTCCGCCGCCATTGTCACCCGGCTGCCCACCGACTTCCGACCCGGCAGCCTGCGCTAACCCGACGCCACTGGCCTCATCATCGCTCCACAGGCTCCGTACGCCATCCATAAGCAGCTTCTCCGCCTGTTGCTCCAGCGACAGCTTCATTTTCGCCGCCTGCTCCGGTCCAAGCAGCCGAGCTGCTATCTCCTCCAGCGTCTCGTCCCGCTCTGCCCAGTTCTCCACCAGTTCGCGCAGCTTGCGCTCCACCTGGCCGCGCAGCTCCGGCTGCTGCAGCACCTCCTTGAGCCCGTCCGCCGTCACCAGATAGTCGCTGACAACTCGTCCGAGCGATGCGGCGATCTCTCCTTTGCGCTTCGGAATCAGCCCGGGTGTGAACGGGACGCGCCACCCCCACACCTTCCATTCCCGCCTCGGCAGGAACAGCATCTTGATCGCCAGATAGTTGGTAATGTACCCGATAATAGCTGCAACAGCGATACTAACCGCTATGAATAGTGCACTGTCCACCTCTAGTCCCCCAGCGTCTAGATTATTCACCAAGAATTTTATCAGGACATATGATGAAGTACATACGTCTAAAGCAAGAAGGAGATCCAGCATGTCTTCGGTTAAAACAGAAATTCATGTCCTGAATTCCGACCTTTCTCCTGAAGAGTACTTACACATGAGCGCAGCCATCATCAAAAGGCTGAAAATCCCGACGCATCGCACGCTTAGCCTGAAGTTCGGCTCACGCAAGCTGCAGGTGCAAGTCGCGCCGCTCCCGCGAAACCGCAAGAATGTGCTGCGCATAACCGAAAGCATCGCTGACAGCCTTGGCCTCACGGACGGGGACATTCTGCGCCTCACTTACGATGTTAAGACGAAAACGATCGCCATCGGTCCAGCGATTGGCGTCATGCTCCCGAGCATGACAGAGAGCCTGGATCGTCCCTTCGGCAACGTCACGGCCTTCTGCAAGGAACTGCACGGAGCAAGCCTGAACTATGGCGGGCTCGTTTATTTCTTCACGCCCGACGGGATCGCCGAGTCGGATGTGGACGGACTGCGCTACGCTTCATCACGCTTTAAACGGATGCGATTTCCGATTCCCGACATCGTCTATAACCGGCTGACGACGAGGAAGCTGGAAAACAAGGATAGCGTACAACAATTTTTCCTGCATGTAAAATCCAAGCACAACGGCCACGTATTCAATGAAAAATTCCTTGACAAGAACGACGTCTTCAGCGCTCTGGCAAGAGACCCCACGGTACGGCGGTTGCTTCCTGAGTCCCATCTTTTCACAAAATACGAGCAATTAAACAGCATGTGCAAGCGCTATGGCTGCGTCTTCCTGAAGCCCGTCACCGGCAGCCTGGGCAAAGGGATCATCCGCATATCGCGAGACGGCGGCCGCATCATCTGCCAGTTCGCCAGCTTAAGCGGCTCGGTGCGCAAAACTTATTCCTCTCTATTAAAAGCCTTTCCGACGATCAAAAGCAAGGTTCAGGGGAAACGCTATCTGATCCAACAGGGGCTTACTCTGATCACGGTTATGGAGCGGCCTGTCGACTTTCGCGCATTGGTGCAGAAAAATCCGCATAACAGCTGGTCCATCACCTCGATCGTCGGGAGAATCGCCAGCAACCAGAGCTTCGTCTCCAATGTGGCGCGGGGCGGCAAGCTGTGCGCGGCGCGCATCGCACTTATGCAGTCGAATCTGCCGTCGCATCTGGTCGCTTCCGTTTATATGACGCTTAGGAAGGCCGCTCTGGACATCGCTCAGGTGTTGGACAGCGAGATCCCGTACCATTTCGCCGAGCTCGGCATTGATCTGGCTGTTGATGCTGCGGGCAGAGTATGGCTCCTGGAGGTTAACTCGAAGCCTTCCAAGATGGATGGAACACCTCTATCCACCGGTAAGATAAGGCCGTCGGTGAAGAAGATGCTGCTGTACAGCCGAGCATTGTCAGGAATGTAGGTGAACGGCAATGTATACTTCCACAGAACGCAAAACACTTGGCATCATGGTCGTCACGAGCCGCACAGCACGGCGCGGTTCGCCGCCGTTCGGCGACCGAGGCTTCTACCGCAGATTGAGCAGGATTGGCCAGCAAGCCGGGGTAGACGTCATCGTCTTCGACCCGCTCCACACGAGTTGGAGCACCTTGGAGATCAACGGCTATCAGTTCGATGCTCACGGAGCCCGTTGGATCAAGGTGCAGAGGCCGGTGCCGCCCGTCATCTACGATCGATGCTTCTACTCCGGCAGGTCTCAATATCTGCGCTACAAGCAAGCGATCAACCGTCTGCGCAGGCTGAAGTCTGTGCGCTGCATCCTCTGCGGCCTCAGCGGCAAATGGCAAGTGCATGAGATGCTGAATGGGCATCCGAAGCTTCGCTCTTACCTGCCGGAAACGCAGCAGCTTGCCGATATCCGGCAAGTGACCGAATGGCTCGATCAACGCGGTTCGTGCGTCCTGAAGCCGAATGCCGGATCCCACGGCAAGAAGATCCTGCGCATTACGAAGCTGGAGGCAGGAGGATATGAGGTCAGCGGCAGGGATGCGCTGAACAGACCGCTCAGTGCTGCCTTCGACGCCTTGCCTCAGTTGCTCAGATGGTTGAACGCATTTGTCAGTTACAGGAGATATTTGCTTCAGGAGTCGCTGAGCCTGACCACCTCCACCGGGAGGTCATTTGATGTACGGTCGCTCGTCCAGAAGGGAGGAGACGGCAAGTGGCAGCTGACCGGGATGGCCATCCGTCTCGGTCGCCCCGGCAGCCTCACGGCGAACATTCACGGCGGAGGGGAATCACGTCCGCTGCTCCCGTTCCTCCGCGAGCAATACGATGAAGCGATCGCTGAGGTGATCGTCAGCGATCTGGAGATGTTGTCCCGTCTCATTCCTCTGCAGCTCGAGAAGCAAGCCGGTCCGTTGTTTGAACTCGGCATTGATTTTGGCATCGACAGGGATGGAAGGGTCTGGATACTCGAGGTGAATTCCAAACCTGGCCGCTCCATCTTCACTCAGCTGCATGACGCAAGCAGAAGCAAGGCCAGTGTCCACAATCTGATAAGCTATGCGATTTATTTGCTCGACAGGCATTTAGGAGGGTTAGCCCAATGAGTTTGACCACCTTGAGGGTCCATGTCACGTACCGTTCCGACAAAACTGTCTACATCACCCGTTCGCTGCTGGCCGACCTGCAACTGTCAGTCAGCAAGATGCTGCGGATCAGCCTGGGGAAGCGTTCGCTGGAAGCGCCCATCCGCATCCTGAGAAGGGCGGGCAACCATCTGTATCTGCCCGCGAATCTCCAGCGCCAGCTGTTGGTGCCTGGCACCGGCATGTGTTACGCCGTTCGCGATGGCGCAAACGGGCTGCGCATCGGACCGCTGATCGGACTGATGACATCGAGTCGTCCGCCTGGCCCAAGGAGCAATGTCCGACCCTATATCCTCGCCGGACACAAAAAATCGTTCTTCTGCGCCTTTCACCCAAATGATGTGAACTGGTCCGACGAGACGATGAACGCCTATTTCATCTCAGGCAGCGGTTGGACGAAGAAAACCGTGCCCCTGCCCGATGTCGTGTACAATCGCATGGGCAGCAGGCGAAGCGAGCGCCTTCCCACCATGGAAGCGCTCAAGGAGCGTTTCCAGAGGCGCGGCATCCCGATCTTCAACTGGAGCTTCTTCGACAAGGCCGAGGTCTACGCGTTGCTGTCCGGCGAGCCGGATGCGGAGCAGCATGTGCCGGAATCGATCACCGCCCCGACCTATCAGCAGGTGAAAGAGATGCTCACGAAGTATCACCTCGTCTATCTGAAGCCAACCTCCGGCAGCCTGGGAAGAGGCATCATGCGGCTGACCTGGAAGCCGAAGAGCGGCTACTACCTGCGATACCGAAGCAACGGACATAACACGTTGCTGAAGTTCAGCCGGTTCGCCGAGCTGCGGCAGGCGATCAGCAGAAGGGCGCCGTCGCTCAACCGTTACGTGTGCCAGCAGGGCATACGCCTGATCGAGATCGACCGCTGCCCGATCGATTTCCGCTTCCACCTGAACAAGAATCGTGCGGATGAGTGGGTTGTGGCCGGCATCGGCGCCAAGAAGGCGGGGCGAGGCAGCGTCACCACCCACCTGCGCAACGGCGGCAAGCTGCTGACGCCGGAACAGGCGTTGACGATGGCCTTCGGTTCTCGCGCCGACGAGATCCTCGACAAAGCGAAGCGGGAATCGATCAAGCTGGCGGAGGTGATCGAGCGCAAGTCGCGCCACCGCGTCGGCGAGATCGGATTCGATATCGGGATCGATAAGAACGGCCAGATCTGGATGTTCGAGGCGAACGCCAAGCCGGGACGATCGATCTTCAAGCATCCGGCACTCAAGCAACAGGGCAGGCAGTCGCTTCGTTACATCTTCGAGCACTGCATGTATCTCAGCAAGTTCCGATCCGGGAGTGAGGACTGATGGAGACGAATCATGAGCAGGCGAAGCCGCGCACCCGGCAGGCCGTCATCGCGATCCTCGCGATGCACGATGACCTGAAGCCGTTCCGCGGCAATTCGCAGAATTTTGTCGATCTGATCGATACCGGACAGCAGCACGGCGTTCCGATCTATGTCGTGACGCCCAAGGATCTGAAGATCAGGCGAAGGACGGTCACCGGCTACTCCTACGACAAGCATACCGGCACCTGGGTGCGCCAGCAGATTCCCCGGCCATCGGTCATCTACAACAGGCTGCCCTACCGCAAGGATGAGCTGGATCCTGAGGTGCAGGAAGTGATCCGGCAATGCATGGAGCACCCGCGGATCCGTTTCTATAACCCGTCCTTCTTCAACAAATGGCAACTGATCGAGTGGCTGCGTCAATCCCAGAAGACCAGCAAGCTGGTCCCGCATACGGTGCAATGGGGGCCGAAGGTCAAACTGAGTTCGATGTTCTCCCGGTCTCCGCTCATCTATCTGAAGCCGGAGGCGGGCAAGGCGGGCAAGGGCATCATGCAGGTACGCCGCCGCGGCGGCAGCGAAGCGACCTACCGGCTGAGCGTGCAGACAGGCAAATCCGCCGCACGCTACCGCTTCCGAACGCTAAAGAGCCTCAAGGCCAAGCTTCAGGAGTTGATCGGGAGCGAGCCTTACATCGTGCAGCAGGGCATCCTGCTTCCCAGGTACAAGAAACGGCCATTCGATCTCAGGGTGCTCGTGCAGAAAAATGAGAAAGGCGTCTGGAGTCTGACCGGCATCGGCGCGCGGCTCGCGGGAAGCAAGAGCATCACGACCCATGTGCCGCGCGGCGGGACGATCGATGATCCGCTCAAGCTGCTCAGCGCAGCCTACGGGGAGGATGAAGCCCTCCGCATCCTGTCACGCGTCAGGAAGGCCGCCGTGGATATTGCGCGTCAGATCGAAGCCAGCAACCGTTCGTTGATCGGTGAGATGTCGATGGATATCGGGGTTGATGCCAATGGCAGTCCCTGGTTCTTCGAAGCCAATTCCAAGCCGATGAAGTTCGATGAGCCTCATATCAGGGCCAAATCGCTTGAAAACACCGTATTGTATTGCAAGTACCTGGCCAGCAAGGTGAAGGGAAAGACGAAGAAAGCTTAGGATTAACGGATATCACTCTGATGACGTAAGCCTGTTATGCATTGGCTGTGTTTACCAATGCTGTTGCTTCGGCAACCGCCCCGAACTCAGCCTGTTCATTATCCCCATGAAGTAGGTGACTGCTTGTGTCCCAGCTCAAGTTGGGCGTCATGACCTTGTATCTGAACGACCAGAAACAGATCGACGAGTTGCCGTATATTCGCCGTTTGCTCACCGAATCGAAGCGTATGGGAATCGATGCTTTTCTGTTTACGCCTGAGGATGTGGATCATGAGCACGCCCGCATCCAGGCCTTGCGGTATGATCCGGAGAATCGGCGTTGGAGGCGAACGTGGACGGATTTTCCCGATATGATCTTCGACCGGTGCCGCTATCAGCCGACCGAACGGTTCAAGCAGCTTAGACTCTTCCGTAGCCGCTACCCGAAGCTGCATTATCTGAACCGCCCCCTGTCGAACAAATGGCGCATCCATCAGCTCTTCTCGCAGAATCCGGCGATCAGTCCGCATCTGCCGGATACGAGGCTGTTCATGGAAGGGCGGGGACTGCTGTCGTTCCTGGCGAAGCATGGCGTGGTCTTCCTCAAGCCGGTCAACGGTACGGGCGGCCGTGGCATCCTGCGCATCGAGAAGCGGGGTGACGGCACCTATCTGATCCAGGGGAGAGATGCTCACCGCCGGATCATCCCGGAGCTGACACTCAGCACGCGCGCGATGCTGCGCAAGGCGTACAGCTGGGTGTACGGGCGAGTCTATCTGATGCAGCAGGGCATCGACATCATGCTGAGCAATCGGCGGGTGCATGATTTCCGCATGCTCGTGCAGAAGAACGGCAAGGGGGAATGGGAAGTGACAGGCTGTGCCGGAAGGATCGGCGCGGCCCGCAGCGTCACGAGCAACCTCCACGGCGGGGGCAGGGCGATCGAGATGGAGAAGCTGCTCAGGCAGAGGTTCGCAAGCGACAAGACGATCGAGAAGATCCGTCAGACGGCGGAGAAGCTGGCCATGGATATCGTGGATCAGCTTGAGCTGGAATACGGCAGGCTGTGCGAACTGGCGCTCGATCTGGCCGTCGATCCCGACGGACATGTGTGGCTGATCGAGATCAACCCGAAGCCGGGCCGCAACATCTTCCTGCAGATCAACGACCTGGAGGCCTACCGCACCGCCATCATCCGCCCCCTGGAATACGCCAAATGGCTGTATAAACAGCTGCAGGCTTGACGGGGGAACCGTGCATTCTTTGTCTGCCACTCAGCGGTTTCCGATTCACGGATCCCAAATGTTGCAAACCAAACTCCAGAAAGCACCAGACTCCCGCGAGCCCATTCACCCGCGGGAGTCTGTCATTGTGCGATGGATCGCATCGCTCATTTCGGTTTGTTGACGGCGAAGACTTTCTTCGTCTGCTGATCCTGCTTGATGATCTCGACCGCTTCACGGAAGCGGAGGGAGTGAACGATCTCGCGTTCCCGCAGAAATTTGAGGCTGTCCTGCAGGTCCACATCGTCCGTCATGTCGATCAGCCATTGATAGGTGGCGCGAGCTTTCTCCTCCGCCGCTATGTCCTCGTACAGATCGGCGATCGGATCACCCTTCGCCTGGATGTAGGCCGCCGTCCACGGCACTCCCGATGCGTTGTTATAGAACAGCGCCCGATCATGGTTCGCGTAATGGTCGCCGAGCCCCGCTTCCTTCAACTGCTCCGGAGTTGCGTCTTTCGTGAGTTTGTAAACCATCGTCGCGATCATCTCAAGATGTGCAAATTCCTCCGTGCCAATGTCCGTGAGCAGCCCGATCACTTTGTCCGGGATCGAGTACCGCTGGTTCAGGTAGCGCAGCGCCGCTGCCAATTCTCCGTCCGCGCCGCCGTATTGCTCGATCAGGAATTTGGCCATGCGTGGGTCGCATTTGCTGACGCGCACCGGATATTGCAGTTTCTTCTCATAAATCCACATGGTTGTCTTACCTCCCAGTTTCCGTATTGCCTGAATCTACACTTGCCATGGCCAGGGTGTGTCGTTCCACTGCCATGGGAAGCCCGAGTAGCTGTTGCCGAAGTTTTGCAGCGGGCCGTACATCGATTCGAATTCCTGCGCCAGCTTCCTCCTCACCTGGCTGAAGTGGTTGAACTGTTGCAGAGCCTGCATATCCTGAGGATGCGTATCCAGATACAGTTGCAACTCCACCAGCGTAAAATCGATCGCCTGCATCTCATGCAGCCTGCGGTAATATTCATTGTCCAGCTTCATCTTCATCTTCTTGAGTCCTCTCCTTTCGTCGCGTTCAATATTCGGGCTCATACGGGCTAGACAACAAAGGCCACAGGGTGCCTCTTCTCAACGCTTCGGCGGGAGCGAACTGGGGAAGGCCAGGCGGCTGGAAATTCAGGTACTGGTTGATCGGCACAACATAGCGCTTCACCGTGATCGGCGGGCAAGGGTCATAGGGGCCGACGAACGGTTCGTAGTAGCGGTAAGGATCCTGGGCGGCTTCCGGGATCGGCAACGGAATTGGCTGGTTGGTGGCCTGGGCCTTGATGTTGGCATTAATATTGGCAACGGGCGACGGATTGGCTGTCTGCTGGGCGGTCAACATCGGGTTCGGATACACCGGCAGGTTAGGCATGTAAGTCGGCATGGACGCCGCCGTGAACGCCGGATTCACTCCGCCCGCTGCGCCTACGTTCGGGTTCGGCATGGACGCCGCCGTGAACGCCGGATTCACTCCGCCCGCTGCGCCTACGTTCGGGTTCGGCATGGACGTCGCCGTGAACGCCGGATTCACTCCGCCCGCTGCGCCTACGTTCGGGTTCGGCATGGACGCCGCCGTGAGCGCCGGATTCACTCCGCCCGCTGCGCCTACGTTCGGGTATGGGAAAGCTGCCATCCCGTATGATGGACCTGACGGAGCGTTCAACGGCTGCATGTTCGTATTCGCTGCAGGGCTGATCGTTGGCGTTACGTTCGTGCTTGCCCCCTGGAACATGTTTGGCGACGGCGACACATTGCCCCCGGCCGCGCTTGGGGTTGTGGTATTCGGCTTGACATGGACAACCGGCTTCACCTGCTCGTTTGGCTTTGATTGTTCTATCGGCTTCACCTGTTCGGTTGGCTTGGTGGTGGCGGCTGGTTTCGTTTGCTCTGCCGGCTTCGCTTGCTCGACTTGCTTGGCTTCCGTCTTCTCTGGCTGAACAGGCTTCGCTTGTGGTTTTGGAGCTTCCAAGTATACCGTCCTCCTCTGTTTCTCGACAGATTTGTGCGCAGGGCATCCGCCCTCACGCCCATGTTTTAACATATGTCAATCGCCCATCATGTGTCATAGGTAAACGCCCAGTTCGCGCCTAAACGCCGAAACGCTTGCCCGGTCACCTGGCTGAGAAAAGATAAAATAATGTATCAGGCGGGAGATAGACGGTCGAAGGGGCGTGAGAGACAAGAGAATCTTCTCTCGGTCAGTCAGAGGCGCTTCATAAGGCGTGAGTGCAGATATCATCGTGTCTCAGCGGATCATCAAGCGCGGAAAAAGCATGAGAGATGAAGCCCATACTGGGCGTACAGCCAAAAACGCAGCCCCGCCTTACCGGCGAAGCTGCGTTTCTCAATCGAAAGGGATATGGTGGTGAAGCTGCTGCTTCGATCTGATCCTGTTGTGTCAGGCCTTTCATGCGCATCGCCTCGCAGACGAGCACGATGACCAGCCCGAAGAACAACCCGATGACGGCATCTGCTCCGGCTTGATCATGCTGCAGCAAGCCTTCGCTGCGCATCGCCTGATAGACGAGCACGATGACCAGCCCGAGGTCCAGGCTGATGCCCCCATCTACTCCAGCTTGATCTTGATGTTCAGCAGGCCTTCCTTGCGCATCGCCTGATAGACAAGCACGACGACCGGCCCGAAGAACAGGCCGATGACGCCCATGAGCTCGTAGCCAATGTACAGGCTGATCAGGGCGGACAACGCGCTGATGCCCACGGCGTCGCCCAGCACCTTCGGCTCGATGATGCGGCGGATGACGGTGATCACGATGAACAGCACGATCAGTCCGATGGCGATGAACCAGTTGCTGATCAGCGCCTGATAGATCGCCCAGGGCACGAGGAAGGAGCCGACGCCCAGGATCGGCAGCAGATCGACCAGCGTCACGAGGAAAGCGATCGCAAACGAATGGTCGATGCCAAGGATGAGCAGCCCGATCAGCGTCAGGACGTAGGTCATGAGCGAGAAAAACAGCTGGGCTCGCACGAAGCCGAAGATCGAGCCCCGCAAGTTCCCGAGCACCGTGTCCACCTTGGGACGGGATTGCTCCTCGAACACCGACAGGAAGCCCTGCTTCATCCTCTCCAGGCTGATGCTGAACAGGAACACCGCCACGATGAAGAACAGGAAGAAGACGAACAACCCCGGAATCTGCTTCGCAAAATTCAGGGCAAATCCCGACAGGCTGGAGAGCAGGCTCTGCGCCCCGCGGATCAAGGCGTCCGTGCCCGCCTGTATGGTCGCAGCCAGGCTGTCGGCCTCTTCTGGCGGCAATGTCTCATACAGCAGATCTGTGTTGATGGACAATTTCTGGATATATTCGGAGACAAGGTGGAAATTGTCCCTGGCATAAGTGATGAAGCTCATCAGCTCGGAGAAAATCTTCACCCCGATCAGATAGGCTGCCAGAAGCAAGAACAAGGTAAATACCGTAGAGGAGATCATCCCCGCGGCATTGCGCCCCAGCTTGGTGTAGCGCATGATCAGCTTGGTAAACGGCTCCATGAACAGGACAACAACCAGCGCCAGAAGAAACGGCAAGCCAATGGTGAACAAGGCATAGAGAAAACCCAGACCCAATACGATTATCATCAACGTTCTTCGCGTCATGTAGACACCTCTCGATTCCGAAGCTTGTCCCAATCATCACGATCCTTCCAGCATTGAAAAGAACCGGGTACTTACACCAGTCTTCACCAACCGTATCTTCCTGGCTATGGTCAGATCACCGCAGCTGCGCTGTAGAAATCGATGATTCCTGCGATCAGAAGCCAGCGTCGGCACCGGCCATATCGATGATCGCTGTGATCCGATCACGGCTCTGCAACGTTCCATTCCATAATCCCAGCGGGCATATGACCATCCCGGCACGATGGTCACCGATGATCCTTGAGAGGAGATGCCAGTATCGGCACCGATGATCGCCTGTGTCCCGTCTGTTCCGATCAGATAACCGCCCTGCGTTTCTTGAAATCGACACCCGAATAATACATGTCCGCCACGAGCAGATTCGGTCCGCAGCAGCGTGCGGCAGGGCAATGGCAATTGATCGTCCGGTTCAGGGGATGCTCCTGCGTCCAGCGATCAAACACGTCGTCCAGCTTGTCGCGCAGGATCGAGCCCAGCGCGGGCACATCGGCGAAATCCGTCACGAACACATCTCCGGTGAACAGATTAACGTTCAGCCGGTTCCGTCCATCCGGATCGTTGCGCACGGTCAGGTTCGGCTCGCGGATGAGCCGGTTCAGCAGTTCGTGGTCCTCGGGATCCTCGCTGCAGCGGAAGAAGGGCAGCGTGCCGAAGAGCATCCAGATGTCCCGGTTCCGCGCATCGAGCAGCGAGTGGATCGCCTCCCGGAATTGCTGCAGCGACAGCTTCGGCAGCCCGGCGGCAAATGCGCTCGGATACATCGGATGGACCTCATGCCGCTTGCAGCCCATCTCCACGATGTGCCGATGAATCTCCGGCAGATGGCGATGCGTGCGATAATTGATCATCGATTCGGCCGAGACGAACAGACCGCCTTCGCTCAGCTTCCGCGCATTCTCGATCATCCGCTCGTACAGTCTGCCAGCCGCCAGCGGTGAGACCGGGTGGGACGAGCGAGCAAACGTGATCTCGTGGAAGTCCTTTGCATCGGTGTAATTGTAGGAGATATGCATCACATCCAGATATGGCGCGATCTTCTCATACTTCCCGTAATCCAGCGTCAGATTGGAGTTCATCTGTGAATAGACCCCGCGCTCCCGGGCATAGCGAAGGATCGGCAGGATGACCCGGTCGATCGTCCGGTCGCTGAAGGACGGCTCACCTCCGGTGATGCTGATCGTCTTCAGATGTTCCACTTCATCCAGGCGCTTCAGGACCAGGTCGATCGGCAACGTATCGCCTTCGCTGGCCACCAGCAGGTCGCCGACGGCGCAATGCTCGCAGCGCATGTTGCACAGGTTCGTCACCGTCATCTCGACGCTGGTCAACACATATCGGTTATATTTCTGCAGCGAGTGGATCGGATCCCACGGATCCGTCTCCGGCCGAAACGGCTCTGCTCGCGGTTCAATTCTGATCATGTCGTTCGTCATCCTTTACAAGCATGTCACTATTTTTCCCAATCAGGCCATATCCATGAATCTATATCAAATATCCATCTATCGATCCGTCAACCAATCGGTCAACGCAAAAACAGACCATCGATCACTTTCACAATCGTCACATTCAGCTTCTTGGACAGGTCGATCTCATAGATATCCCTGACTTCCTGTCCTTCCGGATCCGCGATGATGCGAACGACCGGTCTGTGCGGCAGAGAGGAGTTGATATCCACCACGATGCCGATCTCGCCGGTGTTCAGCTCCACCGTTGTACCCGGAGGGTAGATGGCCACGCGATCGCGGAAGATGTTGACCATCTCCATATCGTACAGCAGGTCGGCGCCGGCGTACAACACCTCGACCGCTTCGTGCGGCAACGCGGCAGGCTTATAGACGCGATAGGATGTCATCGCATCGAAGGTATCGACGATGGCCAACAGCCTGGCATATTCGTGGATCTCGTCGCCCTTGAGGCCGCGCGGATATCCGGAGCCGTCCAGCCGCTCATGATGCTGAAGCGCACAATGGGCGGATAGTAATGATATATTCGGGATATCCTTCAATATGCGGAACCCGTCATCCGTATGCTGGCGCATGATGGCCATTTCCTCTTCGGTCAGCTTGTCAGGCTTCAGCAGGATGTGCTGAGGAGTCATCGTCTTGCCGATATCATGCAGCATGGCTCCCATCCCGAGCACGCCAAGCTGATCCCGCGAATATCCCAGCGCGGAGCCAAGCATGATCGCATACAGGCAGACGTTCAGGGAATGCTGGTACAGATAATGATCAGCGCCCTGGATCGCATTCAGCATGATCATCGCCTGATCATGGCTCTTCAATTCATCGATGATCAGATCCAGAACGCGACGGAAATCCCTGCCCAGGTTCAGATTGTTCTGGACGCGGCCGGACTTCGCTTCATCCATAAATCTCTGGAAGTTGGAACGGATGGTGATCAACGCTTCCGCGCGCGTCTGTTCGCTGATCGGATCATGGATGTCGATGTCATCCGCCCGACTGTCCTGGATATACAGACGGTGTACGCCCAGCATCGCCAGACGCTTGATCATCGTTTCATTCAGTTCCACATGCGCGCCCAGCAGGATCAGACCTTCATCGTTGTAGATCGATCTGGCCAATCTCATTCCTGGTTTGACATGGTTAATAGATACCAGCCGCACTTATTTCACATCCCATCGATCTCGGCAATCCTAGTTTTTAGAGTAATGGATAATCTCTTTCAGGGCAACATTTTTCACGGTGAAGTCTTGAGCATCCGGGACCATAGGCGCATGTTTCGGTCAATTCCTCAGGATCCAATTCCTCCTGGAGCTCAGGGCGATTCGCTCAGCGTCCATCAGCTGGTGCAAAAGCACGTCTCGCAGAAATTCAGGCAAGAAATATTCGATGTCCCTGCCGCGGCTGAGCGACAGATAACCGATGCCGAAGGTGAACATGTCGATCGTGCCGACCACGACCTTCTGATCGTCAGTCAGTTCACGGTCGCCGATCCGGATGTGAGAGATCTTGTGCATCTCAGGCCCCCGGGCGTCCGCTTCGATCGTCATCCCGGAGACGCAGAGCGTCCCGAGCACCAGTCCGCGAAACCCGTAGCCGCGGATCGGTTTATCCTGATAGTCCGCAAGCAGGGACTGCTCCAGAGCTTCCCGGATCTCCGCTCCCGACAGGATCATCCTGCAAGGATTGATCGGGGACGGACAGATCTCGTGCAGGATCTTTCGCGTCACCGCGCCAGCCTCCAGCTTGCCCAGCAGCTGCCCTGCGTTGACGATGCCGATGTCCGCGCCGCACCAGGTGCGCAGGCCGTCCGCCAGCAGGTTGCCCAGGCGGGACTCCTGATTCCAGCTGATGTCCAGCTCTTCGTCGATCGTCGTCACCACCTGGCGCATGTTCTTGTCGCTGATCAGGCGGTAATGATGAATGATCGAGATGATCTCGGAGGATGCGGGAAGATGCTCCGTCTGGACGCATCCTCCGCTTCGCTCTGCGATGCGTCCCGCCGAGTGATCATAAAGCAGCTCGACCTTGCCGATATGCGAACCGAATTTGCCGGCTGCACACAGCGTCGTATCGCCGATCATCAGCGGCTCCTCCAGCAGATGATGGGAATGCCCGCCGAGGATCAGGTCGATGCCCGGAATTTCCTGGGCCATCCGCTTGTCATTGTCCAGGCCGAGATGAGAAACCACGATCAGGATATGTACAGAGGGGCGGAGCTGCGCGACGTGCCTCGCCACGATCTCGAACGGATCGCGCACGTCCCAGCCGAGCAGCTCATAGACGATAGGATAATTGATCGTTACGCCGATGATGCCGATGTTCAGCTTTCCCCTCTTCACGATCTGATACGGCTGTAACCAAGGGGGAAGCTCTCCGCTGTCCTTAAGGAACATATTGCTTCCGACAACCGGGAAATCAGCCAGTTCGCCATACAGCTTCTGCAGCGTCTCCACCGTGAATGTCAGGCCTTCATTGTTGCCTGGAACCGCAATATCGTAGCCGGTGGCATTCATCACGGCGATATTCGCTTGTCCGTCGCTGCCTTCCGTCTCCAGGAACGCACGATCCATATGATCCCCGCAATCGATGACGAGCAGTTCATCGTTGCCGAGCAACTGACGATGCTGGTCGATGTAGGCGGCGATCCTGGGCATCGGCTCAAAGTGGCTGTGAAGATCATTCGTATGCAAGATGACCAGTTTTTGCAGCGTCTCGGGCGTTGCGGACACATTCTCACCTTCCTGCAGGATATGCATATCGCGGTTATTGGCGAGTGCGATGATGAACGGCGCATCTCCCGCGATCGAGATCATTCAGGCATATTTAAGGAATAATGGAATAATTTGCGCGATAATGATCACAATAATGATCGTTCACCAGATATGCACGATGATCGTGCAAATCACAAAGGAGGAATCTCACTTTGCAGCAAATGAGCTATCAGGTACAACAGCTGACCAATCAGATCACCCAGATGGCCGAGCAAATGCAGCGGGAAGAGCAACAGATGACTTCCCTGGCCACGATGCTGTCACGCACGGAGCAGCAAAATGCCGTGCAGCTCGAACAGCTCGCGCAGCGCGAACGTCACTCGGCCAACCAGCTGCAACAGATGATCCACCAGACGCAGGTGCTGTCGCAGCAGATCAATCAGCTCAGCCATGTGGTCAATCAGCTGAACAGCCAGGTTCAGGGCATCATCTCGCAGCTGTCCAGCGGCTCCGGCATCAATGCGCAAGCTCAGCCATTGCCGATCCAGTCGCCGCAACAGCCGTTCAGCTTCGGTACATACCGCCAATAAGAAGTATAGCCCATTCTTTCACCGGGAGCATACATGCGAATTCTCACCGCATGTATGCTTCTATTATTATGACTCTCCAAATAAGAAAAATCCACTATGATGCTTGTGCATCATAGTGGACGTCAAATTCATAATTACGTATCGAATGATTGCTCACAGCTTGGCGGTCAGGCGATTCAATTCCTCGCTCGCCGCGGCGACCTGCGAGATGCTCGTCACCACTTCCTCCAGGATGTGTACCGAACCGGCCAATTCCGTTTCGATCTCTCCGGTCCTGGCCGTGATGGCTCCCATCTCCTGCACGAGCGAGCCGAAGAATTGGCTGGCCTGCTCCATGCTCAGGTTGGCGTCAATCACGCCGGTCGCGATCATCGGCACTGCACCGGAGACTGCCTGGATCTCATTCCGCACGGACCGCATCATCTCGGAGACCTCAACGGCCATCCTCCTCGTCTGATCCGCCAGCTTCTTCACTTCACTGGCCACCACCGCAAAGCCTCTGCCGTGTTCACCTGCTTGCGCTGCCTGGATGGCGGCATTGAGCGCGAGCAGATTCGTCGTGTCGGCCACCTCGCGGACCATATCCGCGATCTGGTCCACCCGTTCAGCGGCGGATTGGAGAGAGTCGATGTGCGTTCCGATGTCCGACACATCCGTCCGGATGCCTTGAAGCCTCATCAGCTGATCCTCCAGCTGCCGGATGCCGAGAGTCGCGGACTGTTCGACCTCGCTGGCGATCTCCTTGACCGTTCGGATGTATTCGACGATGTGCCGGGATTTCATGCGAAGCTCGTCAACCGAAGCGCTGCTGTCCTGAATCACGGCCGCAAGACTGGAAGCGCTGGCGTTAGCCTGCTCATAAACCCGCTGCTTCATCTCCGCCATCTCTGCCCTGACTGCCTCCGCAGCTTCTTCGAAGGCCTCCAGTACGATCTGTTTCTCGATGGACAACAGCCTGCGGACCGCATCGCGCACAGCCGTCATATCCCGCTCATCCACATATCGCTCGCACACATCAACGATCGCCCTTTCCAGCTCGGCAAAGGAGCCGATGTACCACTTCGCCATCAGCCTGATGCGCAGGTGGGTGCGGGCGACCTGCTGGCGTCTGGCAATATAGGCTGCATCGATCCTGCCGGCCAGCATCTCGAGCACATGTTTCTGCAAAGTGTGTTTGAGCCGGTCCATGGTGCTGTGCTCATGGATCTTCTGCAACAGGGACGATTCTCTGCCGATCGCGTCATAGAAGCGATCCACGATCTCCATGATATGATTCTCAACGATCGGCCGGACCGCCTTTGCTATCTGCAAATCACGCTCCGCAAGGCCGATCACCTCAGCCTGTCGCAAGAGCTCACCCTCCAGGTGCAGGAACACGTCGGTATCCTGGATGGAAAGTTTGCGCTGCTTCATTCTGCCACCTCGCCCCGATAACTTGCTATGTATGCCAATGGGTTGGCAAACCGGCGAATTCAACATTCGGTTCTCATCTGCCAGGCTCCTCAGACGATCATGGTCCTTCAGGCTGACAGGTGCTGCCTTCGCCCGTGTACCTGACGGATGATTCTGGACGCCGGTCTGCATGCTTCATCGACGAAAGCATAAAAGGCGCTCGCCGCATACACCCGGCTGGGCATATGACGGGCAAGCGCCCCTGTGACCAAGATCAGCCGATGCTGCCTTCCATCTCGAATTTGATGAGACGATTCATCTCCACCGCATACTCCATCGGCAGTTCCTTCGTGAACGGCTCGATGAAGCCCATGACGATCATCTGGGTCGCTTCCGACTCGGACAGACCGCGGCTCATGAGATAGAACAGTTGCTCCTCGGACACCTTGGACACCGTCGCTTCGTGCTCGAGCGTGATGTTGTCGTTCATGATCTCGTTGTAAGGGATCGTATCCGAAGTCGATTCATTGTCCATGATCAGCGTGTCGCATTGGATGTTCGCCTTGGAGCCCTCGGAGTTGCGTCCGAAGGAAGCCAGTCCGCGATAGGTGACCTTGCCGCCGTTGCGGCTGATCGACTTGGAGATGATCGTCGACGTTGTCTCCGGCGCCAGATGCAGCATCTTCGCGCCTGCATCCTGATGCTGACCCTTGCCGGCAACGGCGATCGACAGCACGCTGCCCTTGGCGCCGCGGCCCTTCAGGATGACCGCCGGATACTTCATCGTCAGCTTCGAGCCGATGTTGCCGTCGACCCACTCCATCGTTGCGTTTTCATAGGCTACGGCCCGCTTCGTCACGAGGTTGTATACGTTCGGCGCCCAGTTCTGGATCGTCGTGTAGCGGACGCGCGCATCCTTCTTGACGATGATCTCAACGACCGCAGAGTGCAGCGAGTTGGTCGTATAGATCGGCGCTGTGCAGCCTTCGACATAGTGCACGAAGGAACCTTCGTCGGCGATGATCAGCGTGCGTTCGAACTGACCCATGTTCTCCGAATTGATGCGGAAATATGCTTGCAGCGGAATCTCGCACTTGACGCCCTTCGGCACGTAGATGAAGCTTCCGCCCGACCATACCGCGCTGTTGAGCGCCGCGAACTTGTTGTCCGTATTCGGAACAACCGTGGCGAAGTATTCGCGGAACAGCTCCGGATGCTCTTGCAGGGCCGAGTCCGTATCCATGAAGATCACGCCCTGCTCTTCGAGATCCTTGCGCATGTTGTGGTAGACCACTTCCGATTCATACTGCGCCGACACGCCGGCCAGGAATTTCTGCTCCGCTTCCGGGATCCCCAGCTTGTCGAACGTCGCCTTGATCTCGGCCGGAACCTCTTCCCAGGTTCTGCCGAGCTTCTCGGATGGCTTCACATAATATTGAATATCGTTGAAATCCAGTTCATCCAGGTTGCCGCCCCAACGCGGCAACTTCATCTTGTTGAAATGTTCGAGCGACTTCAGGCGGAACTCCAGCATCCATTCCGGCTCGTTCTTCTGCGCCGATATCGCCCTGACGACCTCCGGCGTAAGTCCCTTGCCTGTCTGGAACACCGCTTTTATCTCATCGCGAAACCCATACTGGTATTCGCCGAGCTCTGGCATCTTCTTCGCCATCTTCATTCAACCTCCTCGTGATATGTTACAGCTCAGGTTACGGTTGTCTGACCTGCACGATGCCCTTGCGGAGCGCGTTCCAGGCCAGCATGGCGCACTTGATGCGGGCGGGGAACTTGCTCACGCCCGACAGCGCCTCGATATCCTCATATTCAAACTCGGCGTCTTCGCCCTGCATCAACGCCGAGAAACGGTCCGCCAACTGAATCGCTTCATCCAGCGTCCTGCCCTTGATCGCGTCGGTCATCATCGATGCGGAAGCCATGCTGATCGAGCAGCCCTCGCCGACGAACCTGGCCGCTTCCACAACGCCGTCCTTCACCTTCATCTGCAGGGTGATGCGGTCGCCGCAGGTTGGATTGTTCAGATCGACATTGACCGCATCATCATCGAACAGGCCGCGGTTGCGCGGGTTCTTGTAATGATCCATGATGACTCTGCGATACAGATCATCCAGCTGCATAGTCAAAATACTCCTTTGTCCTGACCAGACCTTCGGCCAAGCGATCGATCTCGTCTTCCGTGTTGTATAGGTAAAAGCTCGCCCTCGCTGTCGCTGAAACTTTCAGCCATCGCATGAGCGGCTGGCAGCAATGATGGCCTGCGCGGATGGCGATGCCGTAAGAGTCCAGCACCGTCGCCACATCATGCGGATGAATATCGGCCAGGTTGAACGTGACGAGCCCTGCACGATTGTCCCTTGGTCCATAGATCGAGATGCCTTCGATCTCGCTCAGGCGGCTGACGGCATAGGCTGCCAGCTTCTTCTCATGTTCGAGGATCCGGTCCAGGCCAACCTCCTGAAGGAAATCGATGGCCGCTGCCAGACCGACGGCGCCCGCGATGATCGGCGTGCCGCCCTCGAAACGCCACGGCACTTCTTTCCAGGTCGAGTCGTACAGATCCACATGGTCGATCATCTCGCCGCCGAACTCGATCGGCTCCATCGACTCCAGCAAGCTCAGTTTACCATAGAGTGCCCCGATGCCGGTGGGACCACACATCTTGTGACCGGAGAAGGCGAAGAAGTCACAATCCAGATCCTGGACGTCGATCTTCATGTGAGGCGCGCTCTGCGCCCCATCCACGACCATGACCGCGCCAACCCTGTGCGCGATCGCCGCGATCTCCTTGACCGGGTTCGTCACGCCAAGCACGTTGGATACGTGGGCCGTGGTGACGATCTTCGTCCGGCTCGTTACCGTCTTCTCAACGTCCTCCAGCGAGATCGAACCGTCCTCCTGCAGGGGGATATACTTCAAGGTCGCGCCGCAAGCCTTGGCCGCTTGCTGCCAGGGGATGAGATTGCTGTGATGCTCCATCGGCGTCAGCACGATCTCGTCGCCCTCGCGCAGCACCGAGCGGGCATAGGAGGAGGCCACCAGATTCAGCGCGGTTGTCGTTCCCCGCGTGAACACGATCTCGCTCGCCGACCTGGCATTCAGGAACCTGGCCACCTTCTCCCGCGCTCCCTCATAAGCGTCCGTCGCCCGGGAACCGAGCGTATGCACGCCGCGATGGACGTTGGCGTTGGCCCATCGGTAATAGCGCTCGATCGCCTCGATGACGGCCAGCGGCTTCTGGGACGAAGCGGCATTGTCCAGATAGACTAACGGATGGCCGTTGATCTCCTGATGGAGGATCGGAAACTGCTCGCGGATGGCGGCGTTCATTGGCCAAGCTTCCTTTCAACCAACAGCTTCAATTGCTCTTCCACCTTCTTGATCGGGATGATGTTCACGACAGGCGCGAGGAACCCGTAGATGATCAGCTTCTCGGCCTGCTCCTTCGTCAGCCCGCGGCTCATCAGGTAGAACACCTGCTCCTTGTTGACCTGGCCTACGCTGGCAGCGTGGCCGGCCTTGACTTCGTCCTCGTCGATCAGCAGCATCGGGTTGGCATCGCCGCGCGCCTTCGGGCTGAGCATCAGCACGCGTTCGGTTTGCTCGCCGTTGGCGTGGGTCGCGCCATGCTCGATCTTCGTGATGCCGTTGATGATGGCCGTCGCCTCGTCGCGCATGACAGCGCGCGTGATCATGTCGCTCTCCGAGGATTTGCCGATGTGGGTGGCGCGCGTCGTGATGCTCAGACGCTGCTTGTTCGTGCCGACGCAGATCACCTTCGCGTCAGAGCCGGAGCCGTTGCCCTTCAGCAGCGAATGCGTATCCGAAACGGCGTCGCCCATATGCAGTTCGCCGACCGTCCATTCGATGCGCGCGTCCTGCTCCAGAACAGCGCGTCTGTAGGTGATGTCCGTCGATTCGAGATTCAGGTTGTGAATGGAGGCGAATCGCACCGATGCGCCATTCTTCACGAAGACCTCTGCCACGCCGTTATGGACAACCGCCGGCGTACCCGAGCCGGACAGGTAGTTGTCGACGTACGTCACCGAGCTGTTCTCATCGGCGATGATCAGCACGTGCGGCGCGAACAGCGCATCCGCGTCGTCCGACAGGAACAGCGCCTGGATCGGCTCCTCGATGACCACGTTCTTCGGCACGTACAGGAACAATCCGCCGCTCCAGAGTGCGGCGTGCAGTGCGGCGAGGCGATGTTCGTCCGCCTTGACCGCCTGCATCAGGTGCGTGCGCACGAGATGCTCATGCTCGCGAGCCGCCGTCTCCAGGTCGGTCAGGATGACGCCCTTCTGCTTCAACTCCTCGCTCAGGGTGCTGTAGATGACGCCGGAGTTGCGCTGGATCAGGAGGCCGCTTGGCACCGCATCCTGCGACACCAGGGCCCCGATCTCTTCAGGCAGATGATCCAGCGAATCAACCTTGGTCACTTCTTTATATTCACCATATCGATCAATATTCCACCGATCGATCCGTGTTTTCTCCACATGCGGCAGCTCCAGGGTACCGGCGAGCTCCAGCGCCTGCTGGCGGAACTCCGCCAGCCATGCAGGCTCGCGCCGCATGTCAGAGAGTGCCTGCAGCGATTCACGGCCGACCGGAAGAGCTGTGTTGATAGTCGTCATAGCATTCGTCCTCCTCTGATCTTCTCGGCGCGTCCGTCATACGCGCGGCGCAGTCGTATTCATCGGAACCTTGAATTCCTCTTCTTCCTGCCCGACCGTTTCGTCCACGATGCCGAGCTCTTCCTTCACCCAGTCATAGCCTTCCGCTTCGAGGCGCTCTGCCAGTTCAGGTCCGCCCGACTTGACGATGCGACCCTGCATCATCACATGCACATAGTCCGGCTTGATGTAGTTCAGCAGGCGCTGATAGTGGGTGATGATCAGGAAGCCGCGTTCCTCGCTGCGCATGCTGTTGACGCCGGCTGCCACGATCTTCAGCGCGTCGATGTCCAGACCGGAGTCGATCTCGTCGAGGATGACGATGCTCGGCTCCAGCATCATCATCTGCAGGATCTCGTTGCGCTTCTTCTCACCACCCGAGAAGCCCTCATTCAGATAGCGATGCATGAATTGCGGGTCGATCTCCAGCTCCTTCATCTTCGCTTCCATCTGGCGAATGAACTTGATCAGCGAGATCTCGTTGCCTTCGCCGCGGCGAGCGTTGATCGCGCTGCGCAGGAAGTCGGCGTTGGTCACGCCGGGAATCTCGCTCGGATATTGCATAGCCAGGAACAGGCCGGCCCGGGCACGCTCGTCCACTTCCATCTCCAGCACGTCTTCGCCGTTGAGCGTGATGCTGCCGTCTGTCACTTCATATTTCGGATGCCCCATGATCGCGGATGCAAGCGTACTCTTGCCAGTGCCATTCGGGCCCATGACCGCGTGCACTTCGCCGCCCTGAATGGAGAGATCGACTCCCTTCAGGATCTCCTTGCCTTCCACCGAAGCCTTGAGGCCGCTTATTTGAAATGATGGTTTGCTCATTTGAAAGTACCTCCACTGAAAAGTTTATTTTAGAATTATTCTAAACTGATTCTTAATGATTATCAACTTCTAATTTTATTATAGGCTCTTATAGGGATGCAAACTTCCGCCCAAAGCGCCCATAAATGAACAAAAGCTGCATTCTATTGACCATGCAGCCTTACTTTGCCATTATACTACATCTGTGATCTAAAAGAAACACGCTTTGTTCCCTTGCAGTCTCCTCGTCGTTATACTACTATCTAGACATGAATCTGAGTTCCAACAAGCGAGGAGGACTTACCTACCTATGAATGTTTCCACGCAGCAGGCGTCTTATCCGGGGCTTACCTCCGTGCGATGGGCGCAAGATCATCTCGAACTGCTCGATCAGAGGCTGCTGCCCGATGAGATTCGATACCTTTCACTGACGACAGCCGAGGAGGTCTGGGAAGCGATTCGCGAACTGGCTGTGCGCGGCGCTCCGGCCATCGGCATCTCGGCGGCCTACGGCATCTATCTCGGCGTTCGCCACTTCAAGGGAGATACGGAGGGGCTGGCGCAGGAAGTGAAGCGTGTCGGGGACTATCTGGCGACCTCCAGACCAACCGCCGTCAATCTGTTCTGGGCGATCGAGCGCATCGAACGGCTCGCCGCATCGATGGCCGCTGCCGGTGCGGAGCCGGACGAGCTCCTTGCGGCGCTGCTGGCCGAAGCGCAGAAGATCCAGAGCGAGGATGAGGAGACGAACCGCCGCATCGGCGAATACGCGCTTACGCTTCTCAAGGACAACAGCGGCGTCCTGACCCACTGCAACGCTGGCGGACTCGCCACGGCCAGATATGGCACGGCCACCGCGCCGATGTATCTGGCGAAGGAGCGCGGCTGGAATCTGAGGGTCTATGCGGACGAGACTCGCCCCGTGCTGCAGGGCGCTCGCCTGACAGCCTTTGAGCTCATGCAGGCAGGCATCGACGTCACCCTGATCACCGACAATATGGCCGGCTATGTCATGAGCAAGGGCTGGGTGCAGGCGGTCATCGTCGGCACGGACAGGGTCGCCGCCAACGGCGATGTCGCCAACAAGATCGGCACCTATTCGCTTGCCGTGCTTGCCCGCGCCCACGGCATCCCGTTCTATGTAGCTTGTCCGATGTCCACCATTGACCTGAAGACTCCGGACGGCTCGCATATTCCGATCGAGGAACGGCCGGAGCGCGAGGTCACGGAAGGCTTCGGCAAGCGCACCGCGCCTCTCGGAGTGAAGGTTTTCAACCCGGCTTTTGACGTGACGCCGCATGAGTACGTGACGGCGATCATCACGGAGAAAGGCATCGTCACCGCGCCTTACGAGGAGAATCTGCGCAAGCTGTTTGATTGAGGCGGCTCACCATGCTCCTCGCATCATATCGTCAGGGGCTGTCTATCAGGTCGGCGCATGCGAACTGACGGACACCCCCTTCCTCCATCTCGCTTTCACATCATCAGCTTCAAGGCATCCTTGCCCTTCATTCCGGCATGGATGCCCAATTTTTCTGCTTCGGTCGTCACATCGCTGAGCGGCGATTCGAGCAGATCCTCCCAGGTGCGAACTCCCGTCGCCCGCCCCGCGATAATGCCGCGCTCCTTCAGACGGGTATTGAGCAACTCCACATCCAGAGCGCCGCACATGATGTATCCCTTGTTTGTGGTGATCATCACCAGATTGGTCTTCGGCAACTTCACCTCGATCCCGATGACGGTCATGCCGTCCATCGTGATGGGCTCCACATGGATCATCGATATCACCCTCCCCATACTGACCAGGTTATTCCATATATAGTATGAGATGGGCGGAATTTTCGTGTAGAGTGAGTGTAAAATGTTTGTGGGCAGAAAAAAGGAATAATTGGTGAACGAATGCGGAAAAGCATGGAAAAAGGCT
>CALGAO010000065.1 GCA_937957685.1 uncultured Paenibacillaceae bacterium
GTTCCCTGGACGTACAGCGGGCGGGACGTGAAGGTGCGGGACATCAATGGATTCATCGAGATCTACCGGGAACAAGAACTCATTGCCCGGCACAAGGAACAACATCGATCGCGGACGCTGGTGATGTGCGAACACCAATACGCGAACCTCAGCACGGCCCAGGGGTATGCATACCCGAAGCCGCAGGGCATTCAGATTCCGGTGCAGGACGTGGAAGTGCGATTGCTGGATGTGTATGAGCGGCTGGCGGAGGTGGGAACATGATCGAACTGGAACAGGCCCGACTCCGTCTGGAGGAGCTGGGGTTGGGACAAGCGTCCCAATCGCTGGATGCAATCCTCGAAGCTGCAAGCCGCAGCCAAAGCACGTATCTGTCGTTTTTGAATAAGCTGCTGGAGGCAGAGCTTCAGGAGCGTCAGCGCCGAAACGTCGAGGTGCGCATGAAACTGGCGCATTTGCCGTACCGGCGCACATTGCAGGAGTTCGACTTCTCCTTTCAGGCTGGCATAGACGAACGGCTCATCCGGGAGCTTGCCAGTTTGACGTTCATCGGTCGGCAGGAAAACATCCTGTTTCTCGGCCCTCCCGGAGTGGGCAAGACGCACCTGGCTGTAGCGATCGCCATGGAGGCGATTGGCCAGGGATTGCCTGTGTATTTCGTTTCCCTTGCCCAACTCGTGGGCGATTTGCGGAAGGCCTATGAAGAGAACCGTTTGGACAAGCGGATGCGCGTGTATCTGAGGCCGCGTCTGCTCATTGTGGACGAAGTAGGCTATCTGCCTCTGGATCCGCTGGCAGCGAATCTGTTTTTCCAACTGGTGTCGGCCCGCTATGAGAAGGGAAGCATGATCCTGACGAGCAACAAAAGCATTGGCGAGTGGGGCGAACTGATGGGTGATCCTGTTCTGGCGACAGCGGTGCTGGATCGGCTGCTGCATCACTGCCATGTCGTCAACATTCGGGGGAATAGCTACCGCCTCAAAGACAAAGTAAAAACCGGAATTTATTCGACACCAGGCACACAGGTGGGTCAATTTTATTCCGGCGCCAGTGGGTCAAATGAATTCCGGCGTTGACATAATGAAACAGTTCATTGATGAAATCGACGCTGCTATTATGAGTAGAAAGGAAGAAATCATTACCGCTACAGACGGAAGTAAAACCACGTTAGTCTATTCATATAATCTACTTGCAGATGAATTGTATAAGGAACTGAGTGGGAGATTTTATGAGTTGATGTATGGATATGAAAAACGCGGATATGCGGACTGGCTTAAGGGACGATCCTGCCTGATGGAGAAAACGCTGCACAAGGAATAAGGATTCAAATGCGATCATTTCCCTGTAAGCTGCTTCCAAACATGATATGATGACATTAGGTCATTTCCAATTATCCCCTCTGGATGGGAAGAAGGAGTGGTGCTATGGAGTATCATGTGTCGATGACAGGCGATGACCATGCGAAAGGAACCGCAGACCAACCTTTCCGCACCATATCGCGCGCGGCGTCACTTGCCGTGGCGGGCGATACGGTGATCGTTCATGCCGGCGTTTACAGGGAATGGGTCAATCCGGCTCATGGAGGAACAGAGGAGCATCGAATCGTCTATCGATCGGCAGGTGACGGGGAAGTCGTCATCACCGGAGCTGAGCGAATCGTCGACTGGAAGGAGGAGGGGGGCCATGTCTGGAGCACAGAGGTGCCCAACTCCCTGTTCACGGTTCGCAATCCCTTCGAAGTGGAGCTGAGCGGAGACTGGCTGTTCGACGGAGCATTCCCGGTTCATCTCGGGGAGGTCTATCTGAATGGCAAGTCCTTGTATGAATGCGATGGGGTGGACAAGGTGCGCAAGCCGGTCATTTGGCCCGATGCCAAGTATCCCGAGGATTCGCTGCTGACCTGGTATGCCGAGGTCGGTTCCACCACCACGAAGATATGGGCCAACTTTGGCGGCAAGGATCCCCGCACGGAGAATGTCGAGATCAGTGTGCGCCCCTATTGCTTCTGGCCTGATCAACCGGGACGCGGCTACATAACGGTAAGCGGATTCACCCTTCGTCAAGCGGCTCCCCAATGGGCGCCGCCAACGGACTACCAGGAAGGGCTGATCGGACCTCACTGGAGCAAGGGGTGGATCATCGAGAACAATATCATCAGCGAATCCAAAAGCGTGGGCATCAGCCTGGGCACGCCCATCGGAACCGGTCACGTCAAGGTGAAGGGCAGGCACACGAAAGGCGGCACCCAACGCGAACAGGAAGTCATCCTGCGGGCGCTGCATACCGGCGGCTGGCACAAGGATCTCGTAGGCAGCCATATCGTCCGGGGCAATGTGATCCATGACTGTGAGCAGGCCGGCATCGTGGGGCATATGGGCGCAGCTTTCAGCCAGATCGAACACAACCGCATCTACAATATCCACCACAAGCGCCTCCGGCATGGTGCCGAAGTGGCGGGAATCAAGCTGCATGCGGCCCTGGATACCCGGATCAGCAATAATATGATCTACAGCTGTTACCGTGGACTGTGGCTGGACTGGCAGGCGCAGGGGACGCGAGTTACTCGCAATATTTTCTATGATAATCTGTCCGAGGATTTCTTCGTGGAGGTTTGCCATGGCCCATACATGGTGGATCACAACCTGTTCCTCTCCCCGATGAACTTCAGGAACATGTCGCAGGGGGGAGCATTCGCCCACAACCTGTTCGCGGGCAGATTCGTGATCCGTTCCGAGCTTGCCCGCACGACGCCGTACCACTTCCCGCATGAGACCGCCATGGCAGGTTACTCCAATATCACCGGAGGCGATGATCGGTATTACAACAATATCTTCCTGGGGGATGGGGATGCGAACAGAGAGCCTGTGCCGATCACGTTCTTCGAGCATCTGCCGCTGAAACCCAGGGATCAGGTTGGAGAGGACGGCAAGACCATCATGGATGGCGTCCCGGATGATGCGATCTGCTATCTGCATCCTGTGGGGCTGGGAGGCTATGACCAGCATCCGAATGTGAAAGACAAGCAATGGTGGGAGTATACCAGAGAGGAGCTGGCTGAGCTCGGAGACGCTGCAAGACGGACCATCTTCACCGGCAATGCCCCTCTTCCGGTGGCTATGGGCGGGAATCTGTACCTGAACCGAGCGGTTCCGGGACGCCATGAACCGGACGGGAAGATCCATGAGCAGAAGGGTATTCACGTGGAGACCCACCCTGCGGAGGGCAGGGTGCGCATCCGCATCGACGAGCCCGAACTGCTTCGTGGAGCCTCCCCCATGCTGGTCACCACCGATCTGCTCGGGAAGACCTATCACGCCGAGATGAGGTTCGAGCATCCGGACGGTATGCCTTATCGTTTGGACTCGGACTTCTTCGGGACCAGGAGACCTGATGCCGATGTTATGGCAGGTCCGTTCGAGTTAACCGGGAATGGTGCGGTGGAATTTGAGTTTTCATCTGACGAGGAGGATATTCTGCATGACTGATCAACAGATACGCCGTCTGACGGCGGAAGAAATCGACGAGAGCATCAAGCTGTCCAGCTTCGCCTTTCAATTCAGCCTCACCCCGGAAGTGCTGGAACTGCGCCGCAAGACGACGAAGCCGGAGCATGTCTGGGGATATTTCATCGAAGGGAGGCTGGCGGCCAAAGCCGCCGTCCTGCCGATGCGGATCTGGCTGAACGGCCGCAGCATACCGATGGGCGGGATCGCGGGCGTTGCCTCATGGCCGGAATACCGCAGACAGGGACTCGTCCGTCAGCTGCTGCTGCATGCCCTGAGCACGATGCGCGAAGAAGGGGTGAACGTATCGTTCCTGCACCCGTTCTCCATCCCGTTCTACCGCCAATTCGGGTGGGAGGTGACCGCGGACGCCGTCACGCTGGAGATTCCGATGGCGAACTGCGGAAGGTTAACGATGCAAGGAAGCATGCGTCGGGTCGAACGTCCCCTGGAAGAGCTGGAACTGCTGAGGCGCCTGTATGGCCGCTATGCCGCCAGGTTCAATACCATGCTCGACCGCGATCCGGCGTGGTGGGAACAGCGGGTGCTCACGCAAGAGCGTTTCTGCTATATTTACGAGGATGCATCGGGTGAGCCGATGGGATATATGCTGTTTACGGTGAGGGATCGATTGATGAACATCGCGGAGTGGGTATACCTGAACCGCGAAGCGCGGGAGGGGATGCTCAGCTTCATCGCCAATCACGATTCCATGGCGGACAAGGTGCAGTGGAAGTGCTCGGTCCACGATCGTCTGCCATTTCTTCTGAGAGATCCCCGGTTCACGCAAACTAGGAAGCCTCACGTCATGGGGCGAATCGTCGATGTCCGAGGATTCGTCGAGGGGTACGCGTTCCGCGCGGGAGATGGCTTGACTCGTCTCAAGCTGCGCATCGCTGACGAGGCCGCGTCCTGGAACGACGGCGAATTCCTGCTCACCATCGACGCCGAGGGCCGCGGGAAGCTGGAGCCGTTCACAGCTGATGCGGACGCTCCGGCGCTAGCGTGCCACATCCGTACATTGTCAGCGGTGCTCCTCGGCGATCATCGTCCCTTACCGCTGTACGAAGACGGCCTGTTCACCGGCGACGCGGCGGCTGCGGAAGCGCTCGAGGCGCGCCTCCCAACAACGCCGACGAATCTGATCGATTTCTTCTGAAGCAGAAGCGGGTTTCCGCGGCGATGCGGAAGCCCGCCTTTTCTTATGCTTCCATTCTGTCAGGTCAGGTCACCCCCCGCTGATCATCAACGCCTCCCTGGCATTGGCCAGGAACAACAGGACATACGCGATGCCGATCCCGATCTTGCTCTCCCGAGACAACCTGCTGACAGGTTCAAATGCCACTCCTCTGGAGAACAAGCTCTGCAATCGATACCGGGCGATCGAATGGGTGGATGCGGCCAACAGGGTATACGCCGCGATCTCGTAAGGACCGCTTCTGCTCAACACTTCGAAGGAGGGGGCCATCGGCTGTTCCATCGGTATGGAGAACGAGTTGGTGCCCAACAAAATGCCATAATGGACAAACCATAGCAAAGGGATAAGGTATCCCAACGGAATCTTGTCCCTGATGATCGACAGATTGGCTGCGATGATGATGAGCGAGGCCAGCAGATTGATCCCGAATATTCTCAACAACTCAACAGCGAATGGAGCGCTCTGATCGCCTGCCAGTCTGGCGGCGGCGCTTTGCCCCCTCAGCCATCCTTCAGGCAAATCATAATAACCGAAGGTCCAGGAGATCAGGAAGAGGATCACCCCGATCAAGTACAGGGACAGAAAGCGGAATAACAGCTTCCGATGCATCAAGAGATTGAACAATTCCGGTTCACTCCTTCAACCATTTCCCGGGTACGCTCCATGCGTGGTGGCTTGGTACCACTCGGCCGCCTTGATCAGGCCTTCAGCGAGGGTCGTGTTCGGCTTCCAGCCGATCGATCTGAGCTTGTCTCCGTTATATTGCACCTCGATGGTCAGCATGTCGATCGTTCCGGGATGTATGGCGGGAGACAACCCTCTTGCTCTGGCCACGGCGAGGTTGGCGTAGGCAAAGGCTTTGGCTGCCCATTGGGGAATGCTGCGTGGGGATGGTGCACCCAGGGCAAGGGCATAACCGGTGACAAAATCCCGCAATGTCGATTGTTCTCCCACCACATTGAAGACTTCTCCGCATGCCCTCGGCTCTTCGAGTACCAACGAGATCGCGCTGATCAGGTCCTCGATATAGACGGAGGCGAATGCGCCGCGTCCGCCGTTGATCAGGGGAAACCTTCGGGACAGCAGCATATCCCCGAGATCCCTGGTCCACAGCCTGCTCCCCGGTCCATACACCGAAGGAATCCTCAGGATGGTCACGGGCACATGGGAGCGATTGAACGCAAGGCACAGATGCTCCGCCTCGATCTTCGTATCGCAGTATGCGTCATTCGATGGCACGAGCGGCGAGGATTCATCAACGACTCCTTGGGTATGCAGCCCGTAAACCGCACACGTGCTCAGGAAGACGACATGCTTCAACTGATGGTCGCGGGCGGCCTCCAGCACATGCCGCGTGCCTTCCACGTTGACGCGGCGCGCCTCTTCGAAGCTGATATTGTTAGGATAGACGACACAGTGGACCACCTTGCCAGCGCCGGCCACCGCCCGGGCAACGGCGTCCCGGTCCGTTATATCTCCTGTGACGATCGTAACCGCGGATGACGAGGTGAACTCACGCGGCAGCCTCTCTTTGCTCCGGACGAACAGGATCAGCTCCCGACCCGTCTGTAACAAGTGCCTGGCCAATGAGGACCCGATAAATCCGGCGGCGCCTGTAATCAAGATTTTCTCCATACCTCATGCCTCCACCAGTTTCCTGACCATCCGGTCGAAGCCTTGTTGGAATGATTCTCCGGCGAATGCTTCCGGGTCAAGCTGATATTGAATGAGCAGGCCATCAAATAGCGCCATCAACATCGATGCCTTCAGCATCACGTCTTGACCCGAAGTCTGGTAACCGGCGTGATCGGACTTGTCCAGGATCAATTCGGCCAGCTTCTGTCTCCATGACTGATAATGCTCCTTCAGGAAAGACGCGATCCCATGCCCGCGCACAGCCAACAACCACAGCTCGAAGAACAGCCTGGGGTCTCCGGAATTCGCCCGCAGGTTCTCGAACATATGACTGCTCTCGATACTTTGATGCTGCAAATGTTCCAACTGCTGCTGGGCAACGGTTTGGACAAGGTCGGCTACCATCCGGTCCTTGGATGACCAGTGGTTATAGAAAGCGCCCTGGGAGTATCCCGCCTCTCTCACAATGTCCTCGATCGTCCCTCCGGCATAACCTTTCTCTGACAGAACCTTCTGCGCTGCCTCAAGCAGCCGCTGATAGCTCTCCGCTTTCCGCTCACGTTGAGTCCGGCGAGGTACTGGCATAAAGATAAACCTCCCCATTTAGTTACATAGTGACTATTCACTATGTATTATATACAAATGGCTGGGGAATGCCAACCGGGAAGATTCGCCCCTTTGGATATCGCACGGGGAATGGATGCATAGGGCAACGAGAAGGAGGACCGAGGAAGCCAATGCCGGGATGCATTCCACGATCATTCTTGCCTTGTGACGGGTTCAAACGTGGTTTCCAACCAGTAGCACCAGTCGAAGAAGCTGCCGTCGAATTGATAGTATATGGTGTTGATCTCACTGAATTGAAAGACCACCGAGTTCAGTTCCCTGAGTATGCCCCCTTGCTTGCGTTGGGGATGAGGTGCGAGAAATTCATGAAGTCCACGATGGCCACCCCGTTATCCGAGACAGCGACACCATTAAGCATGCCGGCAGTTTGGTCGAAGAAGATCTCGGACTGACCGGATGCATTCCTCAGCAGATTCAGGAGTTCATGCTCCAGTTCCGCATGCCGTTCTCCGAACGAGTGGATATCAAAACTGATCACATCGATCATCACTTCCGGTGGAGGCTCTGATACGATGATGACCGTTTGACCGTACACCACTTCAGTGGTGAGATTCACCTGAACGGTGGTTTCTTCAGTAAAGCTCTCAGCGGCGATCGTCTCTTTTTTGGCGATTTTCATTACAGCATCCGGAGGCCAATGAACCTTGCGATAGTCCGACGAAAAATCTGATATCAAATAAAGGAAGACCCCGACTGCAACAATCACCATGATAGACAAGTACCATTTCATGCTGGATGGTCGAGTGAAAGGACGATTCATGGATCCCACCCCGGTTTCGTTCATTCACCAGAATAGACGGTGGGAAGGACTGTTGGTTATGATAATCATTAAATCATTAACCAAGCAATTGGCATACGGTTTGGAAGCGAATTGGGAAGGTTTTGGATCGTCATGCGTATTCGACAGTAGAGGTGTCGGCAGTGTTGTCATATTGACAGCAAAGCGATGTCGTGTTACCTTAAATACAAGTTAATAGGTAAGAATACTCTAATATTTGGTGAGGTGGTACGATGAAGGAAATACCGCTTCCGCTGATCAAGTCCAACCAGGCAGGCATCGTGCTTTTCATACTGGCTGGTTTTCTTCTTCAGCAGCCCATCCTGATCTACATTCTGTTTGCCGTTCAGCTCATCGGGCTGGTGTTTGGAGCGAATGCGAATCTGTTTATCCGGTTGGCCAGGCTCATATTCCCGAAGCAACGGCTTCGTGACAGTGAGCAGCAAGCCGTGGAACTGGCCAGGTTTAATCAATCCATCGCCGTCACTCTGCTGGCTGCCGCTTCTCTGGCCCTGATCCTGGGTTGGACTGTGGCCGCATATATCTTTGCGGGCATGGTGGCATTGGCTGCGGCGGTTGCGATCGCAGGCTATTGCATCGGATGCACGCTGTATTTTCAGTACAAGAGATGGAAGCAGGTTCGTTTTCGCACGTAGCGACGGCACCGGGATGGCCGATCTGTAATCATGGACATAGCGTAATTGACCGCCTTCTTGATGGAGAGCGGTCTTTTGGCGTTTGGGGGCTGCATTCGGTTCACTGCATGTCATGACGTGCCCCACAAACTCATGATGCTGCAGATACTGCTCTCCCTGGGACTGCTTCTCCGGCTGGGAGGGCAGCTTCACAAACCCATGCACGGACATACGCGGATAGGGGAAACATCGCCAATGGGAGGAGGTCGAAGAGAAGAAGGGGGGCGCCTTTTATGACCTCTTCCTGGCCGATGATGAGCCAGCGGAGAAGATGAAGAACATCGGAAGGGCGACTGGACTGTCTGCCAGAGCTTGACCTGGTCAGCTCCAGCTCCCGAATATTCGGATGGGGACTGAAACAACCAATAGCGGAAGTCCATATGTCGTTATTTTGAGAAAAAGCCCGATATTCGAAAAATAGCGGAAGTCCAATTGTCCTTGTTTCAAATGACTGTACGAAATTTCGTACAAAACTCATGTCATTTGCTGGCGATGTGTCAGCATCCTTGAAACGACCAGCCAAACGACGAGCCGTTAACGGTATGATAGCTTCAAATCCTGATTGAGACAGGGCGAATAACCGTATTGGTTGTTCGTCCTTTCAACATATTACGGACAGGATCGGATGCGAATGAAAGGCGCTTTAAGGTTTTTTTAAGGCCATATTATGTATGATGATTGCAGAAAATGTCGAAACAGGGAGGATGTGAAGTTTGGGTATGAGGTCTTTCTTTCGCTCAAGGAAAACGAACGCATTCACTGCGGGCACCAGAATCACCGGCAACATTCATTCCGAACATCATCTGACCATATCGGGCACACTCGTGGGCGATCTGAGTGCGGAAGGCGATGTGGTGATTGAGAAAACGGCGGAGATCAAGGGAGATGTAACAGGAGAGAACGTCTGGATCGCCGGGAAAGTGACAGGCGATATCGCAGCCAGGAAACATCTGCATATCGCTGCGACCAGCTCTATTGAAGGAGACATCTCGTACCAGACGCTGAGAATTGAAGATGGCGCCTATATCTCCGGGAAGATGGCCCATGCGGAGCATGTCCCAACGGAAGCCAGGGCGGCGGGGCCCAGGGAAGAGTTGGGTGCAGCCTTGCAGAGTCCTTATACGGTGCAGCAACCGAAGATGGAACCGGCATTACCGATACGCAACAAGCGTGTCATGATTCAATAGGAGGGTGATGGTTATGACAGTGGTATTAGCGATCGACCATGGGAACGGACATGTCAAGGCGTGCTCCAGCGACAAATTTATCCTGCTGCCTTCATGTTATTCGAGGCCGGAGGAGTTCGGAGTGGACATGATCCTCCCCAAGAAGGACCTGCAAGTCTTCGAATTCAAGTCCACCTCGTATCCGGGAGAAACGTACTACTGGGGAAGGGATGTCAACAAAGCCGGCAAGCTGATCGCCACTTACGGCGGGGAAGGAAGGTATATCTCCAAGCCGTATCGGTTGTTGTCACAGTTCACGATGGCGCTGCTCTTGCCAGATGAGGAGATGAACTGCGACGATGTACTGATCGTCACGGGATGTCCAAGCGTCAATACCGGAACGGAGCTTGAGGCGGATATCCAGCAGGTGTTCTGCGGGCGGCATGTGGTCAGCGTGAATGGGCAGACGAAGATCGTGAACGTCAAGCAGGTGAAGATCCTGCCCCAGCCGCTCGGCACGATCTTCAGCCTGTACTTCAACGACGACGGCCGGGTGGTCAATCGGCAGCTGGAAGACAGCTATGTGGGCATCATCGATATCGGCAGCGGCACGACGGATCTGGACGGCGTGAAGGCGTTGAAGCGGCAGTGGGATGATACGGCGACCATTCAGTTGGGGATGTTCGATGCGTACAAGAAAATCGCCAACTATATCAATCGGGTCAATCCGAATGCGAATGCGACTCCTCAGATGGTGGAACAGCATCTGCTCCATCCGGAAATCGATATCAACACGTATAAGGTCAACAACCGTTCGAAGCCGGTGGACATTACCAATTGCCGGACGGAAGTTTTCCGCAAACTGGCGGAGGATATTCTGAATTATATTCAGCAAATGTGGGCCAACCGCTCGAAGTTCGATGCGATCTACCTGACGGGAGGCGGAGCCAAGCCGTTGGCCAAGTATTTCATGGAATGGGAGAAGGATATCCAGATCCTCGACGACAGCCAGCAATCGAATGTATTGGGATTCTACCGCTTCGGGTTAAACCTGCTGGGTTAATGAACGGATCTCACTCCCGAAGCGAGAGCAACAGCCGAAGACTGCCTCTTAAGGTCTGTGACCTTGGGGGCAGTCTTTTTGTATGTGTGGTACGCCGTCGTGAAAGATTTCCAAGGTCTATGCATTTGGCATACGAAAAATGAATCACAAAAAGGTTGATTTTTTGAACGAAGTATAATATGATTACTAACGTCAAACCAAAGTAAACTTATCGGAATAACTATAAAAAGGTGTGAGCCATGGATGGTTGCGCAGCTGAAGGACCCGTCTCCCATCATTCAGGTGCGGGAGGTCGACAAAAGTTTCGTCAACCAGGGGAAGCAGGAGAAAATTCTCGATCAGGTGTCTTTCGATATCCGCAGGGGAGAGATTGTCGCGCTGCTGGGACATAGCGGATGCGGCAAAAGCACGCTACTGAACATGATCTGCGGGTTCCAGAGGCCTGATGCGGGCAGCATCCTCCTGGACGGAGAGCCCGTGCTGAAGCCGAACCGCCGTTGCGTCATGCTGTTTCAGAACTACGGATTGCTGCCGTGGCGCACGGTCCTGAAGAACGTCGAATTCGCCCTCGAGGGCACCGCGACTTCATCAGAGGAGCGGAGAGAGCTGGCGCTGAGGTATCTGCGAATGGTGGACCTGGAAGACAAGGCCGGGCTGTTTCCCCGTCAGCTGTCCGGCGGCATGCAGCAGCGGGTGGCGATCGCCCGGGCGCTGGCCTCGCAACCGGAGCTCATCCTGATGGACGAACCGTTCGCCGCGCTGGATACGTTCAAGCGGTATGCGCTGCAGGATGAGATCCTGCGCATCCAGAAACAGGAGAACATGACCGTCCTGCTCGTCACGCACGACATCGATGAGGCGATCTACCTGTCCGACCGCATCCTGCTGATGAGCTCGGGTCCCGGGCGCATCAGCAAGGAGCTGACCATACATACTTCCAGGCCGCGGGATCGGAGCCACGGCGACTTCCAATACTATCGGAAGCTGATATTCGACCATTTCTACTTCCGCAGGGAAGAGCCTGCCAACTATTTCGAGATTTAAGATTTGAAGATTCGGACTGTGCCGCATGCCTGGTACGGCCTGACAGCAAGGAGGAGTTCCATATGCAAGACAGGAAACTTGCCATTAGATTATCGTTGATGATCCTGATCCTGATGGTGACCGCGGTGTCCGCCGCCTGCGGGAATGGCCAAACATCAGCCGCCTCGGCGGAGAAACGAACGGTGAAGATCGGATACTTGCCGATCACCCACGCCCTTCCGCTCTATGTCGAGGATGATCTTGAAGCGCAAGGCTTCGACAAGTTTACTCTGGAGCTGGTCAAGTTCGGTTCCTGGCCGGATCTGATCGATGCGCTCAATGCCGGTCGGATCGACGGCGCGTCCATGCTGGTGACCCTGGCGATGAAGGCGAATGAGCAGGGCAGCCCGGTGAAGGCGGTCGCGCTGGGCCATCGGGATGGCAATGTGCTGATCGTATCCAAGGAGATCAACGAAACGAAGGATCTGAAGGGCAAAAATTTCGCCATACCGCACAAGTTCTCCACGCACCATATCCTGCTGTACGAGATGCTGAAGAAAGACGGGCTCAAGTATGAGGACGTGAATGTCGTGGAGCTTCCTCCGGCCGAGATGCCGGCGGCGCTGTCGGAAGGACGGATATCCGGCTATGTGGTGGCGGAGCCGTTCGGAGCGATCGCCGTGACGATGGATAAGGGGAAGGTGCTGTACCAGTCGGAGGAGATCTGGCTGGATTCGGTCGATTGCGCGCTGGTGCTGCGCAGCGAATTCATCGAGAAGGAACGGGAGATCGCGCAAGCCTTTGTCAACGAGTACGTCAGGGCGGGAGAGCTGGCCGAGGCCAAGGACGACTACATCAAGGAGGTCTCCGGCAAATACATGAACGTCGATGAGAAGGTGCTGGACCTGTCGCTGGAGTGGATCTCCTATGACAACCTGCGGCTCAATGAAGAGGCCTATGACAAGCTGGTCCACTATATGATCGAGATGGGCCTTTCCGAGAATCCGCCGACTTATGAAGAGTTTGTCGACAATTCACTGATTGATAAAGCGAAGTGATCCTGTGAACAGTTTGCGCAAGATTGGCAATGTATGCCTGGGGATGCTGATCCTGCTGGCCATATGGCAGCTCGTCGTGCTGGCGGGCGGATTCAACGAGTCATTGCTCCCTCCGCCCCGCAAGGTGTTCGAATCGCTGGTGAAGCTGACGGCGGACGGCACCCTGTTGACCCATATTGCGATCAGTCTGTATCGATTCGCCTGCGGATATTTCTCCGCCTGCATCATCGCGGTCGTGCTGGGACTCATCCTGGGACGGATGACGCGGCTGTGGGCCGTGATCGATCCGATCGTTCAGTTGCTCCGTCCCGTGGCGCCGATCGCCTGGTCTCCGTTTATCATCCTGTGGTTTAATCTGGGCAATGCATCCGCCATCGTCATCATCTTCATCGCCGCGTTCTATCCGGTGCTGCTGTCGACGGTGTCCGCGGTGCGCAAGGTCGATCCGTTCTACCTGAGAGTGGCCGAGAATTTCGAGATCAAGGGAGCGAGTCTGCTGGTCAAGGTCATATTGCCTGCGGCATTCCCGTATATAACCAATGGACTCCATATCGCCCTCGGCACCTCTTGGATCTTCCTGGTATCCGGCGAGATGATCGGCGCCCAGTCGGGCCTGGGGTATCTGATCGTCGACGGCCGTAACCTGCTCAGGCTTGACTATGTGCTGGTCGGGATCATCGTCATCGGCGCGATCGGCATGCTGCTGGACAGGTTGATCCATCTGTTCGAACGCTGGGTGGAGAGGAAATGGGGTCATGAATAAAGCCGGAAGCTTCCTCACAATTCCGCGACCTTCAGATCGGTCGTGTTGGTCTGGCAATGCGGACAGTAATAAGCCGTCCGCACCTCGTGACCGCATTCGGCATGGATCAGCTTCTTGTAGCACTTGGGAAGATGAAGCCGTCCCCATTGGATCAGGGCGTTGAAGACGTGCTCGAGATCCCGGCCGCTCTCGGTCAGCGTGTATTCATACCGCGGAGGGTGGTCCGAATACAACTGAGACATGATCAGGCCGGTCTCCTCGAGATATTTCAACCGGTCGGACAGCAGGTTGGAAGAGATGCCGTCGAGCGCCTTCTTGATCTCGTTAAAGGTGGTATGGCCGACGTATATTTCATGGGCGATCAGGAGCGTCCAGCGATCGCCGATAATGTTGAGCGACTGGGCGATATTGCACGGCAGTGAGTAAGTAGCCTTCATCTCATAACCTCCAAACCAATATAGGCCTATCATAACACATTCTTGCGGTAAACATACCAAGTTGATTTTTTGAACTTACTATCATAAAATTACCTGGGGAGATCAATCCCTGAACATTCCAGGAAAAGGGGAGATAGACTGTGGCGTTGTTTCTGGTAGAATCGGTACTGAATGGTTCGATCAAGAGCAAGGAGGTCTTCACCGTCAAGACAAATGAACTGCAAGAGGTTCTCAGCGCAAAAAATGCCAGCCTCATCGAAGTTCAGGTGTCCAGGGACTTTACGAGAGCCTTCTTCATCGTGGAAGGAGAGAATCGGGGGCTGGTCAATGAGAGCCTGCGCGAACAGGGCATTCCGGTGACGCTGATCAAGCCGGTGCGCCTGGTCGGTCAGGATCTGGAGACGGTCAAGCAGCAGGCGGACAAGGTGAACTACCTGGTGGAATGGAATCTGCCGGAGAACCTGACCATGGAGGCTTATCTGGATCGGAAGAAAACGAATTCCGTCCATTACGCCGAAGTGCCGGAAGTATCCTTCGCCAGAACCTATGTATGCGAAGACATGACCAAATGCCTGTGCTTCTATGACGCTCCGGATGAGGAAGCGGTCAAGAGAGCGCGTCAGGCGGTCAAGGCTCCGATCGATACGATCACGGAAATTGCGAACTGACTGATTCTGCAATGGTATGGGGGAGAAGGCGGTGTCTATGGTGTTCGGTGCACCTCAGTCCGGTCAGTTGGATGATCTGATCAAGGCATATTTGCGACCTTATGTCAAAAAGATCGATGCCGAGGCTTATTATGCGAAGGATTATCTGCTCGCTCTCGGCAGGAACGGGTGGTTGAGCGGCGTTCACAAGTCACAGGTGGAGCTGCAGCTGGGCGGAGCGAGGCTCGTCGAGGAAACGGCCAGAACCTGTATGACCACCGCCTTCAATCTGTGGTGCCATCTCGCTTCCATGACCTATCTGCGGATGACGGACAACAGGTATCTGCGCGAGGAAGTGCTGCCGCTGCTGGAGGGCGGACATTGCCTTGGCGCAACTGGACTGTCGAATCCGATGAAATATTACTCCGGTCTGGAGAAGCTGCATCTGAAGGCGACACGCACGGACGGAGGCTATCTGATCACCGGACAGCTTGGCGCCGTATCGAATCTTTGTCCGGATCACTGGTTCGGGATCATCGCGCAGGCGGAGGACGATCTTCGGATCATGGCGTTTGTGCCGTGCAATGCCGACGGCCTCGAACTGATTCCCAAGGCGGAGTTTCTGGGTCTGAACGGAAGCGCCACTTATTCCTGCCGATTTGACGGGGTGTTCATTCCTGACCGGATGATCATCGCTTCGGATGCCGACCGATTCGTGCCGCGCATCAGGCCCTATTTCGTCCTGTATCAGGTTCCGCTCGCCCTGGGCGTCATCGGCGAATCGATCCGCGGCATCGAGTATGCCCGCAACAGACAGTTCGGCTGCAACGCTTATCTGCGCGTCCAGGCGGATGAGCTGGAGCAGGAGTTCAGGGAGCTTCGCGAGCGGTTCTATCAGCTGGCGGGTTCTCCTGATCTGACAGATCGGGTGAAGGAGCTGCTGCGGATCAGGCTTGACGCTGCCTACCTGGCGCTGAAGGCGGTCCAGGCCTGCATGTTGCATCAGGGAGGAGCCGCGTATCTCAGGTACAGCGATGCTTCGCGGAGACTGAGAGAGGCGTACTTCTTCGCCCATCTGACCCCGACGGTCAAGCACCTGGAGAAGCTGCTCAGCACATGATGGATCACTCATCAACTTGCGTACACTCGGGATATCCCTGCCCCGCAGGGAAATCACGGGTGTTTTATTTTTGGCTGTGTTTCAATCGGTTGTTGCTGATGACACGGATGACCTGACGCTAACGGAACGTGGGATCCTGTCGGCCCTTCGGCGTCTGAACCCGATGTGATATCATGGAAGAGATAGAAGGAGGATGATAGGAATGAAGATCGGATTTGTTGGCACGGGGGTCATGGGAAGAAGCATGGCGCGCAACCTGATGGCCGCGGGCCATGAGTTGCATGTGTATAATCGGACGAAGGCAAGGGCGGAGGGACTGATCGCCCAGGGCGCGATCTGGCACGACAGCCCGGGAGAGCTGGCGCGGTATGTCGAGGTGGTCATCACCATGGTGGGATATCCGCACGACGTGGAGGAAGTCTACCTGGGCGAGAACGGGATCATCGCCAGTGCCAGACCGGGAACGTATCTGATCGACATGACCACCTCCAGCCCAAGGCTTGCCGAGCGGATCGAGCGGGAAGCGGCCGCGAAGGGATGCCATGCGCTGGATGCGCCGGTATCGGGTGGCGACATCGGGGCGCGGGAGGCGAGACTGTCGATCATGGTCGGCGGCGACCGGGCGGCATTTGACGCGATGCTGCCGATCTTCAGGGCGATGGGCAACAACATCGTGCACCAGGGTCCAGCCGGTGCGGGGCAGAATACCAAGATGTGCAATCAGATCGCGATCGCTTCCAACATGGTGGGCGTGTGCGAGGCGCTCGGCTATGCGATGAAGGCGGGGCTGGACCCGCAGCAGGTCATGAGAAGCATCGAGACCGGGGCGGCAGGAAGCTGGTCGCTCAGCAACCTGGGACCGCGGATGCTGGCGGGCAATTTCGAGCCGGGATTCTATGTCAAGCACTTCATCAAGGATCTGGGCATCGCGCTGCAGTCCGCGGAGGAGATGGGCTTCGACATGCCAGGCGTCCGGCTCGCCAGATCGCTGTATGAGAAGCTGGCTTCCCTGGGCGAACAGGACAGCGGCACACAGGCGCTGTTTAAGCTGTACAGCTGAGGGGGCTGAGCGCGCAGGGCAATGCCTTGTGAGGAAGGTAGATACGGAAACGCAACGAGGGGTGTTTTGCCTCTCGTATTGCCGGCCTGCTGCGCTTGTATGAATAATCGTACAAAACGAAGCAGTCGCCGCTGAAATCGGCTCGTTTTGTATGAAAAATCGTACAAAATCAGGATAATATGGTTGTTAGAGGATCTTTTTGTACGAATGATCGTACAAAACGGTCCGAACCGGTAGACAGCAAGATGATTTTGTATGAAAAATCATATAACTCGGTCCGGAGGGGCTACTCTCCTGTGATGACAAACAGACCGCAACCCGAAGTCGGGGCGGTCTGTTGCTGTTTGGCGGGTGTACAGTTGTACCGATTATGGGAGTGGTTCAGGCTGCTCTTCCAGGCATGAATCATGAATGTGGTACAATAGAGGGAACAGATCATCCTCAAACATTGGAATAGGGGATTCTGGGGGGATTCGTAGCATGGAGTGGTTGAAACAGGCCTTGAAGCGGGTTCTGCCGCTTGAGCCGCAGGAAGAGATCATCGCGCTGAGGGAAGTGAGAGGCGGGGACATCGGCCGATCGTATGTGGCGGAGACCCGGGAGCGGAAGTGGTTCGTCAAGTATCGGCCCGATCTGGATGGACTCGTATTTGAGCGGGAAGCCGAGGGGCTCGCACTGCTGAAGGAAGCGGGTGCGGTGGCCGTTCCGGAAACGTTCTATGCCGGCGGGATTCCGGACAGAAGCGGCGGCATGATCGTGCTGGAGTGGATCGAGTCCGGCCCTGCCCGTCATACCACGGAAGAAGCGCTGGGGCGAGGAATGGCGGAGCTGCACCGGAGGAGGTCGCCCGGCGGGCGCTTCGGCCTTCATCACGACAACTATATCGGCCTGCTCCCGCAACCGAATGGCTGGTGCGATACGTGGAGGGAATTCTACGCCGAGCGGCGCCTGCTTCCCATGCTCCGGCTGGCGGAGAAACGCGGGCGCATGCCTGCCGAGCGCAGGAGGCGGCTGATGCGGCTCGTCGAATCGCTGGAGCGCTGGATACCGGCGGGGATCGAACCGTCCTTGCTGCACGGCGATCTGTGGCACGGGAACTGGCTCGCCAGCGACCAGGGGGTGCCGTACCTCATCGATCCTGCCGTTTCCTATGGCGACCGGGAATACGAGATGGCGTTCACCGAGTTGTTCGGCGGATTCTCCTCCCGGTTCTACGCCGCGTACGAAGAGGCGTACCCGTTGCCGCCCGATTATGAAGAACGTCGTCCCTTGTATCAGCTCTATTACTTGCTCGTTCATCTGATCCTGTTCGGTGAATCGTACGGCCCGTCGGTGGACCGGGTGCTGGTTCGCTATGTGGGATGAAACAAGCCGCCCGTTGGGGCGGCTTGGCTGTCTTTAAACCCTGGTCTCGGCGGGGAACAGCTTCTTCGCCAGGGCGAATGACTCATCGTCGAATAGAACGAGGTACACGTCCATCTCATGATGCGACAGAAATTCGCGAATCGTTGCTACCGCCGTCTGCAAAGCCTGCTCTTTCGGATACCCGTACGCCCCTGATGAGATAAGCGGGAAGGCGATGCTGCGAAGCTGATGCTCCTGCGCCAGCTCCAGAGAACGACGGTAGCAGGAAACGAGCATCTGCTCCTCGTTATAGCCTCCGCCTCGCCATATGGGGCCGACGGTATGGATCACGTGGGATGCGGGCAGCCGGTATCCTCTGGTGATCTTGGCCTGTCCGGTCTCGCAGCCGCCCAGCTTGCGGCATTCCTCGAGCAGCTCCGGCCCCGCCGCCCGGTGGATGGCTCCGTCCACACCTCCTCCGCCGAGCAGCGACCGATTCGCCGCGTTCACGATGGCATCGACGTGAACCTTCGTAATATCTCCCTGGATGATCTCGAGTGGCATGTGCATCAACCTCCGCGTATCAGATTCCACGGCATCTCCATCATAGCATGAATATTACTCTCTGGCTTCCGATTGCTGCAACGGTGGCAGAAACCCGATCGAAGCCCCGTTTTCCACCACCAGACGCAACAGCTCCGAACAACTCCCATGTGCCCTTCGAATGACTCTACCTGACGGATGATGACTTGATCTGACAAGATGACCACTTCTTCTCTCAGGCGTGCCAAGGCGGTCGAAGCGGCGTGAGAGAAGAAAAAATCTTCTCTCGGGTGAATTGGGGCCGGTCGAAGCGGCGTGAGAGAAGAAAAAATCGTCTCTCGGACGTGCCGAGACAGCGTGAGAGATATCACTAACGGGCCTGGATCAGACCTTTGACCCCAACTATAAACTCGCAAAGAAAGTAACCGGAAAAGCCGATCAATGCCAGGCCGGCGATGATGGAGGCTGCCCGGATCATGCGGCGGCTCATCAGCTTCCGGGCAAAAGTCAGGATGGCCAGCAGGCCCAGGTCGTGAATCAGAATGCCTGTCAGCACTCCCGCCGCGACCACCAGAATCATCATTGGTCTGGAGCTGTCGTAGGAGCTGGTGATGACGGTGCCAAACACGCTGAGCCAGAACACAAGATTGCCGGGGGAGACCGCCACCAGAAATCCGTTGCGATAGGATGCGAGGATCGATCTCGTGGCTGTCTCGCCTGGCATAGCCATGTCCCTGTCGGCATGCCGGATCGAGTCATAGCCGATCATGCACAAGAAGATCGCGCCGATCAGCCACATGGGCACCTGGATGTATGGGATCTGCAAGATCGGAGCCAGCCCGAGATGCAGAGCGAGGACCATGAGCAGATCGATCGTCATCCCTCCCAGCCCGACCGCCCAGCCGTGCAGGAAGCCATTTTTCAGGCATTGTTTGGTCATCTCTACGGTGATGGCGCCTACCGGCATGGCAACGGCCAGCCCTGCGAGCACATAGGTGAAAAACATAACATTCTCCTCAGTTGCATACAGGTGACGAAATTCATCAAAGTAATTCACTATTATACCTCAGACAAGCCCGTCATTGGCGCAGGGAAATTCTGGTACACCACTTGTTCGGAATGCCATGGGAACTTCACCCGGGTGGAGACGAAAGGCATCGAGACCATCCTCCCGGGATGACCGGGTATGAACGTGGAGCAACCGTCTCCCGGACATACCGGGACGCTCGAAGCGTTCCCCCAAAAAGGGGCAGTCAGCAAGGTCAAGATTCACTGGTCTTGTCGAACTGGCCGATATGGACGGCGGTTCCATGAATCGACATTCTTTAAGATTTTTTTAAGGTCCATTGTAGTACGCTGGTCGTGAGTCAAAAGTATCGGTCGTGGATATATCGAACGATCTGACTGCAATGGAGGTTGGAAGATGAAGCGAGGTATGACTCGGAGAAGGATCGCGATGACGCTGCTCTGCTTCGTCGTAATCATCGTGCAAAGCGGGTTCGCCGCATGGGCGGAGCCAGTTCCGGATTTGGAGGATGTCGGGACGGACAGCCATGTTGTGGACACCGTGGACGACAGTGTCACGGACGCCGTGTACGGCGACGATGTGACGGAGGATGTATACGATACGGTCAGAGAGGAGGCGCACGATGACGAGCCTGGATTCGCCCCGTTCTCGACCGAGGAGGAGGGCGGTTTGCCGGAACTGCACGCCTTTGGGCGGAACAATATGGGCGAGCTTGCGCTGGATAACGGTGGTTCGACCCAGCTGGCGCCAGAGCTGGTGACGGCGTTCCCGGGCCTCGACATCGTCGACATCGCGGTGGGTTTCTCCCATTCCGTTGTCTTGACTGCTGATGGAGAGGTGTATGCGGTCGGGGTGAACAATTAAGTGCAGCTGGGGAACGGGACCATCAGGAATTCGGGGTTTAGCGCGACACCGGTAATGGTGGATCTGAGCGGTGTCGATGGCCAGGTGGTGGCGATCGACGCAGGTGATACTCACACCTTGTTGCTGACGGATAACGGGAAGGTGTATGGGTTCGGCGACAACAGCTACGGACAGCTTGGCTT
>CALGAO010000066.1 GCA_937957685.1 uncultured Paenibacillaceae bacterium
ACCAGCCCGCCCGGACCGATCGCGTACAGCGACTGGATCGCCTGATAACCGGCGCCCAGCGGATCCTGCCACGGATCAAGGTACGCGGTAATGCGCTGGAGCCGGTACGGCGCTGCCAGGATCAACCCGACGAAGCCTGCCAGGCCGATCAACGCAAGCAACATCAGGTGGCGGATGCGCGCTCCGGCGGTGAAGATGATCATGAGTGAAGCGCCGACCAGCACGGCTCCTGTGCCAAGATCGGGCTGTAGCATGATCAGGCCGAAGGCGAGGCCAACGATGGCCAGCGGCGGCAAGAGGCCGCGGAAGAAATTCGTGATCTTGCCCTGGTTGTCCGACAAGTAATGGGCGAGGAAGATGATCATGCCCAGCTTCATAAACTCGGACGGCTGGATGCCGAACGACCCGATGCCGAGCCAACTGCGCGCGCCGCCGCGAACAACGCCGATACCCGGTATGAGGACGATCACGAGCAGCGCGAAGCAGATGAGGATGATCGGCTTCGCGTATTTCTTGAAGATCGGATAATCCACGTTCATCACCGCCAGCATCGCCGCCACGCCCAGCGCGGCGAAGATCGCCTGGCGCTTGAAATAGTAGAATGAATCTCCGAACTCATGGAAGGCAAGCACCGAGCTGGCGCTGTACACCATGATGACGCCGATCGCCAGCAGGAACATCGTGCTCGCCGCAATCGTAATATCGGGGGCGGTTCGAACTTTAGCCATCGGAGCAAACACCTCTCTGCGAGATTTGAAGCTTGCCGGAAGGCCGAACAAGCTCCTTACTCTAGGTTATGCACCGACTCTTTAAACATGCGTCCCCTCTCCTCATAGGAGGAGAACATATCCCAGCTGGCGCAGGCAGGATTAAGCATCACCACATCGCCCGGTCGGGCCAGGGCGGAGGCGCGCCGCACAGCTTCGCGGATCACGGCTTCCGGGCTCTCGCCCTCCACCACCTCGATCGCATCCAGGCCCGCCTGTTCGCCCGCGCGCTTCAGCTTCTCCCTGGTCTCGCCGAGCAGGACGAGCGCCTTCACGCGCTCGCGCAGCACCGGCACCAGTTCCTCATAGGTGGCGCCGCGATCGAGACCGCCGGCGATCAGCACGATCCTCGCGTCGATCGCCTCCAGCGCCTTGATCGCCGCCGAGGCGTTCGTTGCCTTGGAATTGTTGTAATATCGGACGCCGCCCCGCTCCGCCACGTATTCGAGGCGATGCTCCACGCCCCGGAAGGACGCGAGCACCCGCGCGATCGCGTCGAGGGGTACCCCCGCCCCGATCGCGGCGGCGGTGGCGGCGAGCGCATTCTCCACATTGTAGCTGCCGGGGATGCCAAGCTCGCTCACCGGAAGCAAGCGATGCAGCTCCCCGTCCCCGTCGCGGAAGACGATGTCGCCGCCATCGACATACACGCCTCGCTCCAGCCGGCTTGCCGCCGAGAAGAAGGTCACATCGGCGCGGATGCGTCCGACCAGCCTGCGGCATACCTCGTCGTCATAGTTCAGCACAGCCTTGTCCGATGCAGTCTGATGGGCGAAGAGCTTCGCCTTTGATTCGATGTAATCCTCCATGCTGCCATGGTAGTCGAGATGCGTCTCCGATATATTCAGAAGACAGGCGATATGCGGGCGGAAATGCACCGTTCCCTTCAGCTGGAAACTGCTCAGCTCGCTCACGAGCCAATGGTAAGGCTCCCGCTCCTCGACGATCACCTCGCACATCGCCCGGCCGATATTGCCGCAGGCGACGGGCTTCATGCCGGCGGCCCGCAGCATCTCATAGATCCAGGTAGTGGTGGTGGTCTTGCCGTTGGAGCCGGTGATGCCGATGATCGGTTTGTCCGTCATGTGCCAGGCCACCTCAACCTCGGTGACGATCTCAAGGTCGAGCTCCATGGCGCGCCTGAGCGGCGGGGCCGAATAGGGGATGCCGGGATTTTTCACAACGAGATGAATCCCCTCATGCATGAGGTCATCCGGATGATACCCGCAGATGACCTGAATGCCAAGCGACTCCAGTTCGTCAGCCTCCGGGCACTCGCTTCTGTCCTTCCTGTCATTGACGATGACCCTGGCCCCCAGCTCGTGGAACAGCCTGGCGCAGGCGCGGCCGCTCCTGGCCAGTCCCAGTACGACCACCTGTTGGCCCGCATACTCTCGTGGATGCTTCATATGTTATAACCCCTTGCTGATGAGTAGTCCAAGTCCTGCCAGGACAAGGCCGGCCAGCCAGAAGACAATGACGACCTTCCATTCGGACCAGCCTGCCAATTCAAAGTGGTGATGGATCGGGCTCATCCTGAACACGCGGCGACCGGTGGTCTTGAACGAGATGACCTGAATGATCACCGAGAGGATCTCGATCACGAACACGCCGCCGATGATGAGGAGCAGCACTTCCTCCTTGAGCAGCACGGCGACCAGCGTGATGCCGCCGCCGATGGCGAGCGACCCGGTGTCGCCCATGAACACCTTCGCAGGATGCGCGTTAAATACGAGGAAGGCGAGCACGGCGCCGATCATCGCCGCCGAGAAAAGCGCCACCTCAGGCTGGCTGTACAGCATCGCAAGCACCGTGAACGCCCCGAAGGCGATGGCGCTGGTTCCGGACAGGAGCCCGTCGAGCCCGTCCGTAAAATTGACAGCATTGCTCATGCCCATCATGAACAACACGATGAGCGGATAGTACAGCCAGCCAAGCGGCAGCGATACATCCGTCAGCGGGATGGCAATGTCGGTGCTGTGACCGTTGAGCGCGAGGATGACGCACACGACGACCGACACGATCAGCTGTCCCAGCAGCTTCTGCTTCGCCGTCAGGCCAAGCGAGCGCTTGAAGACGATCTTGATGTAGTCGTCGAGAAAACCCACCAGCCCGTAGCCCAAGGTGGCGATCAGCAACACATAGAGCTTGTAGTCGATCTCCCCGCTCCATCTGGACACGAACAGCACCGAGAGCAGCATCGACAGGAGGATGATCGTCCCGCCCATCGTCGGCGTTCCCGATTTCTTCTGATGGCTTTCCGGTCCTTCCTCGCGTATCTGTTGCCCGAACTTTAATCGGCGAAGGATCGGGATGAACAATGGACTTAATATGATACCCAGCAAAAAGGATGTCCCCATCATGAACAATATGGCTTTCAGTTCCACAATCCTTGCCTCCCGCGAATCAATTGCCAATAGATCAATTGCCAATATATCGTTATATGATCATCCGGATGATATGTTCCAGCTGCATGCCCCTCGACGCCTTGAACAGGACCATGTCGCGCTCCGTCAACAGTCTGGCAAGCTCCGAGGCCAGCTCTTCCTTGTCCGTGAAGGAGAACACATACCCTTCAGGGTAACGTTTCGCCGCTTCCTCCGCAATACAGGAAGCCAGTTTGCCGTACGTCAACACGTAATCGATCTTGTCCGGATCGAGCAGCCTGCCGATCTCGCGATGGAATTCCTCGGACCGGTCGCCGAGCTCCAGCATATCCCCGAGCACGACGAGCTTGCGGCCGCGCGAGCTCAGGGACTCAAACATCTTCAGCGCGGCGCGCATCGAGCTCGGACTGGCATTGTACGCATCGTTGATCACGGTGGCGCCGTTTGCCGCCTGCAGGAACTCGCTGCGCATGCCGGTGATGCGCATCTCGGCCAGCCCCCTGACGATGTCCGCTTCCGACACGCCCATGTATTTGGAAGCGGCCACAGCGGCCAGCGCGTTCAGCACGTTGTGCATGCCGGGCAGCGGAATCGTGAACACCGGCGAGAACGGCACGTTCAGCTTGAACGAGGTTTGCTGCTGTTGCAGCATGATGGCGATCGGGTAATAATCGTTGGTGGCCTGTTCGCCGAAGCGGAATCTGAGCATCGTCTTCGGCAGGTTCATCTGATCCAGCGTCCGCTCCAGCAGCGGCTCATCGCCGTTGTAGATGAGCAGCCCGTCTTCCGGCAACCCCGCCGTAATCTCCAGCTTGGCCCTGGCGATGCGCTCCCGGGATCCGAGCTGCATCAGATGCGCCTCGCCGACATTGGTGATGACGGCCACTTCCGGCGCGGCAATCTTCGCCAGCAGCTCGATCTCGCCGACGCCGCTCATCCCCATCTCCAGCACGGCCATCTGCGTATCCTCATCCATCGCCAGCAAGGTGAGCGGAAGGCCGATATGATTGTTCAGATTGCCCTGCGTCTTGTGCATCTTGTATGTCGTCGCCAGGCAAGCGGCGATCATATCCTTGGTCGTCGTCTTGCCATTGCTGCCGGTGACGCCGATGATACGCACAGGCAGCTGCCGACGGTAGGCAGCTGCCAGTTCCTGCAGGGCAGCCAGCGTATCCTGGACGCGAATGACCGGCACCCCTGCAGGCGCTCCTTCCCGTTCAGCCTGCCACAGTACGGCCGCCGCGCCTCGCTCGACTGCATGTGCGGCATATTCATGTCCGTCGAAGGTTTCGCCGATGAGCGGTATGAACAGATTCCCCGGCTGCACGGTGCGCGAATCCGTCGACACACCGGCAAACTCCACATTCGCATGGGCGATGTCCGCCTCGCAGCGGATCATCTCCGCAAGCTTTCCAATCGTACGTCTGATCATGGCATTAAGCTCCTTATTGCTTCCCTGGCGGCCTCACGATCATCGAAGGGATGACGCACACCGCGGATTTCCTGGTAGGTTTCATGACCTTTGCCCGCAATCAATACTACATCTTTTGCCCCCGCGCGCGCAACCGCCTTGCGAATCGCCTCCCGCCGATCCAGCTCGATCTCGACATGGGATGCGCGATCCGGCAGTCGTCTGATGCCGCGCATGATGTCCTGGACGATCCGCTCCGGGTCCTCCGAGCGCGGATTGTCCGAGGTGACATAGACGTAATCGCTGTACATCGCCGCCTTCTCTCCCATGATCGGGCGCTTCGTGCGATCGCGGTCACCGCCGCAGCCGAAGACCGTGATGATGTTCCCCCGGGCGAACTCCCGGATCGTCTGCAGCACATTCTCCAGGCTGTCGGGCGTGTGCGCATAATCGACCAGCACGAGAAACTCCTGACCGGCGTAGACCGGTTCGAAACGGCCCTCCACTCCGGGCACGCTCTCCAGGCTGCGGCCGATGTGATCCGGCGGGATGCCCTCGGCGATCGCTGCGGCCGCGGCCGCCAGGGCATTGTAGACGTTGAACAGGCCGAACATCTTCAGCCGGATCGGCACGCTACCCGCGAAGCTGGTCATGGTGAACACCGTACCTTCATGGGTGATGCTGATGTCGCTGGCGCGAACATCGGCGGGATTCCGGATGCCATAGGTGATGACCTGCGCGTTGGTCAGCCGCGCGTACTCTTTCGACGCCTCATCATCCGCGTTCAGCACCGCGAACTGCAGCTGCTCCAGCCGATCGCTGAAGGTATTGCCCATCCTCGCGAACAGCAGGCCCTTGGCGGAGCGATACTGCTCCATCGTCAGATGGTAGTCGAGATGATCCTGCGTCAGATTCGTGAACACGGCGGTGCGGAAGCGCGTGCCGCGAACCCGTCCCTGCTCCAGCGCATGGCTGGACACCTCCATGACGCAATACTCCGCCCCGGCGTCGCACATCCTGCGCAGATGCGCCTGCAGCTCGAGCGATTCGAGCGTGGTGTTGCTGGACTCGAAGGTTCGATCCCCGATCCTGACGCGGATCGTGCCCATGAGTCCGGTCTTCCGTCCTTCGTCGCGCAGGATCTGATCGAGCAGGTAGGTGATCGTCGTCTTGCCGTTGGTTCCGGTAACGCCGATCACCTTCAGCTGCTCGCTCGGGTATCGATACCAGGCGCTGGCGATGACCGCAAGCGCGTAGCGCGAATCCTTGACCAGCAGCTTCGGCAGGCGGCTGTCCACATCCCGCTCGACGACGAGCGCGACGGCGCCGTTCGCTTCGGCCTGCCTCGCATAATCGTGGCCATCCTCACGATGGCCCCTGATGCAGATAAACAGATCACCGGGCTGCACCTTGCGCGAATCGATCTGCACGCCCGTGATCGGCGTGGCGAGATCCCCCTGCGTCGAAGCCGTGATGAGCAGCTTCGCCAAATCTCCGAGCAGCATACGCCTCTCCTCCTGCTACCGCCTCGCGCGATGCTGACGGATCGTTAACAGCATTGCCGATTTGCGGATCCTGGTATACGCTGTACGCCGGAAGAGGCTAGTCATGCCGATGCTCCTCGGGCTCTTCGGCCAGATAGATGCGGATCACGGAGCCCTGCTCCACGCGCGTCCCGGCCTTGGGAGCCTGATTCACGATATAGTTGCCTTTTCCGGACGTGACGATCTGTAGATCAGAGCGCAGCATCTCGTAGATTTCCCGTGTTGTCAATCCTGTCAGATCAGGCACTTCGACGATGGGTACATCCGGGTATTTATATGCTTTCTCCATCTGTTCCTGACGCGGCTCTACTCCTAAATATACAAGAGTGTCTTCCATAATATTACGGACGATCGGCGCGGCGACCAGTCCGCCAAACTGGATGCCCTGCGGATCATCAACCGCGATATAGATGATCACCTGCGGATCATCCGCCGGGGCGAAGCCGATGAACGACACGATGTGCTCATCCTTGGCATAAACGCCGTCCTTGACCTTCTGCGCCGTGCCCGTCTTGCCGCCGACGCGGTAGCCCTCGATGAAGGCGTTGCGGCCGGTGCCGAGAGCAACGACGCTCTCCAGCGCCTCCCGCACCTTCGCGGATGTTGCTTCGGAGATGACGGTGCGCACGAGATGCGGTTCATTCTCCTGGATGACCTCGCCGGTCTCCGGCTGGATCCACTTCTTGGCGACATAAGGTCTGTACAGCTTGCCGCCGTTGATCGCCGCAGCCACCGCCGCCACCTGTTGGATCGGCGTCACCGAGACGCCCTGGCCGAACGAGGTCGTGGCCAGCTCCACCGGGCCGACCTTATCCAGGTCGAACAGGATGCCGTTCTCCTCGCCAAGCAGATCGATGCCGGTCTTCGTGCCGAAGCCGAATCGCTTGATGTAGTCGAAGAGCGTCTCCTTGCCCAGCATCTGACCAAGCACGACGAAACCGGGGTTGCAGGAGTTCTGCACGACCTCCAGGAAGGTCTGGCTGCCGTGGCCGCCCCGCTTCCAGCAATGCAGATGCGCCCCCGCCACCTCGATCCAGCCCGGATCGTAGAATCGGTCATGATGCAGGTCAACCTTGCCTTCCTCCAGCGCCGCCGCCAGGGTGATGATCTTGAAGGTCGAGCCCGGCTCGTACGTCATCCAGATCGGGAGATTGCGGTTGTACACCTCCGCCGGATACGCCTGGTAATTGGCCGGTTCATAGTCCGGCCTGGAGGCCATCGCCAGGATCTCCCCGTTGTTCGGGTTCATCGCGATGCCGATGATGCTCTGCGGCTGATGTTGCAGCATCGCCTGATCGAGCTCCCGCTCCAAGATCGCCTGGATGTGCTTGTCGATGGTCAGCTGCAGCGTAAGTCCATCCTTCGGCGGCACGAACTCCTCCGTGCTGCCTGGCATCTCTCGCCCCGCCGCATCCGCCAGGAAGGTCACGCTGCCCCGGATGCCTCGAAGGTATTCATCGTACTTCAGCTCCAGTCCGGCCAGCCCCTGATTGTCGATGCCGGTGAAGCCCAGCACATGCGAGGCCAGGTTGCCGAACGGATAGTATCGGTCGTTGTCCTCGCCGACGATGATCCCCGGCAGCCCGAGCGCCTGAACCTCCCTCGCCTTGTCCAGCGAGATCTTGCGGCCTCCCGGTTTGATCACCTCGATGAGCGACCGCTTCGTGATGATGCGACGGATGTCCTCCGCGGACATGTCCAGCACCGCGGCGAGCTTCCTGGCCGTCTCCTCGGGATCCTGGATCTGCGCCGGCAGCGCCCAGATCGAAGGCGTGCTGATGTTATACGCCAGGGCGATGCCGCTCCGGTCGACGATCTCGCCGCGCTTGGCCATGAACGGGATGTTGCGCCGCCATGACTCCTCCGCCCTGGCGGCGATATCCGGTCCCATCACCAGCTGGACGTATGCCAGACGGATGATCAGACTGACGAACAGAACGAAGCAGATGATCATCGCTGCCAGCAGGCGCCGCCTTACGGTCACATTCGATACTCTCATCCAACCTGTCACTCCTTGGCTTCGTCTTCAGTACAGCTTATTCAGCCATGGACGAGGTTAGAATGAGGGGATATGCGATGCCATGACGTTCCGTCAGCGGCTCTGCCGAATAGAGCCCGCAGCTCGATCAGCCTGACGAATTCCCGTCAGCTGACGGTTCACCAACGGACTCAGGTGACACCTGCGTCTCCGAAGCCGCGGCAGGCGGCTGAAGCTCCAGGTGCAGCAGCTGTTCCTCGCCGTTCCCCTGCCAATACTGGCGAACGACATAGCCTTCGCCGCTCACCCGCACCTTGATGTCGAGATAGGTGGCAAGCTCCATCGCATCTCGCAGCGACCAGCCGCTCATGTCGGGCAACAGCGCCCGGGACTTGTCCTGGGTCAGCAGGATGACCTGCTGCCTGCTGCCGACTCGCGTCCCGGATGCCGGGAACTGGTCGATCACCTTGTGGCCGTTGCCGAGGATGACGTAGCCGAACCCCTTCGCGGCCAGCACTTCTCCGGCCCTGAGCGGGTCCATCGTAACGAGATTCGGGACGGTCAGGGTCGGCAGCTTGCTCTGAATCTGCACGGAATTGACCGTCACCTCGCTCCTTTCGGTTTCGACGCCAAGATAGCGAAGGCTTTTCTCCATGATCTCGCGGAACACCGGAGCCACGACCTCGCTGCCCTGGGTGTAGCTCTCAATCTTCGGATCGTCGACGATCACGATCAGCGCGATCTTCGGATCATCCACCGGAGCGAAGCCGCCGAAGGACAGCACGTACCGGTCGTCAGCATACTTGCCGTCCACGACCTTCTCCGCCGTACCTGTCTTGGCCGCGATGCGGTAGCCCTCGATGTAGGCCCTCCGACCGGTACCGTAGCTCTGGTTCGATACGACCTGCTCCAGATAGCCCGCCACCTCATGGGCGGTACGCTCACTGACCACCTGCCGGATGAACTGCGGCCCGAACTCCTCGACCGTCTCGCCCGTATCGGAATCGATGATCTCCTTGACGAGGTGTGGCTTGAGCAGCTTGCCGCCATTGGCGATCGCGCTGATCGCTGCCACCTGCTGGATGCCGGTCACGGTGACACGCCCCTGGCCGAATGTCGCCGTCGCCACCTCGGTCGGATAGTTCAGGTTGAAGCGAACATCCCCCCTGGCTTCGCTGCTCAGCTCGATGCCCGTCTTCACGCCGAAGCCAAACTGCTCGATATAATAACGAAGCTTCTCTCCTCCGAGACGTTGCCCGAGCTGTACGAACGCCACGTTGCTGGAGCGCAGGAACCCCTCGAGGTAGGTGATCTCTCCCCAGCCGCGACCGCCGTTGTGGTCATTGATGTAGGTGTCCGCCACACGGATGCGGCCGGACATATAGGTCTCGTCGGGGTCAAACAGCCCTTCCTCCACCGCCGCCGCAAGCGTGACGATCTTGAAGGTGGAGCCAGGCTCATAGATGGAGGAGATGGCATGATTATAAAAGTCCGCCTGCGACTTGATGTCCCAGTATCTGTTCGGATCGAAATTCGGGTAGTTGGCCATCCCGAGGATCTCCAGCGTGTTCGGATCGGCGGCGATCGCCGTGACGCTGATCGGCTCGTATTTGTTGTAGACCTCCTCCAGCGCCGCTTCCATGTAATGCTGGATGTTCTGGTCGATCGTGAGCCGGACCGACTTGCCGTTCACCGGAGGCTCGTAGAGAGCCGTCCCCTTCGGCAGCTCATAGCCGAGCCGATCCCGTTCATAGTGAATCTTGCCGTCCTTTCCTTTGAGTATCCCGTCAAGCGTATACTCGATGCCCATGATCGCATTGCCGTCCTTGTCCGTATAGCCGAGCACATGCGAGGCAAGGGAGCCATTGGGATAGTATCGTTTATTGTCCTGCAGCAGATTGACGCCGACGATGTCGTTCTCGCTCATCCAGCTTCTGATCCTGTCTGCCACGTCGCTGTCGATCTTCCAGCCTTCATTGCGCACCTCGACGTGCACATAGTAGCTGCCGTCCTCCCGCTTCTTTGTCACCAGCTGCTGCAGCTTGCGATAGCCCGCTTCATGATCCATGCCGAGCAGCGGCGCCAGCCCGCTTACCACCTTGTCGGCCAGGCCCCGCTGATGGATGAGCCCTGGATTGACGGCGACCGTATAGGAGGGCGCGTTCCAGGCGAGCACATTGCCGTTGCGATCGTAGATGGCGCCGCGCGTGGAAGGCAACACGCTGTCCGCCGACCAGACGCGCACCGCTTTCTCTGTCAGATCGTGTGCCTGAACCACCTGCACGTAATAAAGCCTGATGCCCACAATAACAAAAAAGAGGGTGAACAGGCCCCCGATGAGAAAAGAACGAATCTTGATTTTGCGTGACATGCTGCTCACTCCTGACCGGACATGGCGATGCTGACATCCGACATCGGAGACATGATCGAGATCTCTGTAATGGTATCCGCAGGAACATAACCAAGCTCCCTGGCGATCTCCAGGAGACGCTTGTTATCCTGCAGCTTCGCGACCTCCAGCTTCAGCGTGCTGTTCTCCAGCTCGATCTTGCGGATCTGATGCTCCATCTGCTGGATGCGGGTGTTGATCTCATAGATCTGCGCATAGCGGAACAGGATGGCGCCTGCGACCAATACGCAGAGGATGATGCCCGACAGCCAGAGCAACTTCTCCTGCGGAGTGACAACGCTGCGTCGATAGACCTTTTTTCTTTGCTCTTTGTATATGACCCGTTGCTGCTGCCTGCGCTCTTCCAGGGCTGCGCTGCCATGTACGTAATACCCCATCATCGATTCCTCCTCTACCATTGTCTGTTACTGGCTTCTGTCCAGCTTCTCGGCGATTCTCAGTTTGGCCGAGCGCGCCCGCGGATTGTCCTTCAACTCCTCCGGTCCGGGCAGGATCGGCTTGCGATTGACCAGGCGCAACACCCCCTGGTTGCCGCACACGCACATCGGAAAATCTGGCGGACAGGTGCAGCGCTCGGTATGTTTGGCGAAAAATTGCTTGCATATACGATCTTCCAGCGAATGGAAGGTGATGACTGCTATGCGGCCGCCGGGCCTTAAGACCTTGAGCGAGCCTGCCAGCGCATCCTCGAATGCGCCGAGCTCATCATTGACCGCGATGCGGATCGCCTGAAAGCTTCGCTTTGCGGGATGGGGCCCGGTACGTCTCGCCGGCGCGGGGATCGCTTCCTTGATGATCTCCGCCAGCTGTTCGGTCGTGCGGATCGGTTCCCGCTGCCTCGTATGGACGATATGCTTCGCGATCCTGCGCGCGAACTTCTCCTCGCCATATTCCAGCAGGATGTGGGCGATCCGCTCCTCATCCCATGTATTGACGATCGTCTCGGCTGTCAGCTCCGTGCTGCGGTCCATCCGCATGTCCAGCTCGGCGTCCTTGTTGTAGCTGAAGCCGCGCTCCGCTTCATCGAGCTGCGGCGATGAGACGCCAAGGTCGAACAGGATGCCGTCAACCCCTTGAACGCCGAGCTTCCCGAGCTCACGCTCCAGGTAGCGGAAATTGCTGCGCACGATGGTCACCCGATCCATATAAGGCTCCAGCGTCTTCTCTGCATGGCGGATCGCCGTCTCATCCTGGTCAAATGCGATGAGCCTCCCCGACTCGCCCAGCCTCTTCACGATCTCCATGCTGTGACCGGCTCCTCCGAGCGTGCAGTCCACATAGATCCCGTCAGGCTTCACCGCGAGTCCGTCTACCGCCTCCTGCTTCAAGACCGTAACGTGATGGAACACCGATTGTCCTCCTTTACAGATCGAGATCATAATCCACCAGCTTCTCCGCAATCTCGTTGAAGGATGCTTCGGACTGACGCGTGTATTCCTCCCAGGCTTCCTTGCTCCAGATCTCCACGCGGCTCGAGACGCCGATGATGACCGCATCCTTCACGAGCTTCGCGTGCTCGCGCAACACCGTCGGCAGCGTTATCCTTCCCTGCTTGTCCAGTTCACATTCAACGGCGCCCGAGAGGAAGAAGCGGGTGAAAGCCCGGGCATCGGATTTCATCAGGGGCAGGGCCTTCAGCTTCTTCTCCATGTTCGCCCATTCCTCCATCGGATAGACGAACAGGCAGTTGTCAAGGCCGCGGGTAACGACGAACTGGGGACCCAGCGCATCCCGGAACCTGGCCGGAATGATGATGCGGCCCTTCTCGTCCAGGGCATGCTGATATTCACCCATAAACATGTTCGTCCACCCCCCTTGCCACCCTTTCGCTCCACTTTACCCCACTTTCCACCACTCACATGCAAATTCGACAAAAAAATAAAAAATCCTGCTGCTTGAGCAGGATTTTTTGAGCTATATAAAATTTTTTTCCAGATCCGGCCGAGCGCCCGAATGGATGGCCGAAAGATCTTGATCGGACCGGCCGGAAACCCCTAGTTCCAGCTGTCCAGATAGGCGATCTGTTCCGGCGTCAGCGCGTCGATGCGAAGCCCCAGGGACTCCAGCTTGTAGCGCGCCACCTGTTCGTCAATCTCACGCGGAACCTCCACCACTTGCTTGCCGAGGCGCTCATGGTGATCGTTCACATACTTCAGGCCAAGCGCCTGAAGCGAGAAGGTCATGTCCATGATCTCCGCCGGGTGTCCGTCGCTGGCGCCCAGGTTGACCAGCCGCCCTTCGGCGAGCAGATAGAGCCTGCGCCCGTCGGCCAGACGGAACTCCTCGATGTTCGTGCGCACCTGCCGCTTCGATACCGCGAGCTCGTTCAGATCCGGCTTGTTCACTTCCACGTCGAAGTGGCCGGCATTGGCCAGGATCGCGCCATCCTTCATCACCTCGTAATGCTCCTTGCGGATGATGCTGCGGTTGCCCGTGACGGTGATGAAGATGTCGCCGATGCGCGCCGCCTCCAGCATCGGCATGACGGAGAAACCGTCCATATGCGCTTCCACCGCCTTGATCGGATCCACCTCGGTCACCACAACGCTGGCTCCCAGGCCCCTGGCGCGCATCGCCACGCCCTTGCCGCACCAGCCGTATCCGGCCACGACCACGGTCTTGCCGGCGATGACGAGATTGGTCGTGCGGCTGATGCCGTCAAATACCGACTGTCCGGTTCCATAGCGGTTATCGAACAGATGCTTGCACAGTCCGTCGTTGACCGCCACCATTGGCAGCTGCAGCTTGCCCTGCTTCTGCAGCGCCTTCAGGCGAATGATGCCGGTCGTCGTCTCCTCCGCGCCGCCGCGAATCTGCGGCAGCAGATCGGGACGCTCGCCATGCAGGATCGTCACCAGATCGGCGCCATCGTCGATGATCAGATCCGGCTTCGTCTCCAGCGCGAGTACGAGCATGCGCTTGTATTCGTCCGGCTCCGGATTGTGCTTCGCATATACGGTGATGCCGTCCTCCACCAGCGCGGCGCAGACATCGTCCTGCGTCGACAGCGGATTGCTGCCGGCGATCGTCACCTCAGCCCCGCCAGCCTGGATCACCTTGGCGAGGTAAGCGGTTTTCGCCTCCAGGTGAAGGCAGATCGTCACCTTCAGCCCCTGAAACGGCTTGTCTCGTTCGAACTGCTGGCGAATCCTGTTCAGCACCGGCATGTGGGCGCTGGCCCAGTCGATCTTCAGATGCCCCTGCGGCGCCAGCGCGATGTCCCTGATGATGCTTCTGTCCAATGTGTTCATGTTCTCCCTCTTTCTCGCCGATCTACAGGTAGACGACATAATGATGCCGATAATCAAGCGGGTCGGGATGGTGCTGGTGAAGCAGATGCTCCAGCCACCCTTCTCCGTAACGGTTCAGGTAGGCGAATACGTTATAGACGCGTTCCTGCGGAACGCCTGTCGGCATCAGCGAGGCGCCGAGCCGGTCGAACTGCCTCAGCCCCACCTCGTGCTTGCCGGCGATCTCCTTCTCTATTCTGCCCCGATAATAATGAACCTGCTCGATGATCCGCGCAAGGTTCGTCTCCCCAAGCGCCTTCATCACCGGGCTGACCTTCCCGGCGCTTGCGATGAGCGGCTCATAGGCGCTCCGCACGGCGGCCTCCACGTCGGCGAAGGCCCGTTCGACGTCAAAGGTCTCCTGGCTGCCCAGCCAGGCATCGCGCTTCTCCCGCAGGCGATACAGCGCATCTTCGATCGTCAGGCCGAAGCGCTCCATCGTCTTCTGGTCAGATGGCTCCAGCAGCGTATAGCATGCTCTCGGCACAAGCAGCGGCAGTCTCATGTCAAGGGTCTCGAAGGCTTCCTTCAGCTGGCCCCAATAGGCGATCTCACCCGGACCGAGCACGGCTGCGAGCACCGGGAACAGGTAATCCTGCATGAGCGGTCTCGTCAGCACGTTGTTGCTGAGCTGTTCCGGCTCCTGCTCCGCGATCGCCAGGAGCTGGTCCTGCGAAAGGGCGACGAGCCCCTGTCGGTCGGCGTAAGCCTCTCCCTTCCGATACAGGAGAAGGCGTTTTCCCTGGTGATAATAAAACAGATTGGCGCCATCCGGATGCACATCCGCCTGCGGTGTATAGCCCGCTGCGGCAAGTTCCTCCGCCGCACGGACATAGGCTTCGCGAAGCTGATCATTGCTTGCGATCAGCTGCTTCCACATCGCCGTTTCCAGACTGCGGATCGAAGGATGCGCGCTGTCGATGAGGACGAGGCCTGCCGGGCCGAACAACCAGGCCAGGATGCGCGCGAACGCCTCGCTGAGCGTCCGCGACTCCTCGCAGATCGCGGAAAGCTGACGGATATATCCGGCCTTGGCGTCCGTATCCGGCAGTTCGCCGGCCAGGCTGCGAATCGCCTGCTCCCACTGCTCCCGGAGGATCGGCCGATGGCTGATCGAGATCCGCTCCTGGTCGGATCGGGCAAGCTGCAGCTTGTGCACGCTCAGATCGGGGCGCAGCACATGTATGTGATCCACCTCGGCGATATCGTGATCTTCTCCGGCGATCCAGAACACCGGAACGACCCGCCTGCCCAGCCGTTGCTCCGCCTCCCTCGCCTGGCGGATGATCGTGATCGCCTTGTAGATGACGAGCAGCTGTCCGCTGAACAAACCGGGTTGCTGCCCGCCGATCACCACCACCGTGTCGGGTGATCTGAGCAGCTCCGCATGGCGCAGGGCTGCTTCATGATTGGCGACATTTCTGTTGTATGCCACAAGTGCATCCGCGAGCTGCCCACGGTCGGCGGCCAGCGGTTTCCGCGCGAGATATTCGAGGCGCGAGGCCCAGGCGGCCTCATCGCGGGGATGCCCGTGATATCGTCCGGACAGCCGTGGGCTGCCTTGTATGTAATCGTTCGCCAGTGGATTGGAATGGATCTGAGGAATCGTCTCTATTCTCATCATATACCTTCCTTAATAACAAGATGCGCAAGGCCATCCTGACCAGTAGCCCGTACCCGATGGCCGATGTTTGCTCTGACAAGCATGGACAGAAGCGAGATCATAACCTGTTCGAGATAACTTCCTATTCGATTGTACACGCACATCGGCATATCGTCAAAAGCATAATCCCCCTGCCGGATCCCGATGGACCGGTTGGGGGATAACTTGCCGGATTCGTATATAGCAGTGAAGCGCTGCCCGCGTCAGACGCGGAAGAAATACTGGCCGATGCCGATGAGCAGGAGAATGATATACAGCAGGCTGAGCACGAGGAATCCGATCCGCCAGATGATGCGGAACGTTCTCTGCAGGTCGACCTTTCCCTGATTCCTCGTCTGCATGCCGCCGGCCAGCCCGAAGGCCACGAGGAACGCGAACAGGATGATCCAGAGGAAGCTCATGCCCGGTCGGATGATCGTATTGAACATCGCGGATACGACGAAGACCAGGAGCAGGGTCGTAATGTCGATCGTCAGCGTTTTGGCTTTTTTCTTGTCCTCCATGAACCTGTTCAGCACGTAATATAAGATAAAGAACGTGGCAAAGGGTATGATCGCTGCCAATGCGAATACCCATTGCACCAGATTGAGCAGAAAATGCATGCTGACACCCGCTTCCTAACGTAAGTCCTCTTTGGCCTCCAGCAGCCGCATCATCAGCGCATGAGTCGGGACTTTAAGTCCCGCCCGTTCGCCCAGGCGCACGATCGCTCCGTTGATCCACGGCAGCTCGGTCGGCCTGCCAGCCTTCATATCCTGCAGGGTGGACGACTGATTGCCCGCCGTTCTGTCGCACACTTCCTTCAGCCCGTCCCAGAGCAGAGCCGCGTCCAGCTGCACGCCGTTGACTCCGGCCACTGCAAGCGCTTCATCAAACAACAGTTTCATGACCGTGACCAGAGATTCATGACCGAATAAAGCTCCGTTCCTGATCTCCATGAGCGCTGTGAGCGGATTGATCACCGAATTGATGATCAGCTTGCGCCATAACTCATCTTTCAATCTGTTCGACAAAACCGTACGAAATCCTGCATTCTCCAAGACTTTTTGCAACAGTTTCAGATTCTCCTGAACATCCCGGCTGCTCCAGCGATCGGGCGCAGCAGGACCGATGATCGTTCGGCCCGATCCCGTATGGACTACTGCTGCCGGCCCAGTCCTTCCGGCCCCCTCGGATACGACCGCTCCGTACAGGCGCTCAGAAGGGAACCAGTCCGCGAGCATCTCCAGATGGCCGATGCCGTTCTGCATCGCCAGGAGGCTGGCTGCCGGCCATGCCGCCCAGAGCTTGCGCAGCAATCCTTCCAGCTGCGGCAACGCGTACTGCTTGACGGTCAGCAGGATCCAGTCCGGCGCCTCGGCATCCTCAAGGCCGGCCTCTGCCTGTTGCATGGACGCCGCAGGACATCTGACGACGAACCTGGCCTCTCCGGCGGCAAGCGCTATGCCCTGCTCCCCGATCGCTCCGGCTTGTTCGTCCGTCCTTGTGATCAGCCTCACCTCCGCGCCCGACTGACGCAGTCTGGCCGCGTACAGCAGGCCGATGGAACCTGCCCCGATGATCCACAGTCTCATACGTTCACTCCTTCCGTTGTCTGACCCGACCCGCAGCGCTCTGACGAATGCCGCCTGCCCCGGACGCAGGCCGCCTCACGGCAGCTCCGGTTCACCGGCCACGCATGGACTGCCGAAGGCATCTCACCCCGACATCCGATGCGAACAAAAGGCTCCTTTCACATCCATGTCGCAATGGAAAGGAGCCCAACGTTAACCCGTCAATCTTCCTGATGCTTCACCAGGCTCAGGATGATGGTGATCAGGGTGAATGCCACAAGCGCGAGGAAAGGAATAGTGATGAAGCCCAGCCAGTCGATGTATTGAGCATTGCACGGCACACCGCTCTTGCATACCTGGAAGCCTCCGAAACCGGGTATCTTCTGCAGCATGTAGTGGTAGATCGAGATGCATCCGCCGATGATGCTCAAGGGAAGCACATATCGCTTGATGCGCGTATCCCCGGTATAGGCCGCGATGCCGAGCAGGATCGTCTGCGGATACATGAAGATGCGCTGGAACCAGCACAGCTCACATGGGATGAAACCGCGAATCTCGCTGAAATACAGGCTGCCGAGCGTCGCGATCAGCGAGATTAGCCACGCGGCATACAACAGATAGGGCCGAATCGCGCCAAGCCGCTCCGTCACTTGCCGCTCGCCTCCAGTTCCTTCTCGATCCTCCTGGAAATCTCATCATAATCATACGGATTCTTCATGAGGATGCCGTTGATCATCACGGACGGCGTGCTGGTGATGTTGTATTTCTCCACCAGTTCCATATCGGTCACGAGCGCAGGCAGGGCGGTTCCCTTGTCCAGATCCTCCCCGAACTTCGCCAGATCGATGCCGGGAACATGCTGCTCAGCCAGACTCATGAGCAGCTCCTTCGTCACCCAGCTCGTGGTGTACTCATGCTGCGCCTGGGCATCGAACAGGGCTGCGTGGAAATCCCAGAAGGATTCCGGCGCCGCTTCATATACCAGCTCGGAGCCGAGCGAGGCAAGCTGCGATTGGGAACCGTGGAACAGCGTGTTGATGAAGACGAATTTCGCCTTGCCCGTCTCGATATAATCATTGATCAGCTTCGGAAACACCGTCTTGTCCCACTGGTAGCAATGCGGACACAGATAGTCGCCAAAGGCGATAACGGTTACGGGAGCGGAATCATCTCCCAACACCTGCTGGTCGGCAAGCGACGGGAGCTCATGTCTCGTCGGATTGTTGTTCTTGATCGTGGTCAGCACGACGAGCAGCACGATGACCGCTACAAAGGCCAGCGTGATGCCAACAAGCGGCTTCATGCTGTTGTGGTTGCCAGCCTTGCGGTTTTGCGGTTTTTTCTTGCTCTTGCTTTGATTGGCCATTACGTACTCCTCTCCTCAACGAAAATGATCCAATGCCTCGTAAAGCATCGTCTCTATAAAAATATCATGCCTCGTCCAATCCTTCAAATGCCATTGACAGAGTTTTGCAATTGTTCACAATTGGCAGCGGAGCTCGATACAGCAGGACTTGACAGAAGCGGAGTCCTCCCGGGGCAGAACAAAAAAATCTCCCGCCCTGCCCGAACAGGCGGAGCGGAAGATCCGTAACGGTCTGAAGGATCATTTGCCAAGCAGATCCAGATGGCGTCCGATGTGGCTGGCGAGCGACTGCTCGTACGCCTCTTCCTGGTCGATCAGCGTCTTGTAGAATTCATCCTTGAACAGCGGACGGCCCTCCTCATCCTTGGCCTGGAGCAGCAAGCCATAGGTGATGTGAATGAGCTGTCTGGCGTTATTCTCGTTCATGTAGTCCGGCAGGGAGGCGTCGTCCACCTCATCCAGCGGCTTGATCATGGACAGATCGGTCGTGACATGATAATACGCCTTCGCTTCCTCGAAATGCTCCAGCGCGTATTGGTGCATGCGGCGGTACAGGCCCGGATTCACCTTCGCCACGGTGCGCACCGCCTCCAGCCAGTTGGTGCCGGCTGTCTTCACGTGGAATCTGCCCTTCGTATACTTGCCGATGATCGGGAAGACGCTGAACTTGTCGCTGCCGGAGTGAATGCTCAGCTTGTAGCCGAAATGGTCGGCAATCGCGGCATGCAGCGCCAGTTCCTTCTCGAATTGGGCCAGGTCGCCGATATAATCGATGCCCTTCTGGAACTCGCCGCAGAATCTCGGCGCCATGCTGAAGATGTCGACGCCCTTGTCATACAGCTCGCGCGCCACGAAGTAATGGGATTCCGGAGCAGTCGGCGTCATCGTCTCGTCGATCGAGATCTCGAAGTCGACGGCGCGAGGCGCATGCTTGATGTACTTGTCATAGATGAACAGCATGTAACGGATCGCTTCCCCGTAGATGAGGACGTTCTTCTTCAGGCTGGCGCTGTCGTAGGTGAAGCTGTGCCCGCCAACGGTGAACGTCTTGTCCAGGAACCGGTCCTCATAATGCTTGCGCACCTCTTCGTCGAGCGCTTCATAGGCGGCGTTCAGCTCGGCTTCGCTCATGCCTTCCACATCGTTGCGGATATGGTCGGAGCAGTCCAGCGTCAGCATCGTGAAGCCCAGATCAAGCGACATCTGGATGTCCTGCTCCAGCTTCAGGTGGTCGCCGTCGGCGCCGAAGCCGCCGGTATAGCCCTCCTGGATGACCGCATAGCTGGCGGCGTCCATCACCTGCTTGTAGTCGCGTCCCGTCAGGTTCAGCTCGCGGATGCTCTGCTGCGCCAGGATCGGCTTGATGTCGCGGCCGCGAATCGTCTTGATATGACCCGGACTGGCGAGTCCCAGACGGTCGCCAAGTCCGAAGGTCGCCACCTGCTTGCCGAAGGCCTGCGGCGCCGTATGCGGGAAGTAGCGGTTCAGCACGAGCCGGTTCTCATGGCTGGTCGGACATACCTTGAAGCCCTCGAAGGCCTCGCCCTGCAGATCGCTATACAGGCTGCCGCCGCCGATCACGACAAGCTTCCTCTCCAGGCCCTGGCGAACCATCACCAGCCTGTCTCCTTCATGCTCCAGCACAGACTGCACATACACCTTCACATCGCCGACGGATGGGGACAGCTCCCCGTTTCTGAGCTGCTCTGCAATCGTATTGAAACTCATGTACCTCTCACCTTTGCTTTGGATTTTTGGATAGACAGATGCGACTGACAGATGCGACTAACGCATATAGGTGCCGCCGTTGATCTCGATCGTCTCCCCGGTCAGATAGGCGGACAGCCCGGAGGCGAGGAACAGCACGACGCCGGCCACATCCTCAGGCTCCCCCTGCCTTCCCAGCGGCACGCTGGCGATCGTGGATCGGCGGTATTCTTCCGAGGACACCGTCGAATGGAAATCGGTATTGCCGATGTATCCCGGCGATACGATATTGACCCGGATACCGTAAGGAGCAATCTCCTTCGCCAGCCCCTTCGAGTAAGCGATCACGGCCGCCTTGCTGGCCGCGTAGACGGCGGATCCGCCCCCGCCTCCCGTGTGAGCGGCCACGGAGGACATGTTGATGATCGTCCCCGAGCGTCTCGCGATCATCCCGGGCACGACCCGCTTCGTGACGAACACCGTGCTCTTCAGATTCAGATCCATCACTTCATCGTACAGCGATTCGCTGATCTCCACATTGGAGACGCGCTGGATCAGATGGCCTGCATTGTTGACGAGAATATCGATCTTGCCATAGCTTTCCTCAACCCTGCTCACCATCTCGTCGATCTGGTCAAGCTTCGTGACATCGGCGCGGACGAGCAGCGCTTCGCCCCCCTGCGCCTGAATGTCACGAACCACGCCTTCCGCCGCCGCTTCGCTGCGATGGTAATTCACCGCCACTTTGACGCCGCTGGCAGCGAGGGCCAGCGCGACCGCACGGCCGATCCCCTTGCTTGCTCCGGTGACCAGCGCGACCTGGCCGCTCAAGTCGATATGCATAGCGATTACCCCCTCAAGGATTCATTTGATGCCTGGGCGGCGTTCGCAGTCCCCGCTGCCAGGCTTCGACGCAACAGCGTCGAGACGATGATCAGCTCGGCGATGATGCCGCAGGAGGCGGCAACGCCTCCGACCACCCCGTTCCAGTGCGGCGCCGCGAAGATCAGTACGAAGAGCGCCAGCAACGTCATGCCCACATTGCTCGTCTGCGACCACAGCATGAACTTCGTCCGCTTGCTCAACATGCATAAGCCGTTGCAGTAATCCACCCACGGAAACGCGAACGACACGATCGCCATGACGCGAAGCACCGACAGGCTGCCTGCCAGCAGCTCGCCCTGAGCCCCCATCACGCTGCCGACGAACCAGTGTCCGAGCGGCGTGTACGACAGCAGGAGGACAAGCAGACCCGGGATCATGCCCGCCAAGGCGGTGAAGCGAAGCACCACGCGCGCGTCCTTCTGATGGAAATTCAGCACGATCTGGTGAATGTAGGTGAAGAAGCTGTTCACCAGATTGATGACGCTAAGCGCGATGGCGTAGGAGGCGATGGAAACCTCCAGCTGGTCCGTCTTGCCGAGCACGGCGTTGATCGATGGCGACACGATCACGGCGATAAAGGAGGAGTACAGCAACGGCTTGTAAAACGGGAGCACCTCCCGCACGCTTCTGACCGAGCCATCCTTCGCCCGCTCCGGCATGGACCGGTAGATCTTCCTACCCTCAATCAGGCTGACGAGGGCTTCCACCGCCATGCCGATGAGGAACAGCCAGGCGCCGGTCGTCTCGTCGATGCGCTCCGGATGAGCCATGAACGCCAGTCCGATGCCGTACATCACCGAGAGCCGCACGGCCATGCCGATCGTCAGCCATTTCGTCTGCATGTTGCGGATGATGATGCCCTGATACAGGCAACGCATCGCCGAGAATACGGTGACGAACATGACAACCCGGTACGTGTTCACCACAGCTGGCGTCGTCGCATCGTTCGTGTTGAACACGAGGCGGAACAGCCATTCGCCTGCCGGCGTGAAGCCGATGAGGAAGCCGAACAGCAGCGTAAAGCCGATCAGCAGCATCGTCAGCTTCCGCATCGCCCTGAACGACACGCGATCACCGCTGAGCGCGGAGGTCGTCTGCCTGAGCAGAAATGCCGGACGCTCGGTGATCGTGAAGATGCTGAGCGCGATCTGATAGGCGGCGATGACCAGCTCGGGCTGAGCGGCGCGGGACAGCACGGAATTGATGATGACATGAGACAGAGTGATCAGGCTTGCCGCTAGACCCAAAGGCACAAAAAATGTTAAAATGTTGGACAACCTGACCGTCTCTGGCGGAGATACAGGCTCATGCCGCATGCAAACAGGACTCCCATTCGGATGAAGATGTGATGCCAGACTCAGGCGGGAGCAAAGCGATGCGCGGTCAACGCTTCACGGAAGTCATAGCCGCTGCAGTTCCAACATGCATCCTGCCATGCAAGACTTTATAATCCCTGATTCTTGTGAGAAAAACGACGCAATAACAACGTTGTTATATCCATCCTAATTGTATTGAAGTATAATAAAACTGTCAATGACGATTCTCGATACGATTCCAAGGCAGGAGGTTGTACATGTCAGTCACGATCAAGGATATTGCCGAACGAGCCGGCGTCAGCTTCTCCACCGTCTCCAAGGCGCTGCGCAACAGTCCGCTCGTTCAGGAGAAGACGAAGCAGAAGGTGCTGCGCATCGCGGAAGAGATGGGGTATCAGCCGAACATCGCCGCGCGCCGACTGGTGTCCAAGAAAAGCCAGGCGATCGGCGTCGTCTGGCCATCGGTGGAACGGGCTACGACCGGCGCGTTGATCACGTTGATTAACGAAGAGCTGGAGCAACGCTCCTACACGACGCTCCTGTCGATCAACCGGATCGAATCGGCGATCGCCGCCTTCCACCGCTTTCAGGTGGACGCCATCTTCATCTTTTATAATCATGAGGAGCAGGTACCGCCGGACTTCCGCTACCAGACGAACATCCCGATCCTCATCTACGGCGTCGCCGGGCGCGTCCCCTATCCGACGATCGACGTGCGCCGCGATCGAGCGACGATGCTGGCCGTCCGCCATCTGCATGAGCTCGGTCATCGCGAGATCGCCTACATCGGCGAACCGTCGCGTTTCGACCTGCTGCAGGTCGAGAAGATTCGCATGTTCCGCGAGGAATCGGAGCGGCTCGGCATCCGTCACTCCGTTGTGCCGATTGACAATATGGAGACGCATTCCGGCTATCTCGCAGCGAAGCGCATCCTGCAACAGAAGCAGCGTCCGACCGCGATCATCAGCGGCAGCTACGATCTGACGCGAGGCATCATGCAGGCGGCGCAGGAACTGAAGCTGTCCATTCCCGAGCAGCTGTCGATCGTCAGCTATGACAACATCCCGCAGTCCGTGACGCTGGAAGTGCCGCTGACCACCGTGGGCGTCGACATTGCGAAGATCGCGGACAAAGTAACAGAGACGCTCCTTCATCTGATGAATGAAGAGAGCGTCCCGCTATCGATCTTTATGGAGCCTGAGCTCGTCGTTCGCAGCTCAACGGCCGCGCCGCTTGCCGCTTCCCGTTAACGGTTCATCCAGCCGCCGTCGACGCACAGCACGTGTCCGCTCATATAGTCGGACGCGGCAGAGGCCAGGAAAACGACCGGACCCTTCAGATCGTCCGGCGTTCCCCAGCGGCCCGCCGGGATGCGTTCGAGGATCTGCCTGCTGCGGACCGGATCGTCCTGCAGCTGTTGCGTATTGTCCGTCGCCATGTATCCGGGGGCGATGGCGTTCACCTGCACGCCCTTGCCCGCCCACTCGTTGGCGAGCGCCTTCGTGATCCCGGCCACCCCGTGCTTGCTGGCCGTATAGCCGGGCACGTTGATGCCACCCTGGAAGCTGAGCATCGAGGCAACGTTGATGATCTTGCCGGAGCCCTGTTTCAGCATCTCGCGCCCCGCATACTGGCACAGGAAGAAGACCGAGTTGAGATTGAGCTGCAGGACATCATGCCAGTCCTTGGCCGGATGATCGGCGGCTGGCGTGCGGCGGATGATCCCTGCGTTGTTCACGAGGATATCGATCTTCCCGAAGGTTTCGACCGTTTCCGTGATGATCCCCTGAAGCTTGCTCTCATCGCTCAGATCCGCGACGATCACATGCGCCTTGCGGCCGAGGGCGCGAATCTCCTCCGCCGCCGCATCCGCCGGGGTGCTGTTGGTGACGAGCACGATGTCGGCGCCTGCCTCCGCAAGTCCGACCGCCATGCCGCGACCAAGACCCTTGCCCGCGCCTGTGACCACCGCGACCTTGCCTGTAAGATCAAATAGTTTCATGTTGCAATTTCCTCCTCTCGTGTTCACTGCCACTTTCATGTATGTTGCTGCTGCCCGTTATCTCCACCTCACTGCCACTATCGTGGCACGTTTCGGACTCCCCGCGTTCATCTCCAACTTCACTGCCACAATCGCGGCATGTTGAGACAACCCGCGTTCTGTTGCCTCATCTTCTCCTGCCATTCCTGTGTTCGATGCGACATTCCACGTGCCGGGATCATGCCTGCCGTTAAGGCTTCGCGATTTCCACCCGGACGCCGCGCGCACGGTACTTGTCGGCGACCTCCGGAGCCAGCCCGTAGTCCGTAATGATGGTATCGACCTGCTCCAGAGTGGCGAACGTCAGCAATGCCCCTCTGTCGAACTTGCTGTGGTCCGCGACGCAGTAGATCTGTCCGGAGCATTCGAGCAAGAGACGCTTGAGCGCCACATGCTCCTCCGTAAAGATCGTCAATCCGTACTCAAGATGAATGCCCGTCGTGGACAGGAACAGCTTGTGAATGTTCAGCATCCTGAGCCAATCCCATTGCCCCTGGATCGTGAGCAGGTTGCGATGCCGATATCCTCCCGGCACGACCAGGCGGATATGCTCTTTGGCGGCCAATTCGCGGATGATCAGGACATCGTTCGTCACCACGGTGAGCGGCTCGTTGCGCAGGCGAGCCGCGATCTGGAGCGTGGTGCTGCCGCCGTCCAGTGCGATGATGTCCCCTTCCTGGATATGGACAAGCGCATGCTCCGCGATCGCTTCCTTCTCCTTGAGCCGCACGCTGGCTTGAGCTGCTACCGAGCCGAGGACAGGCGCGATTCCGTCATCGGATGCAAGCACCGCGCCGCCGTGAATGCGGCGCAGGATACCCTTGTCCTCGAGCTTCTCGAGATCTTCACGGATCGTTTTCTCCGATACCTGCAGGAGCTCGCTGAGCTCCGAGACCTTCACGGCGCCGTTCTCCTGCAGCATCTCCACGATCATGCGTTGTCTGGATACTGCCAGCATATGGCCGCCTCCCCTTGCCAGCGGAAGATCAAGCGGCGATTACCGCAGATCCTCCATCTTCACCGGATCCTGATCCGTAAACGTGTAGTTCTCGCCAGCCATCGCCCAGATGAACGTATAGCTCGAGGTTCCGGCACCGGCATGGATCGACCAGCTGGGCGACAGCACAGCCTCCTCGTTCTTCACCACGATATGGCGCGTCTCATGCGGCTCGCCCATGAAATGGAACACTCTCGCCTGCTCGTCCATATCAAAGTACAGATAAGCCTCCATGCGACGGTCGTGCAGATGGGCCGGCATCGTATTCCAGACGCTGCCCGGCTCGAAGATCGTCACGCCCATCATCAGCTGGCAGCTCGGCAGTCCGCCCTCATGGATGATCTGATAGATCGTTCGCTTGTTGCAGGTTTCCGCGGAACCCATATGTCTCGGAGTTGCGCCATCCAGCGACAGCTTGCGGGTCTCGATGACGGCATGAGCCGGAGCGGAGCACATATAGACGCGGGCCGGATTGGACTTGTCCGCGCTTTCGATCTTCAGCTCCCTGGTCCCCTTGCCGACATACAGGGCATCCAACTTGCCCAGTTCGAACCGGTTGCCATCCGCCGTGATGATCGCCGGACCGCCGATATTGATGAAGCCTGCCTCCCTGCGCTCGAAGAAATATTCCGTCTTCAGCGTCTCCTTGTCGTCCGGAATGAGCGGCTCATCGATCGGCACCGCACCGCCGATGATCATTCGGTCATAGTGGCTGTAGACCATCGTCAGCTTGCCTTCCTGGAACAGATTCTGCACCAGAAACGCATCTCTCAGCTGCTGGGTGTCGTACTTTTTGGCATCGGTTGGACTGACGGCATAACGGATTTCCATCTTGACAACCTCCTGAAATGTTTGATTGGGTTTGTTTTCGTATGTTATTGTACCATATCGTACGAGAATTGGGAAACTTGTCTATGGATTGAGAAACACAACAAGACAGCCTGCTTCCATGACGAAAGAGGCTGTCTTGCAGGAGAGGTGTGCCGTCTGTAAGTTCGCCGTTCTTTCATCCCGCGTCATGCTGCAAGGCACACTTTCGGACTGCGTCAGTCGATGCGCTCCAGATTGCCGTTGGCGTCCATCTTGAAGCGCGGTTTGTCCTCATCCGACTCTTCCAGAAGAGCCAGCTTGCGCGCACGATCCATGATCTGGATCAAGGTCTTGTAATCGTCATTCACCGTGCGGTAATCCATCTGTACCGCGTTGACCTGCTTCTCCAACTCTTCCTTCTCTTTCTCGACCTTGGCCAGCTTCTCTTGCGTTTCGCGCAGCTCTTTCTCTAGCGTCTTGATCTGCCTGGACATATCCTGATAAGTGTTTTTCCACTGCCGCAAGTAGCGTATCACGGCATCGATCGAGATCGACTGCTCGCTGACCGGATCATGGCGTCCGCTTTCCGGGAGCTGTCCGCTCGCCGCTTCGCCGTCTGTCACAGCTCCCGATTTGCGCGCCTGGTTGCGTTTCTGACGCTGAGCTTTGGCGATTGCAATGGCTGCTTCGTATTTTTTCCTCACACAGCTGTTCCAGCGAAAACCGCAGGCTGCGGGAGTCCGCCCGATCCGTTCACCCACTTCCTCGAAAGCCCGCAATTGCGTGCCGCCTTCCCGTATGTGGCGGAGAGTCACTTCAGCTAATATGAGATCATCATCTGCAGTCCATGCATCTTGTCTAACTGTTGCCATGTTCAGCCAAACCTCCACTTCGTAATATCATCCATTACTGTATCTCTATGCCCATACTAGAGTTCATAGAATCTATTTATTTATTATTTGGTATAACCAAATTAAATTATCTCCATACATAGAGTGGCTGAAATCATACATAGAACGGTCCAGGACCGGGCAACCTAGGTGCAGGTGATCGGAGGCATGTGCAAAAAATTCATTTTTTCGTCACCTATTCACGTTTACACACTGCCGGCATGCAGGTATAATGTTGGATAGATTGTGTAGAACCATGATCATGCACGGGCTCATCAGAAAGGGGGATGTACATATGCCACGCATGTTTCGCGTGCTCGGTTTCTTTTGCTTGCTGATTGGATTGCTGTCTCTCGCCTACGGTCTGGTCGAGATGTCCCTGTTGTTCTTCTTCCAGACGGCGGTTTTCGTATTGCTTGGATATATGAACCTGTCCGAGAAAGCCTACATACTGACCTTCTGGGCTTATCTCATCGTCGCCACGATCGGACTTACATACGGGGCGTTCTTCTGATCGGAAGCATGAACATCGGAATACTGGCCGGCGCGGTTCGACAGGACAGCCGTCTTGATATTGGAAAAGCCTGCATGACGCAGGCTTTTGTCATATACATTCGATCATGGTTGGATCCTTCGGGCATCCCCTTACGGCGCCGGATCCGGTGCTTTGTACGATGTTTCATACAACACAGTTCGCCTCAATCGTCCAGCCCATGTTTTGTACGAAGAATCGTACAACCAGACCCGCCGCGGGCACAGAACCGATGCTTTTGTACGATTTTTCATACAACTCGAACCACTGGGGCGCCAGATCCGATGCTTTTGTACGATTTTTCATACAACTCAACACCACCTTGGCCACAATTCCGTTGTTTTTGTACGATTTTTCATACAAAAGGGTTCGCTTCAGCCGCTATACCAAAGTTTTTGTACGAATAATCGTACAACCAGACTCGGCCAGCAGGCTGAGCAGAGGGGACAATCCGGTCGTCCAGCCTATTGGCCTGACCGATCCCCATCACACCTCATCCCAACACATCATCCTATCCAGCGAGTCATGCGCCGCCGCCTCACCGCTCCCGCTTCACCGCCGTCATCACCTTGAACAGCTCGCTCATCTGATCGCTGACCAGCAGCTGGCGAATCGAGCGATTCCGCCTGGCCACCGGGCTGAACGGGTCGGGATCATGGTGATCCTGCAGCCAGCTGAGCACCCCGCCGCGCAGCAGGTACTCGGCCTGCGTCTCAAGCCGCACATCGCGGAAGCCGGCATCCTCAGCCGCGCGCAGGCATGCGGTAAAGTCCACATGCGCGGTGATGTCCTGCTCCCCGACATGCGCGTAAGGATCCGTTGAAGCAAGATGGCTGCGATAGCACATGAGCGTCCCCAGCATGCGATGCGGCGCATAGATCTCTGACGCCTCATCTCCGTAATCGATCAGCGTCACATGGCCGTCCGCGATATGCCTGCCAAGCTGCCTGATCCAGATCTCCGCGGCCAGGTTGATCTCCGCTACCTGCCCCGTGGCGAACCGGATCCCATGCCTGTCCACATAGGACTGAACCTCATCGGCCGGAGGCACCAGCACCTCTCCCAGTTGCCCGCTCTCCGCATCCCAGGTTACCGCGATCTCCCGAAGCCCATGTTCTGTCATCCTCACCCGATGGACCGGCATCGCGTCCAGCAGCTCGTTCGCCCACACATACACCCGGCGCCACGGCCCCCCGGAACGCCACTCGCGATCATCCATCCAGCGAACGCGATGGGCCGCAAGCTGCTCCTGCTGCAGCCGGCGATGGTAGGCGGAATGCTCGATCATGATGAGCTCGGTCCTCTCATACAGGGACGGCATCCTGAGCTGAACGCGCTCCAGCATGTGCCGCGCCAGCGTGCCGTCGCCTCCGCCCCATTCGATCAAGGTCAACCGCTCCTGTTCCCCGTAGTCTGCGGCCCAACGTATGTACATGTCGCCTATCATATCGCCCATGACCGTGCCGATGGATGAACTGGTATAGAAATCTCCTTCCCGGCCGATCTTCCTGCGTTCCTGCATATAATACCCGTATACGGGATGATACAGACATAGCTCCATATAATCCCGGAAGCTGATGGACCTGCCAGGCCGGGCGGAGATCAGCGCGATGATCTCCTGAAGAAGTTCATTCCGTTCTGCAGGCGCAGCCTGGAAGTTTCGTTCATCCGTCATAAATTCCTCCACCAGAATGTCATGATAGGATCTGTGCGTCCGACGCTTCACCGACCAGAGGTGAAGGCGCCGCAAGTCCCCCAGTCCGGCACGACGCCGGATCGTATCTTGATTATATGCGACAGCCGCCGTTTGCACCAGTTCATCGATCGACATCAACCGCACCGGAACCAGACAGACCGTGGCGCGCCATCTGATGACGATCGTCTGGTCGCATCTGCCAGATGGAGCATGGAACACATGATTGCCCGATCGCTCGCTCACTCGACATGACAGCCCTCATGTCGCCAGATTGCGCCTTCCTGACGCATCAGCCAGACGGAGCAAGAAGAGCCTGTCACCCGGCCCCAATCCAACCTGCCCCTGACACCACAAGCTGACCGGAATGCGCTTTCCTTTCCCACAAGACAAATAAAGAATGGTGCATTATAATAAAAATGGGTCTTAACAGAAGGGAGCACATCAACGATTATGAAACATAACCACTCTCGCATCACAGCAACACTGGTTGCCATCCTGGCATTGGCGGCGCTCGCCGTCGGCTGCTCCAGGGAACGGCCTGATATCAGGCAGCAGCTGCTGGATGCGCTGGCCAACCAGCAACAGATCACGAGCCATACGTACAGCGGCAGGCTGAGCCTGAATCTGGGCAAGCTGCCGATCGATGCTGCCAGTCAGCCGTATACCTCGATCATCCTGAACGCCTTGCGGCAGGGCGACATCGAGTGGAGCGGCGCTGCGGATGCGTCCCAGGATCGCCGTGAAGCCACGTTGGAATTCCAGGCATCGAGCGGCACCAGCGCATTTGTGATTCCGATCGTCCAGGATGCCGGCAACCTGTACCTTCACGTTCCGCTGATCAACGATGAGGAAGAATACTTCGTCTTTCCTGCTCCCGCGCTCACCGATGAGCTTGGCAGGCTCATGCTCTCTTCGCTGTCCGGACTGATGGAAGCGATGAATGCCGAGTGGTTCGAGCATCATGCGGACGAAGCGGCAGGTGATAGCTACGAGGTGACGATCGATGAGACTCGCTGGGCGACCTTCCTGGATCATCTCCGCCAGTCCCTGCCGAACCTGCTGGCGCCATGGCAGGAGGTCGGAGTGCTCTCGGAGAAGCAGGCGGAAGCGATTCAGACTTTCCTGTCGTCCTCCGAAGCTGACAAGGTTCGCCTGACCGAAGGCCGCAAGGCCTCGATCCGGGCCACCGTGCAGGACAACGGATATCTGACCGCGCTGGACATGTCGCTTAGCATCACCGTCGATAAGGTATCCGGTGCCGCGGAAGTCTACGAGGTCAGATTCAGCCATGCGTGGGACCATATCAATGAAGAGGTGGCGTTTACTCGCCCCATCCCGGAAACGACGGTATCCTGGGAAGAAATCCTGAAGCTGATACGATAGCATCAGATCGACAGGGAGAGGAGGATGCTGATGCGCCTTGGAAGATGGTTGATGGTGGGATTTATCCTGCATTTCAGCATCTTTTCGTATCTGTATCATATGCGTACCGCACTTGCTGAGGAAACATCCTCTCCCGAACTTGAGGAGATTCGGGAACTGCTGAACAAGGGGCTGACCATCTACGAGATCGACCAGGAGCTGGAGCGGCTGACCGTAAAGGAAGCCGAGATGACCGAGGAGATCGGTCTGGTCACCGAACAGATCGCCGACCAGGAGATCGTCGTGGCGCAGAAGCGAGAGCAGGCCGCCAAGGTCCTGCGCTCATACTACAAGGGCAAGCGGGACAATCTGTGGCTGTTCATCTTCCGCGCAGACAATTTCTACGATGCACTGCAAACCTACTACTACCTGTCCCTCGTGTTCAAGCATGAGCAGCGGATCCTGGAGGAGCATGCCGTGCAATATCAGGAGCTGAAGCGTCTGCTCACCCGCCTGGAGGAGGATCGCGAGCTGCTGCGCGCGATCAAGGCGGAATATATCGCGCAGAGGGAACGGCTCATCGCACTTCAGGAGGAGCTGGATCAGGAGCTGGCGGAACGCGAAGACGGGGATGCGATCATGGAAGAGATCCTGGCGTTGACCCAGATGTGGGAGACCAAGGGATTGCCGCTGTTCAAATATTATCTGAACGAGCTGTCCGTCACGATCAACAAGCTGCCCGAAGAGATTATCTCAAACGGCAAGCTGTCCCTGCAGAACGGCCGTTTCGTGCTCAAGATTACCGACCAGGAGCTGACGGATTTCTACCGCAGGCATAATCCGGTGGACTTCGAGAATTTCAACTTCAGTTTCGCGGATGATGACTTCTCCGTATACGGCGTCAGGGATGATACGTCAGTACGGATCAACGGCATCTATGAGCTGGTGGAAGAGGAGAACATCATCGCCTTCACGCTGACGAGACTTGTCTACAACGGCTTCGAGCTGCCGGACACCACGATCCGCGCCATGAATGAAGAGTTCGATCTCGACTTCCACCCCGACTTGCTGGATATGCCGTTCAGGATTCAGGCCAAGTCCGTGGAGATACAGGACGGCGCGCTGACGATTTCCTTTGTGCTGAAGCGTTAAATGAGGTGTTCCATACCAGAAGAGGCAGGATGGCTGTCGCGATATCACGACAGCCATCCTGCCTCTTCAAACATGGCATAGATCCGCATCATCGCTTCCCTGGAAGACAGATGCTCCTGTACGAGCTTGGGCAATTGCTCGCGGATCAGCGACAATTTCTGCCCGATGTACGGGTCAGGAAGCAACGTATGCCCCTTCTCAACCGCCGATCGCAGCAGACCGTAGGTCGGGTTGTTGACGAACAGTCTGTATACCTCGGCATCCGCAGGGTATCCTCCGGCAACGCTCGCGCTGACCTCATCGTGATAGCTGTCCAGGATCGCCCGGATCCAGCGGAATGCCGCCTCCTGGGCGTTCGATTCGGCCGACAGGACGAAGCTCTTGCCGGTCAGCAGCGCCCCGTCACCGCCGTCCATGGTAGGCAGCAGAATCGCCGAGATCAACCCCGATCTGCGCGACTCGTACTCGTGCAGCGGAGCGATGATCGCGGCCAGCTCCCCGCTCCTCAGCCGCTCCCAGGGATCTTCCGTCGAATATACGGCGAATCGTTCGGTCCACAGGGTCATATCCATCCACTGCTCCTGCCCCTCCGCACCGCCATCGCTGTCCGTATCCGCCGATACAGCGGACGACACGCCGGGACCGGATGGATCAGCGGGATCAGCGGCATCACTTGAGCTGGCCCTGACCGCATCCTTCGTCCTGGCAGCGCCCACCTGCCACCTTGGCAAGCCTTCCAGCAGCGCGGTGACCAGCTCATCCGCGGGCTCATTGAGCCTGGGAACTCCCTGATCCTCATCGGGTGTACTCCCTGGCTCCGCAGTTCCCCCAGCTGTACCCTCCTCAGCAGCCACCCCCTCCTCCGCGGCCTGGCTGTCCGAGGCATCTGCCGCCTCCTCGGCATCCGCGAGCGGCGGAAACTGCCATTGCTGATCCAGCATATAGGCCAGTGCGGCATATGCCATCGGATCCCGCTCATTGATGTACAGTCCATTGTATTGATAGATCGTCCAGAGCCATTCCGCATCGCCGGGCGACCTCTCCCCGGTCAGTTCCAGCCATACCGCCTCGTTGTAGGCAAGGATGTAGGGCTCGATCTGGAAAGGAATGCCCCATATGTATCCGTTCCATTTCAGTTGCTCGATGACCACTGGCAGATATTCGGTCTCGGTAACCGTCGTGAAATAATCATCCGTCGGCTGCAGTCTGGCATGTCCCGCATGGTGCTTGACCAGCTCGTTATCAAGCAGGATGATGTCCGACACCTCTCCCAGACGGAAAGCCCGTTGCAGATACTCGTCCAGGGCGTCCTCCTTCAGGTTGCTGAGCCTGACGGTCATGTCGGTATTCTCCAGCAGGAAATTCCGGTTAAGCGCTTGCATTCCACGATAGGCCTCATCGGGCAAGCTGACCACGACCCGCAGGCTGACAAGTTCCCTGGATCCCGAGAGCTGCAGGGGATCAGCCATGGACAAGGAATCCTCCTTCGACTGTTGGTCGGGCGGAGTATAGCTGATGCCGCGAAGCGATACGATCAGCGTGCCAAAAAGCAGCACAGAAGCGGCCAGCAGTACCAGTCTCTTGGTTGGCACAGGGCACATTCCTTTCCCCTATATGGTCAAAGCCTCAAGTTTAAGCGATCTTGGCGATTCTTTCTTATCTATCATAGCACATCATGAGGAACTTGTGGTGACCAATTAGGCGGAACGGCGCACACAACTGCACCAGGTAGCGGCCAATCATGCGTCTGCAGTCCCAGCCAGCAGCCGCCGACCCCCCCGTCCGAATGCGATTCGGGGGCAGTGCGACAGATGCATCCCGAACTCCGAAGCCATGAAGCCCCCGGCACAAACCTCGCCCCCCGAAGGCATAAATCCCGCCTTCCGGAGGGCGATCGATTACAGCAGATCGGCGGCCAGCTGCGCGAGCTGCGAGCGCTCGCCCTTCTCCAGCGTGATATGGCCGGCGATCGGATGCTCCTTGAAGCGTTCCACCACATAGGTCAGTCCATTGCTGTAGGCATCCAGGTACGGGTGATCGATCTGCTCGGGATCGCCCATGAGGATGATCTTGCTTCCTTCCCCGACCCGCGAGACGATCGTCTTCACCTCATGCCGGGACAGGTTCTGCGCCTCATCGATGATGATGAACTGTCCCGGTATGGAGCGGCCGCGAATATACGTCAGCGCCTCCACCTGGATGCTGCCGATGCCCGCGAGGATCTTCTCGATATCGCCGGCCCGCTTCGTATCGAACAGAAACTCCAGATTGTCGTAGATCGGTTGCATCCAGGGTCGAAGCTTCTCCTCCTTCTCCCCCGGCAGATAACCGATATCCTTGCCCATGGGCACCACCGGGCGGCCGATCAGCAGCTTCTTGTAGCGGCGCTCATCCTCCACCTTCAGCAGCCCGGCAGCCAGAGCCAGCAGCGTCTTGCCGGTTCCGGCCTTGCCCGATATCGTCACCAGCGGAATATCGTCATTCAGGAGCAGCTCCAGCGCCATCCTCTGTTGCGCGTTGCGCGCGCTGATCCCCCATACCGGATCATTGCCCAGGAACAACGGTTCCAGCCTGCTGCCGTCCACACTCGTCTTGGCCAGCGCCGACCGGGAACCGCCTGCGGCGTCCTTCAGGATGACAAATTCGTGCGGATACAGACGATAACCGAGCTTCAGATCGTCCGTCCTCAGACTTTTCTGCTGGTAGAACGTGTCGATCACGGACGCCTCCACCAGCATCGTGTGGTGGCCCGGATACAGGTCACTCGCCGACACAAGGCGGTCCGACATATAATCCTGGGCCGTAAGCCCCAGCACGTCAGCCTTGATGCGAACGAGCGTGTCCTTGCTGACCAGCACGACCGGCCTGGGCTCGGGCTTCTCGCTTTCCTCGTGCCAATAATTAAGCGCCACCGCGATGATCCGGTTGTCATGGGTGATCTCCAGGAAGGCATCGTGCAGCTTCTGGAAGCTGCGATGATTCAGTTCCACCTTGATGACGCCTCCATTGTCCAGCATGATCCCGTCATGCAGCCTGCCCTTCTGACGCAAGCTGTCCAGCATGCGCGACACGTAGCGGGCGTTTCTCCCGATCTCGTCCACGTTGCGCTTCTTGCTGTCGATCTCCTCCAGGACCACTGCAGGGATGATGACCTCATTGTCTTCAAACGCAAAGATCGCATTGGGGTCATGCAACAACACGTTGGTATCCAACACGAAGATCTTCTTCATGGGCGTCCCTCCTGATATTGGATAAGAATGGGGATCACTGCGATACATACGGATGCGTTCCGGGGCCAAACTATAGACGGAATCGTGAATCGAAAGGACGAGTGAGATGATGAGAGTTTGGCGGCTGATCATGGCAAGCTTGATGCTCCTGCTGGCGGCATGCGCTAATCCGGATAATGATGAAACTTCCCCTCCTTCAGATGAGCAAGATAGACAGGTTAAGGTCAGACAGACCGTTCCGCCCAAAAAGGAGATCAAAAATCACCAGGAGGTGGCCGAACGACTGGCTGATCTCGCTGCAAGCGTGCCGGAGGTCAACGAGGCAACTTGCGTGGTGTTCGGCAATACAGCGATCGTCGGCATCGACGTAAGCGGGAATCTGGACGCTTCCGAGGTGGGGACGATCAAGTACGCCGTAGCCGAAGCGCTGCGCAATGACCCTTACGGCGTCCACGCGATCGTAACGGCGGACATGGATCTGTACCAACGCATCCGGGAATTGTCCAGACAGATCAAGGATGGCAAGCCTGTGGCCGGACTGACCAATGAGCTGGCGGATATCGTCGGCCGCATCATGCCGCAGCTTCCAAGCGACGTCATCCAGCCCGACGAACAGCCTGATGTGCAGAACCCGGCGAACCGTTCCGGCAGCTGATCATATCTTCTTATATGCGCTGAATGCCTGAAGAAATGCTTCGATGGAGCCAGGTTCTTCAGGGCCCGGACGGATCAGGTGGTTGCCTGCTATGGCGTATGCCGTGCAGGAGGCTGCAGAGCTTACCAACAGCAAAAAAAGCCCAGTTGAAATCAACTAGGCTTTCTGCAGAGCGGCGAAGACTTGCGCATCCAGCTTGTCTGCCGCACGCTTGTCATACGTTTTCTCAACCTCAGGCATCGCGGAGATGCGGGAACCATAGTACATCGCATCCCGCACAGCCTCCACCTCAACCTCAATGCAGGCGAGCTTGATCGGCACTTCCTCCAGCCTGTCATGAAGGACGGTTGCCGTGCCTTGAACCGCATAGAAGGACCCGGCTGCAAACAGCGACAGCGTAACCCGCCTGTCAGCTTTCACATTGGTGATCAGCCTGGATCTGGCATCGACCGCGATGCGCAGCTTCGTCGGCGAGTGCGGCGTGATCCAGGAGATCGCGCTGGAGGTGATGCATCCGGTCTCGCTGTCGATCGTGTTCAGTATGACGAAGTTCTCATGCTGCTTCAGCTGTTCCAGGATCGGTTCGGAGAGTGTAGTCATGGTTTCTGCCATCCGCTAGAAGTCCTCCCATCCTTGACTAATACACCAAGTATATCATATTCGCGCCGGATAGTTCTACTGATCGCCATCCAGATGCGCCTTCAGCGCTGCCCGCATCGTCGCCAGGCTATCCTGGTTCGGCCATACGTACGGGCTCTTCCAGGTTCCTTCGAGGCGCAGGAACTGGATGTTCTCCGACTTGATGCCGATATACGTGCGAACGAGAGTCAGCAGGTCGTCGCGCGGGATCGTCGTCTTCACATTGGCGCCGACGGCATCCAGCACCTCGAACACACGAACGACCGTTTCCAGCGATTTCACCTTGTCGACGATGGCGGATACGACCTGCTGCTGGCGGGCATTGCGCTCGAAGTCGCTGGACTGCCGGGTGCCATCGTTCGACTGGCGATACCGGACGAAGTCGAGCGTCTGCTTGCCGCTCAGGAGCTGCACGCCTTTGGTCAGGTTGATGTCCGTGCCGTCGGTCGGGTCATGGTAGCGCATGTCCATATCGACATCGATCGTGAGTCCCCCGAGCGCATCGACGATTTCCTCGAACGCCTTGAAGTCGATCTCCACCACATAGTCGATCGGAACCGCGAAGAATTCGGAGAAAATCTCCTTTACATAGTCATAAGCCTTGTCCTTGTCCTCTTTGCGCGCCCTTGCGTAGAACGAGTTCGCCTTGCCGTCCTTCCAGCCTGTCGGATCCATGTATGTATCGCGCGGGATCGAAGCGACAATGGCGGACTTGGGATTCGGACGCAGCGACACGAGCATGATCACATCGGTGTTCAGGCTGCCAAACTGCGGACGATTGTCCGTTCCCAGCAGCAGGATATTGCGCACCTCGCGATCCGCTCTCCCCTTGACAACTGCATTGCCTTTCTCATCCTTCGTGTCCTTTGTCACGCTCGCGGGTAATGTGATCTGGTCGATCACATCACCGACCTTGTCAGCCAGCATCACGCCATACACGATGCCGACCGCAAGCAGGACAGCGATGACCGAGAGGATGACAACGAGCCATTTCCTCCTTGAACTGCGCTTGGCCTGATGTCTGGCGCTGCGCGATAAGGGAGGATTCGGATTCAGTTCTGCCATATGTCGTACACCTAGATTCGCTATAAATTGTACTTCGGATTCGAGTTGATATCACGCAGGAGCTGTTCGGCTCTCTCCCGGTCGAAGAGTTGCACCTTGCTTCCCTCCGCATTGCCATAACGCACGTGAATCATCGTGGCGTCCCTGCCGATGATCTCGACGTGATCGATCTGATGATCCTGCTCAAGGATCTCGCGAAAAAAATCCAGCGTATCGTGCGCGGAGCGGTCATCCGGCCTGCCTTCCACCACGATCGCCATCTGCAGCCAGTTAAACAAGGCGTCCTGAAGCTTCATGCCCATCACCTGTCCGTTTCTTCGGAATGGATAGCCCGAACCTTCGGCTCTGCACGGCCCATTTCCTGATCTCCGGCAGGAGACGAGCCGGGGCCTTGCCGACCGCGCCTGACCACCCAGGAGCGGATGCGCACCGTCAGCATCAGCGCGATCGCCACGGCGAAACCGTGCACGATCGGCAGTCCAACCTTCATCTGGAAGAACATGAGGAGCCAGCCGCCGATCAGGATCAGGACGTACACCAGCGCGTCCTTCAGCAAGGGCAGCTTGCGCGGACGGAACACCGCATTAAAGATATAGATCATACATGCGACTATGAACAGATACGTGATCCACGGGTGTTCCACCAGCCATTGCTGAAGGCCGCCGGATTGTTGCCCTTCCATGCGCACAACCTCCTTCGGTTGAACTTGTTATTCAGCCGTATTGGCCGCCATCTTGCGTTGCTTCTCATAGCGGGCGCGCTCGCCCTTGTCGAGCACCTTCTTGCGCAGACGGATCGACTTCGGCGTGATCTCGCAATACTCATCGTCGTTCAGGTATTCCAGCGCCTGCTCCAGGGACAGGATGCGCGGCACCTTCATCTTCACCGTCTCTTCCTTCGTTGCGGAACGCACATTGGTGAGCGCCTTCTCCTTGCATACATTGACGATGATATCATTGTCGCGGTTATGCTCGCCGACGATCATGCCTTCATACACTTCGGTGCCCGGTTCGATGAACAGGGTGCCGCGATCTTCCACGGACAGGATGCCATAGGTGGTGGCGACTCCCGACTCGCTGGCGATCAGCACGCCCTCGTGGCGGCCGCCGACCTCGGCGCCCTGATACGGCGCATAGCTGTCGAAAGCATGGTTCATGATGCCGTAACCGCGCGTGATGGTCAGGAAATGCGTGCGATAACCGATCAGGCCGCGCGCCGGAATGAGGAACTCCAGACGGACATTGCCCGTGCCGTTGTTCGTCATGTTGAGCATCTCCGCCTTGCGCGTGCCCAACGACTCCATAACGGCGCCCATGCTTTCCTCCGGCACGTCGATGATCAGCTTCTCCATCGGCTCATGCTTCACGCCGTTGATCTCCTTGATGATGACCTCCGGCTTGGACACCTGCAGCTCATAGCCTTCGCGGCGCATGTTCTCCAGCAGGATGCCGAGATGCAGCTCGCCGCGTCCCGAGACGATGAATTCATCGGGGCTGTCCGTCTCCTCCACGCGCAGGCTGACGTCCGTCTCGAGCTCCTTGAACAGGCGTTCACGCAGCTTGCGCGACGTCACCCACTTGCCTTCGCGGCCGGCGAACGGGCTGTTGTTGACGAGGAAGGTCATCTTCATCGTCGGCTCCTCGATCTCCAGCAGCGGCAGCGCTTCAGGATGCGCCGGATCGGCCAGCGTCTCGCCGATATTGATGTCCTTCACGCCGGCGATGGCGATGATATCGCCTGCCCCAGCCTCGTCGATCTCCACCCGCTTGAGTCCGCTGAAGCCGAACAGCTTCTCGACCCGTCCCTGCTTGATGCTGCCGTCGCGCGTCATCACGGCGATGGACTGACCCTGCCTGATGATGCCGCGATTCACGCGTCCGATCGCGATGCGCCCCAGATACTCGTTGTAATCGAGGAGCGTCACCTGGAACTGCAGCGGCTCGTCGATATTGCCCTTCGGCGCCGGGATATGCTCGATGATCTTCTCATAGAGCGCCTCCATGTTGGCATCCTGGCGATCCGGATCGAGGCTTGCCGTGCCGTTCAGCGCCGAAGCGTAGACGACCGGGAAGTCCAGTTGCTCGTCGCTCGCCTCCAGCTCGATGAACAGATCCAGCACCTCATCGACGACCTCCGCCGGACGCGCGTTCGGCCTGTCGATCTTGTTCAGAACCACGACCGGAGTCAGCCCGTTCTGCAGCGCCTTGCGCAGCACGAACTTCGTCTGCGGCATGCAGCCCTCGAAGGAATCGACCACGAGCAGCACACCATCCACCATTCGCATGATCCGCTCGACTTCCCCGCCGAAGTCCGCGTGTCCCGGCGTATCGACGATGTTGATCAGATAATCCTTGTAGCGGATGGCGGTGTTCTTCGCGAGTATGGTGATCCCCCGCTCCCGCTCCAGATCATTGGAATCCATCGCCCGTTCGGCGACAGCCTCATTCTCGCGGAACGCGCCCGATTGCTGCAGCAGCTTGTCGACGAGTGTCGTCTTGCCATGATCGACGTGCGCGATGATCGCAATGTTGCGGATCATTTCTCTTTTATGCATGGTTCCAATCCTTTCTATAATGACAGATGCCAGGAACTTCAGGCATGTCCCGCTTGCGGGTCATGCCACGTGCGTCCTGGAGCTGTGCGATTTGCCTTGATGTGAATGCCTGTGTACCGTCGATAACCATGAAAGAAGCGCCGGACATAACCGCCGACGCCTTCGTATATTATATCGCATATTCAACTTCATGACAACGAAAGATTGATTGGCTGTCTTACCAGGTCCGCGGACGACGAAGGATCATGAACAGCCCGATCAGGATGAGCGCAGCTGCGATCACATAGATCGCGTTGGTGCGTATCAGGGTGAAGCCGAAGAACACGATCGACACGCTGCCGACGATCAGCGACGCGATCAGCGCTCCGCGCGGCTTGTCATCCGAGAACATGTAATACTCATACAGGCCAACGGCCACCCCGAAGATGAAGCCGGGCCACAGGTAACTCATCGCTCCCCAGCCGAAGATGGTACAGTAGAGGAACATCAGCGAATAGGTGACCAGCAAGCCGCCGGGGATCAGGGCGGCGGCAGGAAGCGTTCGCGAGAAATAAAACATTTGAAGCAACAGCCCCGCGGCCAGGATGAGGATCGGCCAGAAGACATTCCAGACGAACGTGATGACCCCGAGCTTCCCGAGCAGGATGAAAATGCCGAGCAAGATGATGATAACACCGAGTGACAATCGATTCGATCGCATCCTGAAAACTCCTTCGTCTTATTCGTTGACATGAAGCGCTCACATCAACCTTACAACCATAGTTTACAGGATACGTGGAAAAATTGCCAGCCGTTTATGGATGCCCTATCTTCCGCCGCGCAGCTTGAGAAAACCCGGGACCAGCGCAAACGCCATGCACACGAGCGGCACCGTCACGTGAACATGCTGCGGCATCAGCGAGATCCACCGCCCCAGCCTGGGATCGCCAAGCAGCATCTCTCCCGCCGTATAGCCCAGAATGGCGGCGCCAGCATACGAGAGAACCGGGAAGCGGATGAGCAGCTTCACGACGAGCGAGCTTCCCCAGATGATGAGCGGAATGCTGAGCATGACGCCGATCATGACAAGCACGACATGCCCTTTCGCGATGGCCGCGATGGCCAGGACGTTGTCGAGGCTCATGATGAAGTCCGCCGCCATGATCGTCCATACCGCCTGCCACAAGCCCTTCGCCTCGCGCACATCGGAATGCGCATTCCCGTCATCATCCAGCAGCTTGATGGCGATATACATGAGCAGCATCGCACCTGCCGCCTGCAGATAAGGAACCCTGAGCAACAGCAGGGCGGCGAATACGAGGACGATGCGCAGCACGACCGCCCCGACCGCCCCCCACCAGATCGCGGCCTTGCGCTGATGTTCCGGCAGATTGCGGCTGGCCATCGCGATGATGACGGCGTTGTCTCCGCTCAGCACGAGGTTGATCAACATGATCTTCGCCAGTATCATTCCCCATTCCAATCGTTCCCCACTCCCGCATTCATCGGCATGGGAGCTTGCCAATGTACTCGGTTCGCACCTCATATACAAGCTCTATTCATGTTTATGAATGCGGACTGGCCTTTAGAAGAGCGAATTGGACGGTTCTTCCTGCTCACCCCTGCGGATGATGAGCAACTCCGTATCCTGGATGGCCTGCTCGATCGCTTCCTCCATCCAGGCAAGACGCCTCTCCACCCTCTCCACGACGCCGAGATTCGGGTTGGTGCTCGGCGAGCGCGGCTGGAAGATCGTGCAGCAATCCTCATAGGGGAGGATCGAGATCGCATACGTATCGATCTCCTCCGCCATCCGGATGATGTCGATCTTGTCGGTCGTGATGAGAGGTCTGAGGATCGGGATCGACACTGCCCGCTCGATCGTATTCAGGCTGCTGAGCGTCTGGCTGGCCACCTGGCCGAGGCTTTCTCCGGTGACGATGGCGAGCGCGTCGTTCCGCTCGGCCAGCCGCTCGGTGATGCGGAACATCGCCCGGCGCATGAGCGTGATGAGCAGATTCTCGGGCGCCTGTTCCTTCAGCCCCGTCTGGATGCGCGTGAACGGCACGACGTGCAGACGAATCTCCCGCGCGTACTCGCTGAGCTTGCGCGTCAGGTCGATCACCTTCTGCTTGGCCCGTTCACTCGTATAGGGGTAGCTGTGGAAATGCACCGCCTCGATGCGCAGGCCGCGGCGCATCGCCTGCCAGCCGGCGACCGGGCTGTCGATGCCACCCGACAGCATGAGCATCGCCTTGCCGTTGCTGCCGAGCGGGAAACCGCCCGTGCCGTAGACGATTTCGGAGAACACGTAGGCGCCCTCCTGCCGCACCTCCACCCACAGCTCGACGTCCGGTTCGTGCACATCCACCTTCAGACCTGGCGTGTGGCTCAACACATAAGCGCTCACATGGCGGTTGAGCTGCATCGAATCATACGGGAAAGCCTTGTAGGAGCGTCGGCTCGTCACCTTGAAGGTGCCGGGCTTCCTGCCCAGGGATTGCATCACTCTGAGCGCCGCCTGCTGGATGTCCGCCAGGTCCAGCTCCGCCCTCAACACCGGGCTGAAGCTGCGCAGGCCGAACACCTTCTTCAGCTGCGCCGCGACCTGTTCATAGGGAGCCCCGTTCAGCTGGATATACACGCGGCCGAATGTCTTGACGATCTTCATCTGGGGATAATCGCCCGTCAGATTCCGGATGTGGGAAATCACCATATCCTCGAACCTGGTGCGATTCTTCCCCTTCAGGGTCAATTCACCAAATCGAAGCAAGATAAGATCAGGTTGCATAGATACCTCCAAGAGATGTCCTTGTTGAACGGATCAGCGCATGAGATGTCTGAGTTCCTGCACGACCTGCTTCAGCGCGGCGGCCAGCCGGTCGACCTGCTCCGGCGTATGGTCCTTCGCCAGGCTGATGCGCAGCCCGCTTCTCGCCTGAGCTTCCGACAGCCCAAGCGCAAGCAGGATACGGCTCGGCTTGTCTTCGCCGGACGAACAGGCCGAACGGGAAGAGATACAGAAGCCGCGCTGCTCCAGGGCGTGGACGAGCACTTCGGATCTCAGCCCGGGGCAGGACAGATTGACGATGTGCGGAACGGACAGCGCATCGTCGGCCGGGCTGTTGATCTCGATGCCCTCAGCACCTGTCAGCTGCTCAACCAGCCGCTTCTTCAGCCCGGATACCCGCTGCCAGGCGGCGGGCTGACTCTCCAGGGCCAGCCTCAGCGCCTTGGCCATGCCTACGATATAGGGGACGTTCTCCGTCCCGGAGCGAAGTCCGAACTCCTGCCCGCCTCCGCTGATCAGCGGATCGAGGCGGACGCTCTCCCGCTTGTAGAGGATGCCGATCCCCTTCGGCCCCTGGAACTTGTGGGCGGACAAGCTGAGCATGTCGACGCCCAGCTTCTCCGGATAGACCGGGATCTTGCCGGCAGCCTGGACGGCGTCCACATGGAACAGCACCTTCGGATAACGCTTCAGGATCGCGGCGATCTCCTCGATCGGCTGAATCGTTCCCAGCTCGTTGTTCACGTACATGATGCTGACGAGCACGGTATCCTCCTGGATGGCTGTCTCCACCTGCTCCGGCCGGACCCTGCCGCTTTGGTCCACCGGCAGCTCCGTGATCCTGTATCCGTGTTGCTCCAGCTGGCGAACGGTGTCATGGACGGAGGCGTGCTCGATGCTGCTCACGATGATGTGCTTGCCGCGCTTGCGAAGCCTGCTGGCCGCCCCTTTGATCGCAAGATTATTGCTCTCCGATCCGCCCGATGTGAAGATGATCGAATTCCTCGATACGCCCAGCATATCGGCGATCCGTTCGCGCGCCTGGGACACGAGCTTCTCCGCTTCGACGCCCAGCCGGTGCAGGGACGACGGGTTGCCGTAATGGCGGGTGAGCACCTCGTGGATCGATTGGGCTACCTCGGGATGAACCGGCGTAGTCGCGCTATAGTCAAAATAAATCATATGAATCCCTTTCCCTTACGACTTTATCCTTCGACATTCCGGCTACCATTGTACACCTTTTTGGCTGGTTGCACCATACTGTGCGCTTCATACGTGTGTGTCAAGCAATTGTGGGCAGAATTTTGAGATTGGTGAAATCGATGCTTCAGCTCCAATCTTGGTAGCG
>CALGAO010000067.1 GCA_937957685.1 uncultured Paenibacillaceae bacterium
CTGTAGTTCATCCAGAGCATGATCTCGTAGGCATGGTTATTGGCCCAGATGTCGTAAGCGGTTGCATAAGCGCCGCTGCCCGGAACCGTCACATTGAAGCTGCTTGTCAGGCTGGACAGGCTGCTCAAGCTTTTGTTCACATATCGCGTCGCATTTGGATAAGACTTGATGCCGCCGGTGTTGGGATGGTTGGCCCAGACGCCCCAATTGCTGTAGGAATTGGCCCAGAGGGTCTGAGGTCCGGCGCCTGACCCCCAGATGTTGTTGTAGAGGATGTAGCCATTGTTGGTCCAGTTGCCCCATTGGTCAGATGTCCACCATACGGCGGCATAGGCTGTGGAAACAAAGGTGAAGAAGGCTGCGATCATGATGACGGCTTTCGTGAGCCACTTTCTCCTGAATGTCATCGTTCATTCCTCCCTATTTCACAAGAATATCGATTCACCTCCAAATATAGAAAAATATGTAAGCGTTTTATACCCCAAAAAATGGATGAAAATCCATATCATAATTAGAGATTTTGCCGACATGGCGATCAGGGATGAGAGGAAGGGGGGATGGTCGAAGGTTTGCATTTTGCTGCCGGTAACACTATATTTCTAGTATAGGCCCTGAAATATCGAGGATCGGAAGTGGGAAGTCATGAACATACTCGTCACCTTGGATGCGAACTACATGAAGCCGTTGAGAGTGATGCTGAAGTCGCTGTTCATCAATAATCCAGGTCAGGATTTTACGATCTACTTCATGCATTCGGGAATCGCGGATGAGGAGATGCGCCAGCTGGGCGGGTTCATCGATCGGCATGGGGGTCATCTCGAGGCGCTCTGTATCGAGGATCATTATTTCCAGGACGCGCCGACGCTGCTTCACTACACGAAGGAGATGTACTATCGGCTGTTGGCCAGCAAGTTTCTTCCCCGCGAGCTGGACAAGATCCTGTACCTCGACCCCGATCTGCTGGTTCTGAATCCGGTGCAGGAGCTGTACGGGATGAGCCTGGACGGGTATATGTATGCGGCGGCGTACCATGACAAGATCTCGGTGAAGGAGATCAACCGGATCCGCCTCATGCCTTACGAGATCCGCCATTACTACAATTCGGGCGTGCTGCTGATGAATCTGGAACTGCAGCGGGAGCTCATCGACGAGGAGGCCATCTTCCGTTTCGTCGAGGCGAATCGCTCCAGGCTGATCATGCCGGATCAGGATATCCTGAACGCCCTGTATTCGCGGTATATCGCCACCATCGATGAGAAGCTCTACAATTACGACGCGAGGTATTATTACTATTATAAATTGAAGACCAATGGCAAATGCGACATGGACTTCATCATCAACCAAACGGTATTCCTGCACTTCTGCGGCAAGAAGAAGCCGTGGAAGCCGGATTACAGCGGCAGATTCCATGCCCTGTACAAGCATTATGAGAAGCTGGCCCTTCGCGATTGATGTTGTTGCCTGAACGGCGGCGGGATCGGAAGGCCATGTGCTCATCAGGTTATGTGTTCGGTGATTCGGGCACATGACCTTTTTTCATGCCTGCGGGTCGGGCTGACTCGCCCTGGTTGCCTGTGAGACCTGGGTTGGGAGCTGGACGAGCAGCTCGCCAGGATCGTGGAGAGGCTGGTCGCCTGTGCTTCCCGGAGGGAGCGCCTGTTGTCCGTCCGGGGTCGGAGGACGGGGGAGCCGCATGTGTCGCACCTCCGGTCAGGAGCCTCCGGTTATCCGCCAGCTGGCTGACGCTCGTCGATCGCCCGGATCGTCTCCCCTTCGATCAGCTCAGGCGTGTAGACCGTGCGAGCGGGCAGGTCTCTCTTGCCTTGCAGGCGCCGGATGATCCATTCCGCGGCGTCGCGCCCCATCTGCTCCTGCGGATGGGTGAGCGTGGTCAGCTTGATGTGGGCGTTCCTGGCGATATACGAGTTGTCCTGGCCGATGATGGACAGACGCTTCGGGATCGGGATGCCGAGCCTGCGGCAGACCTGCACGACCTCGAGGCCGACCTCATCGTTGTAGCAGACGAGCGCGGTGATCTCGTCGAGATGCTCGCGCAGGAAATGCTCGATGTTGGCGGACAGTTCCGGCTTGGTCGTGGTGTCGAAGGAGAGCACATGCTCAGGCTTGAAGGTGAGACGGGCTTCTCCCAGCGCCTTGATGAATCCCTTCATCCGGAACTTCCCCTGCAGGTCGTCCATCTTCGCGATGATGCCGATGCGCGTATGCCCTTTGGCGATCAGCTCGCTGGTGGCGAGGTAGCTGGACTTGACGTCGTCGAGACAGAAATACGGAACGTCCAGCTCCTCATAATAGGCGTTGATCATCACGAAGGGCACCTCCTGCTCCTGGAAGGACAGGTAGTAGGGGATGTTCGGATTGTACAGGTTGCTGCGCGTGGGCTCGACGATCAGCCCGTCAACGCCATAGGACAGCATCATCTCCAGCGCTTTCTTCTCCTGCGAGACATCGTTGTTCGTGCTGGCGAGCAGCAGCGAATAGTTGTCCTCGTTCAGGCGGCTCTCGATGCCGCGAATGATCGATGGGAAGATGTAGTCGGAGATATACGTCGTGATGACGCCGATCGTCCGGTTCGCCACCTTGCCGTTGGCACGCGACCGGTACTGGTTGCTGACGTATGTGCCGGAGCCCTTCTCGCTGCGCAGATAACCTTCGTTGGCCAGCTCAAGGATCGCCTTGCGCACCGTCTGCCTGCTGACCCCATACAGGTCCTGGAGCGCCGACTCGGTAGGGATCTGTTCGCCTGCCTTGTACGTCCCCGACAGGATATTGCTCTTGATATCATCGATGATGATCTGGTATTTGGGCTTCACAAGGTCCACTTCTTTCCATAGCATCCATAGAAGTTGTACGTACATTTTAACATGATCGCCGGCTTTTGAAAATGTCATGTCGGGTATTGTCGAACTGACGCGTCGGACCTTCGACAATATATGTATGTATAACTTTGTTCGAATATTGACAAATGTACGTACAAAAAAATACACTAAAGTTAGCGGCGCTGCGAAAGCGCATTCCTGGATCGGCGCTGGCAGCAAGCTTCCTATCATCCCGAACGGAAAGGGGATATGCGTGACATGAATCAGGTTCAGATCGACGCGGCTGAGGCGATCGCGAGAGGAGAGACATCGCTTGGGCTCGAGTTCGGTTCCACGAGGATCAAGGCGGTGCTGATCGATCGCCGCTTTCAGACGCTCGCAACCGGGAGCTATGAGTGGGAGAACCAGCTGAAGGACGGGTATTGGACATACGATCAGGAGGACATCATCGCAGGCATGCAGACCGCGTACCGGGAGCTGAAGCGGGAGGTCAGCGAGAAGTACGGCATCAGGCTGACGAAGGTCGGCTCCATCGGATTCTCCGCGATGATGCACGGCTATATGGCCTTCGACAAGGAGGGGCAGTTGCTCGTGCCGTTCCGCACCTGGCGCAACGCCACGACCGGCCCGGCCGCCAGGAAGCTGACGGAGCTGTTCCGGTTCAACATCCCGGAGCGTTGGAGCATCGCTCATCTGTATCAGGCGATCCTGAATGAAGAGGAGCATGTGCCGCGCGTGAGTCATCTGACGACGCTGGCTGGGTACATACATTGGCTGTTAACCGGCCATCAGGCGATTGGCATCGGCGATGCTTCCGGCATCTTCCCGATCGATGAGGCTACGCTGAATTATCATGCGGGCATGCTCGAGGCATTCAACGCGTTGATCGCGGACAAGGGTTATCCGTGGAAGCTGGAGGATCTGCTGCCGAAGGTGTATCTCGCGGGAGAAGAGGCCGGTCGGCTCACCGAGTCCGGCGCAGACCTGCTCGATCCGGAGGGGGACCTGCAGCCCGGCATCCCGCTCTGTCCGCCGGAAGGCGATGCCGGCACGGGCATGGTGGCGACGAACAGCGTGCGGAAGCGGACGGGCAATATCTCCGTCGGCACGTCGGTCTTTGCGATGATCGTGCTGGAGAAGGAGCTGGGAGGCGTCTATCCGGAGGTCGACATGGTGACGACGCCGAGCGGCAGTCCTGTCGCGATGGTGCACGCCAACAACTGCTCCAGCGATCTCAATGCGTGGATGGATCTGTTCCGCGAGTTCGCCGGGGCCATGGGTTACGAAGCGGACGACGGCAAGCTGTTCAGCGTGCTGCTGAACAAGGCGCTGGAGGCTGATCCGGACGGAGGAGGCCTGCTCAGCTACGGCTACCTTTCGGGCGAGAACATCACCGGTCTGGAAGAAGGACGACCGCTGTTCGTCCGTTCGCCGAAGAGCCGGTTCAACCTTGCCAACTTCATGCGCACGCATCTGTTCACCGCCTTCGGGGCGCTGAAGATCGGCATGGACATCCTGACGGAGCAGGAGCGGGTGGCGATCGACAGCATCCTCGCCCATGGCGGACTGTTCAAGACTCCGGTCGTTGGCCAACGGCTGCTGGCTGCGGCCTTGAACGTGCCGGTATCCGTCATGTCGACCGCCGGCGAGGGAGGAGCATGGGGCATGGCGCTGCTTGCTGCCTACATGAGCATGAAGGAGCAAGGGGAGAGCCTGGAGGACTTCCTCGACCGGAGGGTGTTCCAGGGCGTCGAGAGCACCGAGCTGGCGCCTGATGCGGCCGATGTCGCGGGCTTCTCCGCATTCATCGAACGTTACCGCGCGGGACTTGCGATCGAACGGGCTGCTGTAGAACATCTGCTGGAGAACTGGGAGGCATAGACGAATGTTGGAACAACTGAAGCAAGAAGTATATGAAGCCAATCTGGCGCTGCCCAGATACGGCCTCGTCAAGTTCACCTGGGGCAATGCCAGCGGCATCGACCGGGAGAGCGGGCTGTTCGTCATCAAGCCGAGCGGGGTCGATTACGACAAGCTGAAGCCGAGCGACATGGTGGTTGTCGATCTCGACGGCAATGTCGTGGAGGGTAACCTGCGTCCCTCCTCCGATACGGCTACGCATGCCGTGCTGTATAAGCATTATCCGCAGATCGGCGGCATCGTGCATACCCATTCGACCTGGGCGACGATCTGGGCGCAGGCGGGTCTCGATGTGCCGGTGATGGGCACGACGCATGCCGACACCTTCTATGGTCCGGTTCCGTGCGCCCGCTTCCTGACCCGGGAAGAGGTCGACCGGGGCTATGAATATGAGACGGGTCGCGTCATCATCGAGACCTTCGAGCAGCGCGGCATCGACGTCATGGCGGTTCCGGCGGTTCTGCTGCAGGGACATGCGCCTTTCACCTGGGGCAAGAACGTGCATGAAGCCGTTGTGAACAGCGTGGTGCTGGAAGAGGTCTGCATGATGAACCTGTACGCCAGACAGCTGAACAGCTTCGCGAAGGAGCTGCCGCAGGCGATCCTCGACAAGCACTACCTGCGCAAGCATGGCAAGAACGCTTATTACGGGCAGAAGAACGATCACTGATCGACAATACTTATTCTGATGGAAGAAAGGATGGTCAAGTATGTCAACAGCATCGAAACAGTTCTGGTTCGTAGTCGGCTCGCAACATCTGTATGGGGAAGAGGCGCTGGCGGAAGTCAAGGCGCACGCGCAGAAGATGACCGATGCCCTGAACAGCAGCGGCGTGCTCCCTTATCCGATCGTGCTGCAGGACCTCGCGGTCAGCGCGGATACGATCACCCGCATCATGAAAGAGGTCAACTACCGCGATGAGGTGGCGGGCGTCATCACCTGGATGCATACCTTCTCGCCTGCGAAGATGTGGATTCGCGGCACGAAGTTGCTGCAGAAGCCATTGCTCCACCTGGCGACCCAGTACAATGAGAGCATCCCTTGGGCAACGATCGACATGGACTTCATGAACCTGAACCAGGCCGCGCATGGCGACCGCGAGTACGGCTTCATCAATGCCCGCCTGAAGAAGAACAACAAGGTCGTCGTAGGCTACTGGGAGCGTCCGGAGGTGCAGAAGCAGATCGCGGACTGGATGGACGTGGCGGTTGCCTACAACGAGAGCTTCAACATCAAGGTGGCCCGTTTCGGCGACAACATGCGCAATGTCGGCGTCACCGAGGGGGACAAGGTGGAGGCGCAGATCCAGTTCGGCTGGACCGTGGACTACTATGGCATCGGCGACCTCGTGGAGTACGTCAAGGCCGTCACCGGGCAGGAGATCGATGCGCTGATGGCGGAGTATGCGGAGCTGTATGATTTTGACTACGGCAACTACAGCAAGGAAGACTGGGAGTCGAGCGTCCGCATCCAGGCGAGCTATGAGATCGCCCTCAAGCGTTTCCTCGATGAGCGCGGCTATAACGCGTTCACCACGAACTTCGAAGACCTGCACGGCATGCGGCAGCTGCCGGGTCTGGCGGTGCAGCGCCTGATGGCGCAGGGCTACGGCTTCGCCGGCGAAGGCGACTGGAAGACGGCTGCCCTGAACCGCCTGCTGAAGGTGATGAGCCATAATCAGAATACCGGCTTCATGGAGGATTATACTTACGAGCTGGCCGCAGGTCAGGAAGCGATCCTGCAAGCCCATATGCTGGAGGTCGACCCGAGCCTCGCCGCGACCCGTCCGCGCATTCTTGTGGCGCCTCTTGGCATCGGCAACCGGGAAGATCCGGCTCGCCTCGTATTCGATGGCAAAGGTGGCGAAGGCGTCGTGGTGTCAATGGCGGACTTCGGCACGCACTACAAGCTGCTCATCCAGGAGGTAACCGCGTTCGAGCCGACGGTTCCGGCGCCGAAGCTGCCGGTGGCCCGCGTGCTGTGGAAGGTGAAACCGAACTTCCAGGATGCGGTCAGAACGTGGATCGAGAACGGCGGCGGCCATCATACGGTCGTCTCGCTGAACCTGACCACCGACCAGATCGTCACCTACGCGAAGCTGGTGGATCTGGAGTATGTGGTGATCAAGTAACGCTAACCCCCTCCTATTCCGGTTCTTTCGCTGGCCAGCGAAAGGGCCGGTTTTTTATTGGGAAGGCTGAACTCGACGTGGTCCTCCCAAGAAACATCGGGTCCTCGCCCGACAGTTGCATGCTGCCGGGAGAGCCCGCTTGTCTCTACAGAAGCTCCATCTGCCGCGGCGGGAGCGGCCTGGGCTCCTGCCCCAGCAGCCGCTGCAGGTCCTTCGCATTGCCCGCCGCATGTCCACCGGAATTGTTGTTGAAGATCACGCAGATCTCCTCGCTGCTCTGCTGCAGCCGCAACAGACGCTCCTTCCATTCCGCCAGCTCGGCTTCACTGTAGCGGTAGAGGTAACGCACGGCTCGCCATTCCTCGCCCGAACCCTGACGGTTCCAGCCTTCCTCGTTGCGGCCGTGGAATCGGACGATCGTGCGCACACGGGATGTGGCCCGCTCGATCGTCGGCACCGATCCTTCGCCTGCCTGCGGCTCGTCGCAGATGCTGTGAATCCAGCCTTCCTGCTCCATGAACATGAGCGTCTTGTCGATGTACTCGGGACGGAACCATGACTGATGGCGGAACTCCAGCGCCACAGGGAGATCGCCCATCCTCGCCTTCGTCCGCTTCAGCAGTTCGACGTGCTGCCTCGTGCAATCGAACCACGGCGGATACTGGAACAGCACCGCCTTCAGACGTCCCGCCTGATGAACGGGACCGATCGACAGCTTGAAATCCTCGAACATCGCATCGGCCGACGCATAGGGGATGCGCCCTCGCGTATGTCCCGTCATGCCCTGGTAAACCTTGAAGATGAAGCCGAAGTGGTCCGGCGTATCCCGCAGCCACTTGCGGATGTTGCGCTCCGGCTGCACGGCATAGAACGAGCTGTCCACCTCCACGATCGGAAAGTGATGGCTGTAGATGCGCAGCTTGTCGCCGGAAGGGGTCCCCGCCGGGTACAGGTCATCGTGATCGCCCCACCCGGCCAGTCCGATCCTGATCATCCGTCATCCTCCTGTCTCCTGATCCCGTCAGGATATTTCGCTGAGACCAGTTTATCATACGCCGGCCGCTCCTGCAGATCGGGAGGCATCGGCAAGCAGATTGATGATGGTCATTGCATAGTTTGACCGCGAAAGTGTAAGATTAGTTTTGCACGCAAATTTTACATACATTAAGGGAGGCAGACATCATGGCACGTTTGGCAGGAAAAGTAGCAATCATCACGGGTGCGGCCCAAGGCATGGGGGCAGCGCACGCAAGGCGTTTCGTGGCTGAGGGAGCGAAGGTTGTTCTGACGGACATTCTCGAAGAGAAGGGTTCCCAGCTCGCGGCTGAACTGGGCGAGAACGCGCTGTTCGTCAAGCATGATGTGACCAGCCAGGAGGATTGGGCGAGGGTTATCGCGGCAACAGAGGAAAAGTTCGGACCGGCCAATGTACTGGTGAATAATGCGGGAATCTCGGTGGCCAAGTCGATCTTGCAGATGTCCCTGGAAGAATATCTCCGCATCGTGAACATCAACCAGGTGTCTGTCTTCCTTGGCATGAAGACGGTCATCCCTTCGATGCAGAAAGCAGGCGGTGGTTCGATCGTGAACATCTCGTCGATCAACGGGATCGTGGGCGGAGCGATCGGTTATACGGATACCAAGTTCGCGGTGCGCGGCATGACGAAGGCGGCGATGGTGGAATGCTCCTATTACGGCATCCGCGTCAACTCGGTGCATCCGGGCGTAATCGCCACTCCGATGATCGAACAGGAGGATGCGAAGGCGGCGATCCAGGAATTCGCCAAGTCGATTCCGCTCAAGCGCATCGCTCAACCGGAGGAAGTGACGAATCTGGTGTTGTTCCTCGCTTCGGATGAATCGAGCTACACGACCGGCGCTGAATTCGTGGTGGACGGCGGCATCACCGCGATCTGATCAGGTCAACCTCCTGATCCAACAAGGTTAAACATTTGGCTGTGTTTATCTTCGTTGTTGCTCATGCAACAACCGATTGAAACGCAGCCAAAATTTAACTTCATTCGTTCATACGATGGCCAAAAAGGCCGTGAGCCAGACACGATTCCCTCCCTTTCTGGAGGAGCATCATGAACGGAGGTCCAACAGGATTTCCGTTCATTTGCATGATAAGGGGATTGGCCTTATGAATCGCGCCGTTCCTTCACCTGCTTCAGAGCGGCGACGATCAGGAAACTGACGATGACGAGCAGCAGCCAGGAACTGATCTTGCCCACGTGCACGAGGCGCCAGACCTCGGACTGGTTCGGATATTGCCAGGCGCTGAAGAAGGTCGCCACATTCTCCGCCACCCAGATGAAGAAACCGATCAGCGTGAAGGACATGACGAGCGGCATGCGATAGCGTCGGCCTCCAACCCCGAAGGTGACGGATGTGCGACAGAAGACGATCAGCACGAGGCCGGCCAGCCACCAGCGGATGTCGATCCAGTAATGATGGGTGAAGAAGTTCAGATAGATGGCCGCAGCGAGCGGTGTGACGATCCATAAGGGCGGCCAGTTCACCAGCTTAAGCTGGAGACGGCGCCACGCCTGGCACATATAGCTCGCCACGCTGGCATACATGAATCCGCTGTAGAGAGGAACGCCGCCCACCTTCGTCCATGCCTCTTCAGGGTATGACCAGGAGCCCATATGCACCTTGAACAGCTCAAGCGCAAGCCCGATCAGGTGGAAGACGGTGATCACCTTCAGCTCGTCGCGCGTCTCCAGGCCGGATCGTACCATCCAGACCTGCATGGCCAGGCAGATGAGGAGCAGCCAGTCATAGCGCGACAGCCAGGGAAGCGGGACCAGCTTCGTCAGGGCTAGCGAGACGAAGATAACCGCGGGGAATATGCAGGACAGCGCCTGCTGCCACCCGAAGCGCCAGAGCTGCATCAGGATATGAACGCATCTCCCGGACGCTGTTCTCTCCACCTTGCGTGCGGTACCGATCTGCGGGATCGTCATCACATGCTCATCTCCTTATATGATGGCACATGGCCGGGACATGCCCATAAGCCTGTGCGATGGGTGGGCCGGGTGCAACCTTCGACAGGTGTCTCCCGACCAGGCTCTCTCTCGAATCCTCCGAACCCCTTAATCCTCTGATAACTCCCCGATCTCTCCATCATCCCGGTACTCCAGGATATCCCCCGGCTGGCAGTCCAGCGCCTTGCAGATCGCATCCAGCGTCGAGAAGCGGATCGCCTTGGCCTTCCCGTTCTTGAGAATGGACAGATTGGCCAGCGTGATGCCGACCTTCTCCGACAACTCGGTGACACTCATCTTCCGTTTGGCCAGCATGACATCGATATGGATGATAATCGCCATCGTGCTCACCTCAGACCGTCAGATCGATCTCTTGCTTCATGTCGATCGCGCTGCGAAGCAGCTTCTGGAGGACAGCGGCGAACACCGCAACGACCGCGGAGCCGAACGCGATCCCCAGGCCGAAGGCGAGGATGCCGGGCGCGTCATCCCGCTCCGCCATCAGGTACAGAAGCGGCGACATCGCCAGATAGAGGACGGTGATCGAGGCGGCGCACTGCTTGATCCTCATCAGCGCTTTCACGGAATGCTCTGAGAAGGCGTCGTTCCGGTCGATCAGGTTAAGCAGCCCAAAGGCCTGATACAGAGCGATGAAATAAGGAATCGCGGACGCATACATGCCGATGATCACCGGCCAGGCCATCCACCCAGGAAAGTGGACCACCGAATCCGCCGCCACATCGGGCAGCCACAGAATGCACAGGGAGAGCACCGGCAAGCTGAGCAGGACCACCGTGACCTTCAGGAAAAGCGTCTGACCACGTTCCATAGCCAACACCTCACAGCATTGTTCTACCTCGTAATTTACCACAACATTTATCGCAAAACAATAAATACTTATTGTGACAAAACAAAAATTTGGTGTTTTACAAAAAAACATTTGCTGTATATGCCAATGGGGCGAACGTGATGCTTCTGTCCGTTGCGGCCAGACGCGGGGGGCAGCAAGCGCCATACACAAAGCAAGACCCGGCGCTCTCCTTGCCGGAGTCCGGGGCCTGGTCGCTGCCCGCGCTTGCGGCCAATCGCAGGCTGACGAGGGGCTTGCTGCGTTTGGCCACCTGGTAAAAAACGTCCCAAAGAGGTCAAGAAACTCTATTCTTCCGGCTGTCTGCAAGGCTTATAGTAATGCATACAGACGCAATCAAAGAGGAAGGGAGTGCTTCATATGTTGTATCCGATAGTCACGGAGAGCCGTTGTGTGATGGATCTGAACGGCATCTGGAATTTCCGGCTGGATGATGGCACGGGCTTCGCGCAGGAATGGTACAAATCCAGACTGCAAGATACGATCCCCATGGCGGTGCCTGCTTCCATGAACGATATCGGGGTTACGCGAGAGATCAGGGAGCATATCGGCTGGGTATGGTACGAGAGGGAATTTGTCCTGCCGTCCGCCATGCGCAGCGACCGGATCGTCCTGCGCTTCGGTTCCGCCACCCATCAGGCTGTCGTCTATGTGAACGGGAAGGAGGTCGCCCGGCACAAGGGAGGTTTCCTGCCATTTGAGGCGGAGATCCAGGACTGTCTGGTGGACGGGAAGAACCGGGTGACGGTGGCGGTGGACACCACGATCGATGAGACGACCTTGCCGCTCGGGATCAATAACAAGCCGAATTTTGACTTCTTTAACTACACCGGATTGCAGCGCCCGGTGAAGATCTACACCACCCCTGCCCGTTACGTGAAGGATATCACGATCGTGACGAGCTTCGAGGGCTCAACCGGCCTGGCGGATTACCAGGTGGACTATGTCGGCGAAGGTGTGGACGTTCGGGTCAAGGTCATCGACGAAGCCGGTGAAGTGGTCGCAACCGCAGACGGCGCCAGAGGAACCGTCCGGATCCCCGATGTGAAGCTGTGGGAGCCGATGCAAGCATATCTGTACACGCTGGCGGTTGAACTGGTCGAGAGTGGACAGGTTGTCGACAGCTACGAGCAGCCCTTTGGCGTCAGGACCGTGGCCGTCAGGGATGGCAAGTTCCTGATCAACAACAGGCCGTTCTACTTCAAGGGCTTCGGCAAGCACGAGGACACGCCGATCCTTGGCCGGGGCTTTTCGGAAGCGGCCAATGTCATGGACTTCAACCTCATGAAATGGATCGGGGCCAATTCCTTCAGAACATCCCATTATCCGTATTCGGAGGAACTGATGCGCCTCGCGGACCGCGAAGGCTTCGTCATCATCGATGAAGTCCCTGCGGTGGGCGTCCATCTGAACTTCATGGCCACCTTGCGCGGCGGCGGCAAGCCGAGAAATACATGGCAGGAGATCCAGACCTTCGATCATCATGCCGATGTCATCAGGGAGCTCATCGCCCGCGACAAGAACCATCCTTCCGTCGTCATGTGGTCGATCGCCAATGAGCCGGCCTCCGAGGAGGAAGGAGCGGACGGATACTTCGGACCGCTGGTGGAACTGGCCAAACAATGCGACCCGCAGCAGCGTCCGGTCACGATCGTCACCTTCGGCCAGGCGGACCCGCAAAGAGACAAGGTGGCCGAGCTGGTGGATGTCCTGGCGCTGAACCGCTACTATGGCTGGTATGTGGATGGCGGCGATCTGGAGTCGGCCAAGGTCAAGCTGCGCCAGGAGCTGGAAGGCTGGCAGAAGCGTTGTCCCGGCAAGCCGATCATCATGACGGAATACGGCGCGGATACGGTGGCCGGGCTGCATGATATCGTGCCAACGATGTTCACCGAGGAATATCAGGCGGCATACTATCAGGCGAACCATGAAGTGTTTGACCAATGCCCTGTGCTGGTCGGCGAGCATCCGTGGAACTTCGCGGACTTCCAGACCAGTCAGAATGTGATGAGAGTGCAGGGCAACAAGAAAGGGATCTTCACGCGCGACCGCAAACCGAAGATGGCCGCTCACGAGCTGAGGAAGCGGTGGACATCGATCCCGAACTACGGTTACAAGGCTTGATGCCCATAGTTCAAGGCTGCGAACGAGGCAGCCTTTCTTCTTGATCGAAAGATCAGGGCGCAATCAGGTCAAAAAGTTCCCGATCAGGTCAAAAAATTCAATTCTGTTACCCGCAGCCCCTTTTTTATATTAAAGATACTTCCCAAAAAAGAGGTTATGAACATGCAGACTATGGAATCCCGACAGCAAGCAAATGCGGGCAGCAAGCGGAGGAGAAACTCGCTTCGCGGATGGCGCGAGAATGTCGCCGGATATCTCTTCGTTGCTCCCATGTTTATCGGCACATCCGTGTTGGTGTTGTTCCCGATCCTGGCATCGGTCGTACTGAGTTTTACGAACTGGAATATTGTTAGCGGCTTCAAGAAGGCGAGCTTCGTCGGTTTTGCCAACTATCAGGATATCCTGTCGGATGCGATCTTCCTGAAGTCGCTCGGCAACAACCTCCTGATCCTGCTCGCCATTCCGGTTACGCTTGCGATCGCTCTAACACTCGCGGTATTGATCAACCGCTATATCTATCTGAAGGATCTCTTCAAGGTCATCTACTTCATGCCTTTCATATCCAGTGCGGTGGCCGTGGCGATCGTATTCCGCGTGCTGTTCCACCCCACCAGAGGCCCGATCAATCAGATCCTGATGAGCCTCGGGGTCGAGAATCCGCCGGGATGGATCGCGGATCCGAAATTTGCGCTGGTGTCCGTCATGCTCATCATGATCTGGACCGGCATCGGGTTCAACATGATCATCTACCTGGCCGGTCTGCAGAATATTCCGAAGGAATTGTATGAATCGGCCCAGATCGATGGCGCATCATCCTGGACCCAATTTACGCGGATCACAGTGCCCCTTGTCTCGCCCACGACGTTCCTGCTGCTGGTCGCCGGGATCATCTCCAGCTTCAAGATCTTCGACCTGATCCTGGTGCTGACCAATGGCGGTCCTGGCAATGCCACGATCACTCCGGTGGTCTACCTGTACCAGAAGGCATTCCTGGAGTTGAAGACCGGATACGCCTCAGCGGTATCCATGATCATCTTCGTCATCATCCTGCTGATCACGTTGCTGCAATTCTACGGACAGAAAAAGTGGGTCAATTACTAAAGGAAAGGGACACTGCTTATGGCTGAACAACTCGGACGAATCGATCTTCGAAAACTGATATTGACGCTCCTCATGGCGGTGGTCGGGATCCTGTTCCTGATGCCCTTCGCCTGGATGATCTCGGCATCGCTGAAGTTTGAGGACGATGTGCTGTCGTTTCCGATTCAATGGATACCCGACCGGTTTAATGTGATCGAGAACTACAAGGAAGTCTGGACAGGTGCTCTGCCTTTCTCGCTTCTGTATTGGAACTCGATCAAGGTGACGATCCTGACCACGTTCACGTCCGCGACCGTCTCGGCACTGGCGGCTTACGCCTTTGCGAAGATTGAATTCAAGGGCAGAAACGTGCTGTTCATGATCGTGCTGGCGACCTACATGGTTCCGCCCCAGACGCTGCTCGTCACGCAGTTTCTGCTTTATCGATGGGTGGGCCTGTATGACACGCATCTGGGATTGATCCTGCTGAATTCCTTCAGCGTGTTCGGCACATTCATGCTGAGGCAGTTCTTCATGGGCGTGAACAACGAGATCATCGAAGCCGCGCGCATCGATGGCGCCGGACATGTGCGAACGTTTGCCAATATCGCATTCCCGCTGATACGGCCAGCGCTGGCCACCTATGCCATCCTGCGCTTCATCTGGACGTGGAATGACTTCCAGTCGCCGTTCATCTTCCTGAACAGTGACAAGCTGTTCACGATCCAGATCGGGATCAAGAGCTTCGCCGATGACCATGGCAATATCTATTCCCTGATGATGGCGGCGTCCGTCTCGGCGATCGTACCGCTGCTCATCGTGTTTATCATCGGGCAGAAGCAAGTCATCGAAGGCATGCAGCTCGGCGGGGTCAAGGGTTAACCGGTTATAAAACATGCAGGCTGCATCTGCAGCCGGCATGTTTTATGATAAAATAACACCATCCAAGGGAGGAAACACACATGTTCAAGAAAAGGGGTTTCATCTTGCTCATCTGTCTGGTGCTGGCACTGGCGCTGGCGGCATGCTCCAGCGGCACATCCCAGAACCAGGGCAACTCAGGCGGAGGAGGTGGTTCGAACAGCGGTACTACCGGCGGTTCCACGAACACGGGGAACGCTGGCGGCAGCAACAATGAGACGATTACGCTCCGATTCCTGCACTGGGTCAGCGAGGAAGTTGGCCATTGGGAAGACGTCATCGCGCTGTACGAAGCGGAGCATCCGAACGTCAAGATCGAATCCGTTCCGCTGGTCAACAACAACAACTCCTATGAGTATTTCAAGAAGCTGGACCTGCTCGCCGCTGCGGGAGACCCGATGGACCTGATCATGTTCTCCAACGGCGCCGATTATGCGAAGCGGATTGACGCGGGCCTGCTGACTCCGATCGATGATTTCCTCACACAGGAAGGCGTCGATATTGAAAGCGAATACAACAATACCTATGGCAAGGTCGATGGGCACTACTATGGCCTGCCGATGAAGTATACGATGAACCTGGTCATGATCAACAAGAATCACCTGGACGAAGCGGGTCTGGAGGTTCCGAAGGACTGGACCTGGGATGATTATGCAGCCTATGCCAAGGCGATGACGAAAGGCGATCGTTATGGCTCCTACCTGCATAGCTGGCACCAGATGCACTCCGTGGTGAAGCTGCTGAGCAGCCCTGAAGAACCAAGCCTGTTCAAGGCGGACGGTTCGCACAACCTGGACAATCCTCTTGTCAGAGCGTCTCTGGAGTTCAGATATCAGCTGGAGCAGGTGGACAAGTCCTCCGTGCCATATCAGGAGATCTTCTCGCAGCAGCTCAACTACAGACAGCAATTCTTCTCCGGCAGAGTCAGCATGGTTCCGATCGGCAGCTACATGCTCACGGAATGGGGCGAATACAGGCCTGACTTCGAGATTGCCTGGGCACCGTGGCCGAAGAACGATCCCGACAGCCCATCCTACACAGTCGTGGGCGGGGATGTCATCGGCATCGCCGAGGCCTCCAAGCACAAGGAAGAAGCCTACAAATTCCTCCGCTGGCTGACAACGGAAGGCATCACGCAGCAAGGCGTATGGGTGCCGGCATGGAAAGGCGGAGAGATGGCCGTCACGATCGAGAGACTGGTGCAAACGACGCCTAATCCGGACAAGGTTCATAAGGAATCGTTTGTGAATGTGATCGCTAACTCGACTCCGGTGAAGGGTCCGATTCCTCCGTCCTACAGCTCCGAAGGTCAGACGGAGTTCGGCAGTGAGGTGGACCTGTACCTGCTGGGCGAGCAGGATCTCGACACCACGCTGGCCAAGGCCATCGACAAGGTACAGAAGATCATCGACTCCAATAAATAAATATGAGTCAGAAATCTGTAGTATAATGTAAGACAAGCGTTGTTTGTAGGGAGAATGGAAGCTTTCGTTTCTCCCTACATTTTTCTATCTATGTGGCAGCTGAGACAGGCAGGTGCATGAGGGATGGTTGCGATATACAGAAGGCTGGCCAGCATGTCCTTTCGGACTCGCATCGTGATCGGCATAGTCGTATGCGTGATCTTGCCCTGGATCATGACCTATTTCGTATCGGATTACTACACGGAGGATGTGCTGATGCAAAGAGCCGTGCAGCAATCCGAGCAATCCCTGCGAACGATCGAGATGAGCATCAGGCAATCGTTTGACAATCTGATGTACATCTCCACCTTCTTTCAGTTTGATTCGGAATTCAAGCAACTGCTGAAATCCTACCGGCTGATCGACCCGTCTTCCGAAGGTGCCAATCAGCAGATCGCGCTGCACAAACTGCAGATCCAGACCTATCTGGACGGCTTCACCAACACCATACGCTCGACCTACATCACGATCATGACGGACAATGGCTTGTACTACACCAACTATCCGACCTATAACTTCAATCCGCAGCAGTTTTACCAGGAACCCTGGATCGAAGAGATGCGGAAACTGAACAATTACGACACCTTCTGGCTCGGCGCGCAAACGAATTATGTCACGGACGATGTGTCTGCCAGCCCGTATGTGATCACCATGGGCAAGGTGATGAAGACATCCGGGAAGATCGAGGCGTATATCATTCTCAGCACCCTTGAAAGCGAATTTGGCGACAAGCTGAGGAACTTTGCCGACTCGAATGACCACCTGTATTATCTGACCGATGAGCAAGGACTCATCATATCCAGCCTTACCACGGAAGATATCGGAACGGCTTTCCCTTATCCGGTCTCTCTGTCGGACGAGTATCAGATCGTCGAACATCAGGCCAAGGATTACTTGCTGGTCTCACATCCGGTGTCCTATACCAACTGGCGCCTGATCAGCATGGTTCCGTATCGGGAAACCATCGGCAAGATCAACCGCATGACCAGCATCACGATCATCATACAAGGCGTGTTCCTCGCCCTGTTCATGTTCATCCTGATCGCCCTGGTTCAACAGATGACGAAGCCGATCGTGCGCTTGAGCAGAGTCACGCGGGAGGTTGAACGCGGCAATCTGTCCAGGAGAGCCGAGATCAAGGGCAGGCATGACCTGGCGCTGCTTGGCCATTCGTTCGACCGGATGCTGGATCGGATCGAGGAAATGATCGAGCAGATCAGGTACAAGGAAGAAGCGAAGAGAATCGCGGAATTTGAGATGCTTCAGGCGCAGGTCAATCCGCATTTTCTCTTCAATGTGTTGAATGCGATTCGTCTCAATCTGACGATGAAGGGGGAGCAGGACAGCGCGGAGCTGATCCAGTCCCTGTCCTCGCTGCTGCGCATGACCATTAACCGCAACAACCCGTTCATCACGCTGCAGGAAGAGATTGAGACGATCCAGCACTATGTGAAATTGATGAATTTCAGACACGAGCAACGGATCAGCCTGCAGCTGGATATCGAGTTTAATGCGCTGCATGAGAAGGTCCCCCGATTTTTCCTTCAGCCCATCATCGAGAACGCGATCATCCACGGGTTCGACGAGATGGCTGGCCATATCACCATATCCGCTCAGGCGACGGAGCGCGAACTTGTGGTCATCGTCAAGGATAACGGGCATGGCATGGATGAGGATACCCTGGCGAGATTAAGGGAATGGATCTATGACGAGGAGTCGACGGAAATGGGTTCCAATCAACATTCCTTTACCGGGGTGGGGATCAGGAACGTGTATCAGCGTATGCGCATCACCTATGGCGAGAGATTCAGCATGCGTCTGGAGAGCAGTCCGGGAGCAGGAACGACCTTCACATTCCATATACCGAAGGAGTAATGGGGCATGTACAAGGTTGCATTGGTCGATGACGATGTGATGGTGTTGAAGTTTCTGGAATCCATGATCCCGTGGGAGAAGCATGGATTCGTAGTCGCGAATACCTTCAGGGACAGTCTGGAGGCGTATCATCATTTGCGGGCACAACCCTGTGACCTGTTGATCACGGATATCGGCATGCCGAAGCTCAACGGGATTGAACTCATCACCCTGCTCAAGGAAGACGGATGTGATCCGATCAAGGTGATCCTGTCTTGTCACGACGAGTTTCATTATGCCCAGCAGGCTCTGAAGCTGGATGTGTTTGATTACATCCTGAAAGAATCGATGAATCAGGACAATATGGAGGAGCTGCTGCAGCGAACCAGGATCCTCCTGGATGACAAAAGGGCACAGTGCTCCAGGAACGACGCCGTCGACCTGTTCCTGAAGAAGAACAAGGATCCATTGAAGACGGCGTTCATCGAACGGATCCTCGATGGGCACGACATCCCGGATGAGGCATGGTGGAGAGAGCAAGGGCAACTCCTGGGGATGGATTTTGCAGGAGGATACTTCACCAATGTCGTATGCTATATCGACATGATCGATCAGGCCCTGGAGAGATACAAGAAGCAGACGTTGCTGCATTTCAGCATCGACAATATATTGGGAGAGATTCTGGCACAGCATCGGGCGGATGGGGAAATCTTCTACAGGCCGGGCAAGTTCCATGTGATCTTCACGCATCGGGACAACCGGCCGCATGAGCATGACGCGGCTGTGGAACGAGTCATGCAGGAGATCCATCGGCAACTCAACAAATACCTGAAGATTACGATCACCACGGTGATCGGAGCGGTGTGCGCCACAAGGGAGGGGTTGATCAAGTCCCTGCAGGACCTGGAGGCGCACGAGAACCAGCGTTTCTATTACCCGCATGATTCCATCCAGCGCCTGAAGGTGGTTCCGTTTGAACACCCTATGATCTATGAGGATTTTGTAGAGGTGGTGGAGCAGGTCAAAACCGCCATCCTGAAGAACGACCGACAGGAGGTTGCGGACCTGGTCCGAAACCAGCTTAGGAAGATGAGGCATCTGAGATGCGAGCCGCTCTTGGCCAAGGAATGGGCGGTCAAGCTCGTGCTGGATCTGAAGCTGAGACTCCAGGCGCTGTCCTACTTCTCGGAATCGATCCTGACAAGTTGGACGGATCATATCGTGGGCCGGGTTCACTCCATGGATCAGCTGGAGGAAGTGCTGCTCACGATCTGTGAGCAATTCATGGAGTATCTGGAACGCAAGGAGATCCCCTGCAGCCACGAGATCGCCAAGCTGCAGAAATATATACAGATGAATATACACAAGCGCATCTCCCTGACGGAGGTGGCGGATTACCTCCATCTGAATCCCAGCTATCTGAGCCGGCTGTTCAAGAAGACGACGGGCGAAGGGTTTATCGAATATGTGACCAGACTCAAGATGGAGAAGGCCAGGGAATTGCTCATGGCCACGAGCAAGCCCGTCGAGCAGATCGCGTTCGATCTGGGGTTCGACAGCAAGAGCTATTTCATCAAGACCTTCAAGAAATACTATGGCAGGCTGCCGATCGAACTGAGGCGCGTGCAGTGAGTTGCCCCATGCCTGGAGGTCGGGCGGCTTACCTTGCCCACCATTGCCTGAAGGGGGCAACATGAGACGACAAGGGAAACGGTCGGTCAGGAATTCTGTTCCTGACCGACCGTTTTGTCCGTTTGACAGCGCAGAATCATTCGTCTTTACCCAAAAATCTATACCTTATTGGGACAGCCCACCTTCTCATGCATGACTGGACAGGCAGCCCGGTGACCTGTGCGCTTCGCGCTTCCCGGATTCGCTCAAAACCTGCCGTAGAAGGCGTTGCGATAGATCTCGGCCAGCTCCGAGACGAGCGGCAGACGCGGGTTGGCGGTCGTGCATTGATCCTCGAAGGCCCGGTCGGCCAGATAATCGACCTTCGCCTCGAAATCCGCCGGGTCGATGCCGAGATCCTGGAACTTCTCCGGTATGCCGAGCGTCCGGTTCAGCTCACGGATGCGGTTGATCAGGCTGTCCACGCCTTCCTCCACGGTGCGCGCTGGCAGCCCGAGCATCCTGGCGATCTCGGCATAGCGCTGGTCGGCGATGAACGCCTCATACTTCGGGAACGAGGCGAACTTCGTCGGGCGTTGGGCGTTGTAGCGGATGACATGCGGCATCAGGATCGCGTTGGTGCGGCCGTGCGCCGTATGGTACTCGCCGCCCCACTTGTGCGCCAGGCTGTGGTTGATGCCGAGGAACGCATTGGCGAAGGCCATGCCGGCGATCGTGGAGGCGTTGTGCATCTTCTCGCGGGCCTTCGGGTCCCCGGTCAGGTACGACTTCTCCAGATTCTCGAAGACAAGCTTGATCGCCTGCATCGCCAGGCCGTCCGTGTAGTCGTTGGCCATGACCGAGACGTACGCCTCGATCGCGTGCGTCAACACGTCCATGCCCGTGTCCGCGACGGCCGTTCTCGGCAGCGAGAGCACATAGTCGGGATCGACGATCGCCACATCGGGGGTGAGCTCGTAGTCGGCAAGCGGATACTTCGTATTGCCGTGCTTCTTGTCGGTGATGACCGCGAACGACGTGACCTCCGAGCCGGTGCCCGATGTCGTCGGGATGGCGACGAACTTCGCCTTCTGGCCCAGTCGCGGATACTTGTACACCCGCTTGCGGATGTCCAGAAACTTCTGCTTCATCGCGTGGAAGCTCGTGTCCGGGTATTCATAGAACAGCCACATCGCCTTGGCCGCGTCCATCGGCGATCCGCCGCCGAGCGCGATGATGCAATCCGGCTGAAGGCTTCCATGAGCAGCGTGCCGCGCTCCACCGTTTCGACCGAAGGATCGGGCTCGACATCGGAGAACACCTCGATGGCGACCGGCTTCGTGCGCTTGCGCAGGAAGTATTCGACGCGATCCACGTAGCCGAGCTTCACCATCATCTCGTCGGTCACGATCACGATGCGATTGATGTCCGGCATCTTCTCCAGGTACTGTGTGGCGCCTTTCTCGAAGTAGATCTTTGGCGGCACCTTGAACCACTGCATGTTCACCGTCCGGTAAGCGACGCGCTTGATGTTCAGCAGGTTGACCGCGCTAACGTTGGCCGTCGTCGAGTTCGAGCCGTACGAGCCACAGCCGAGCGTCAGGGAAGGCAGGTTGGTGTTGTAGATATCGCCGATCGCGCCGTGCGAGGAAGGCGAGTTGACGATCACCCGGCCCGTTTGCAGCCGCTCTGCGAAGCGCTGGATGACGTCATCGTCCTGGGAATGGATGACCGATGAATGCCCCATGCCGCCATAAGCGACGACCTCAGCCGCCCGTTCGATCCCCTGCTCGGCGTTCCTGACCTTGTAGCAGGCCAGCACCGGGCTGAGCTTCTCCGCGGACAGCGGGTACTTCGGCCCCACGCCCGTCAGCTCGGCGACCAGGATCTTGGTGCCCGGCGGAACGCTGATGCCTGCCATCTCCGCGATTCTCGTCGCCGGCTGGCCTACGATCGCCGGATTGACCGCGCAAGTCTCCTGATGGATCACGAGCTTGGACACCTTCCCGATCTCCTCCTTGTTCAGGAAGTAGCAGCCCAGCTCGATCATCTGCCGCTTCGTCTGCTCATAGATCGGCTCCTCGATGATGACCGCCTGCTCGGATGCGCAGATCATGCCATTGTCAAACGTCTTGGACAGGATCAGATCGGTCACCGCCTGCCGGATATTCGCAGTTTTCTCGATGAAGCATGGCACGTTGCCGGGACCCACGCCAAGCGCCGGCTTGCCGGTGCTGTATGCTGCCTTGACCATCGAGGCGCCGCCGGTCGCCAGCACCAGCCTGACGTCCGGGTGGTTCATCAGCAACTGAGTCGCTTCGACGGAGGGCTGCTCAATCCATTGGATCGCATGCTCCGGCGCGCCATTCGCCACAGCCGCTTCCAGCAAGATGCGCGCTGCCTCCGCGCTGCAGCGCTGCGCCGACGGATGGAACGCGAAGATGATCGGGTTGCGCGTCTTGACTGAGATCAGGGACTTGAACATCGTCGTCGAGGTCGGGTTCGTCACCGGTGTCACACCGGCGATGATGCCGACAGGCTCCGCGACCATCTGATAACGTTCGTAGGGATTGTCCTCGATGACGCCGACCGTCCTGCTCTTCTTGATGCTGTGATAGATGTACTCCGTAGCGAAGATATTCTTGGTGATCTTGTCCTCGTACACGCCTCGGCCGGTTTCCTCCACGGCCATCCTTGCCAGCACCATATGTTTGTCGAGACCGGCCAGCGCCATCGCCTGCACGATGTTGTCGATCTGCTGCTGATCGAGCTGCAGATACTGCTCCTGCGCCCTGAGCGCCCGTTCGACGAGCCGGTTCACCTGCTCTGCCGCACTGCCGGGTTCCTGTACCTTGGATTCCTTGACTGCCATATCTCTCCGCCTCCTTGTGTTAGAACTTATACATCTCAAGCATGCCAGGACTGGATACAGTTAACTGTGATTTATTACCAGTGGAAGCGTTTGAGTTCGAAGATAATGTGAAAATATTCACAAAGAGATTCAGGAAGATATTCCTGTCTGTGAGGTTAGGATCAAGGTCGAAGCGTGCAGCGAGGCAGAAGAACGAACTCTGGTTGACGCGGTACTGGCCGTCACCGACTCTGTATTCGGCGTCGCGATGCACCGTCTCGCTCATGAACACCTCGATGGAATCCTGCTCCCACGGGTTCGGCGAGTCGTTGTTCAGCTCGGTGTCGGTGATCTCCGCATACACGTACAGGTAATCTTCGTCCCACAGCGTCCTGACGACTGCGGATGCGGCATCCGCCGTCTGGCCGTCCGGCCGCTTGTTGACGTTGATCTCCGGCGCGATGGCCCAGATCTCATCCTT
>CALGAO010000068.1 GCA_937957685.1 uncultured Paenibacillaceae bacterium
CGGTTCGTTTCTTGCGTCTGGATGAGAGTTCTTCTTCAATCATGGTTGCAAGACGGTCGTTCATGAAAGTTCTCTCCAGTTCATCTCCTGTTTCGACAACTCCGCATAGAGATTGTCGAATCTATATTATCTAATAAGATAGACGAAAAGACCACTCAAATGTTGCGAACAAGCCGCATGGAAGTATATGGCTGACGACACGGTGGGTGCTCGTCTGCCAAACAAAGAGCTCCCGCATATGGTTGGCATCTGGCTGCCATATGGGGAGCCTTTCTTTTGTCGCGCCACGGACAGGGGGGCTTCACTTGAATCTCTCCACGTTCGCCGTGCCATTCAGTACGCGATCAACCGGGATGAGATCAACGATCTGATCTATTTCGGCAAGTTCCCGGGCGTGATCTGCCCGGGCTTCGCCGTTCTATGGGCTCTTTTGGACAGCTCCCTGGCGGCCACCGGAAATGTATGCGTATACAGGATATCCTGTATGCTGTATCCTGCTTAGCCACTATTGAGGCCTGCCATGCTTCATCTCATACATGGCGCTGTCGGCCGCATGGATCAAGGTCTGTCCGTCGGTTCCATCATTCGGATAGAAGCTGAAGCCGACGCTCAGCCCGCCCGTGCACAGACCGGTTGACGCGATGTATTCGGCATACCTCTCCTGGATCCGCTTCGCCAGATGCTCGATCTCCTCCAGCGAAGGGGAGCCCCCGATGTACATGACAAATTCGTCTCCGCCCATCCTCGCAGCGAGTCCGGTCTCTCCCTGGCAATCGCGCAGGGTCCTGCCGACTTGCTGCAGGGCCTCATCCCCGGCCAGATGGCCGCAGGTATCATTCAACTGCTTGAAGTTGTCCATGTCGATCAGCAACAGAGCCACCGTCTCACCATGCTGCCTGGCATGATCCAGCGCCTCATCCAGCCGGTTATGGAAATATCTCCGGTTGGGCAAGCGAGTCAACGGATCATGGTAGGCCAGGAACGCGATCTCCTCCTGCTGCATCTTCTGGACGGTCATGTCCTGCAGGATGAGCAGCGTATGCGGCTCATTGTCCACCCATACATGGTCGGTATGGACGAGCAACACAAGCCGTTGTTGACCCGGGTAGAGCTCGACCACCCGCCCGGTGATCTTCATCCTGTCCCTGATATCCCGGATCAGTTCGGGGTTCAGCCATTCCGCCAGCCGCTCGGCGGGGAAGGGGAACGACTCCAGCATCTGCATGGCCGCGGGGTTGGCGTGCTTGACGGACAGATTCTGATCGGCGAGCAGAATCGCGTGCGGGTTCATATGAAACAGCTTCTCGAAGCGCTTGTCATATAAGCTGAGGAAATCATGCCTTCGCATCGTCATCCGCAGGAAGTAGCACCAGATGATCCCGCTGTACAGGTAGGGATATGGAGGTAAAGCGCCGCCGAAATTGATGTAGCCAAAGATGCAGTGCCAGATGATCGCGATGAGGATCCCGAGCACCAGCTGGTTGTAGATAGACCTTTGCGCCTGCAGCTCGGCCCTCTTCTTCGCGATGAACAGCGGGATGAGATAAAGCGCATCCATGATGATGCTCGAGGTCATGGCGATGTAATAGCCCATGTTGTAAACGGGCATCTTCCAGTATCCCACTTCCACGAATTCCTGGGCGGAGATGAGCTCTGCTCCGGTGGCGATGTTCACGATGACGAACGGGACGGGCAGATAAAGCACGTATGGATAGATGAACCTCATGAATCTCGGCAGATTGCGGTCAAGCCGGGTGAACTTCAGGATGAAATGGAAGCAGGTGCCGGGAATCAGGATGCCGACGCTGCTCAGCCATATGGAGGACAGGAGCGGACTGTATTCGATCGGCACCTGGTTGCGGACGTATTCCTCGGCAAAGAGCAGCAGATAGCACAGGGAGATCAGGCTGAGCAGGATGTGCTCGACGCTCCGGTGGTTCCTGACCAATACATCGGTTGACATAAATGCGAAGAACAAAATGGGAACTCCATGCGTAACGAGCAGCAACAGGGCAAAGGAAAGGGACATGGATCATCTTCCTTGACTGGTTCGTTTCATGTTTCAAGATGAGTTTCGATAATGTTCAACACATAGAGAATTGGAGTCGGATGCCGGTTAAACTTGTCCTGTATCCCTATCATATTACGATCCATCCATAAACGCTATACGAAAATTGTCGAAATATGGAGAATTACACTGATGAAAAGGCAATCTCATCTTTCACTCAATGATACGCCGTGTGCTGTTAACTTCATAAAGATGGAGATGATGGAGCCAGATTCTTGTTGAAATGAGGACGATATTGGACATTGGTGGCGATCAACTGACACATCCACACTCCGCCAAGATGAATATACGTAGTACAAAAAAACCTCGGTCAATCAACCGAGGTTTGGCTATGCGATTCTTGCTCCGGTTGGATCGCGTAAGCAACCTGGGCTTGTCTGATCTCAAGGAGCAGCTTCTCGATATGCTCCAGTTTCTGTCGGACCTCCTGTTGCTTGAGCTCCGTTTGCCGCTGGGTGATGGCCGAGTCCAGGACGACCAGGATCGTAAGGCCGGCGCTGAAGATCGTCAACCCTCTTGCGATCTGATTCAGGTCCATTGATTTCGTCGCGATGATGCAATCCGCCACTCCTGCTCCGACCAGCAGGCCGCCTAACAGTTTGATGCTGTTCCATTTCCACTTGCTCCGGACCGAGATGCGCTTCATGAGATCTGCCCCTTCTTGGAGGTATGGATACCAAAGATAAGAGATATTGTAGCAGAATTTCAAGCCGGACGATATTTCAACGGCAACCGGGTGTGTGTCAAGCAATTGTGGGCAGAAATCTGAGATTGGTGAAATCTATGCTTCAGCTTCAATCTTGGCAAGATC
>CALGAO010000069.1 GCA_937957685.1 uncultured Paenibacillaceae bacterium
CGATCGACTTGTCCAGCCATTGCGGTTCGTAAGCCAGCACCACCTCCCGCAGCTGTTTGTCCAACCGGTATCGTTTCCGTTCGAAAGGATGATGCTCGGACTCGAGGGTCGTCAGTTTGAGCAGGTTGTCACTCAATCGGGACAGCCGCATGCACTCCGTTTCGATGATGTCGAGATAATGGACGCGCTGCCCGTCGCTCAAGCCGGGATCCCGCAACGCGCGGGCGAAACCGTGGATGGACGTGAGAGGAGACTGGATCTCGTGCGATACGTTGGAGATGAATTCCTGCCGCATCTTCTCCATGGCGCCCAATTGCGCAGCCATGTCGTTGAATGACCGGACGAGCTTGCCGAACTGGTCGTCGGTTCTCGTCTTCAAGCGCACATTGACGTGATAATCGCCCCGGGACAGCCTCTCCATCGCATCGATGATCGAACGGAACTTGGCCGTGTGCCCCGGGAAAGAAAAAAAGGAGCCGATCAGCAATAACCCGCCGAACAGCAAAAATCCGAGCGTCGCATTCACCAGCAGTCTGATGAGATCTTCCGGTTGCCCGCTCATCCGGGCGTCAATGAGCGAGGTGAGGTAATGCGCGGCGGTCCAGCAAACGTTCAAGGACAGCAGCATGATGAGCAGCAATGACATCACGCGGATCGTGTTCCATACGGCTCTCATGGACGCACCTCCAATCGGTAGCCCAGCCCCCGCACCGTGGCGATTCTGAACGAGTGCCGATCTTCCGGAAAACGTTCGCGCAGCCGGTTAATGTGCACATCGACCGTCCGCTCGTTCCCATCAAAATCATAGCCCCATATTTCTTCGATCAATTGCTCCCGGGACAAGGTTTTTCCCGGATAACTGGCCAATTTGAACAGAAGCTCGAATTCTTTGAGCGGAAGGGAGGTGCTTTGGCCGTCGACGATGACTTCGAACATTTTGCGGTCCAGCGTCACATTCCCGATCTGCACCGTCTGGGAAACGGCAATCCGGTATCGTCTCAACAACGCTTTCACCCTGGCGACGAGTTCGAGCGGTTCGAACGGTTTGACGAGGTAATCATCGGCGCCGAGCTGGAATCCTTTCATTTTCTGCGCCGTTTCCCCTTTGGCCGTCAGCATGAGCAACGGAAAATCGCAGTGCTCCCTCAGTTCGCGGCACAGCTGCCAGCCGTCCATGTTCGGCATCATGATGTCGAGAATGACGAGAGACGCTTTGACCGACTCCAGTTTCGCCAGCGCTTCCGCGCCGTCGGCCGCCTCATGGACCGCAAAACCTTCATTTTGCAAAAAATGCCGGACGAGCTCCCGAATGTGCGGATCGTCGTCCACCACCAAAATGTGAATCATGTTCACCACCCTTTCTTCACCTTTCAGCCTTCAAACGATGAATGACACCGGCATCGGCCTTTCCTCTTCGCGCTTCCCGTGCTGCCGGCGAACGTGTGCCGGGATAGTTGCGGCACCGCCCGCTCTCTTTGGGGCCCCGCCGTTTCTTTTCCTGTAATCAGGATACGCCGTAAATGTTAACCGGATATAAACCGCGCGCGGATGCGCCGGATCCGCCGACGTCGGGCGGCCCCAATGCATGCGACACGACGCTTTTCCCCTTCTTGCCACTCCAGGAATCGGCAAGCCACATTTGTCTCGATATTTCCCCCATACCTGCCATCGACGGCATGTAATCGCGCCTCTACCCCCTATCTTTTTCCAATGACGGAACATTGTCAACGGGTAGCCCTGTGCCCGCGGCGCGGAACCAACCACTGTTTAAATTCAGTTTACAAAGGCGCTATATGATTCCTTTGAACATTCAGACAGGAGGGAGCACTATGGACCATCCATTCATCACGGCAATGCCGAATTCCGGCTGGGCCGTCGAAGCTCGCGGGCTCGTGAAAGCTTATGGCGGACATCGAGCGGTAAACGGCGTCGATTTGCGCGTCCGCACCGGTACGATCTACAGCGTGCTCGGCCCGAACGGGGCAGGCAAAACGACGACCATGCGAATGTTGGCCACGTTGCTGCGGCCGGACGCGGGTTCGGCGCGGATCTTCGGTTACGATGCGGTGAAACAGCCGCACATCGTGCGTCAACTGATCGCAGTGACAGGTCAATATGCGTCGGTGGACGAATCGCTGACCGCCTATGAGAATCTGATCCTCTTCGCCCGGCTGCTCGGGCTGGGACGTGCGGCGGCGCGCCGCAGGGCGGCGGAACTGTTGGAACAATTCGGGTTGACCGAGGCCGCGAACCGATCGTTGAAGCAATATTCCGGCGGCATGCGGCGGCGGCTGGATTTGGCGGCAAGTCTCATCGTACAATCCCCGCTCATCTTCCTGGATGAGCCGACGACCGGACTGGATCCGCATACGCGCGCGAAGATGTGGGACATGATCCGGAGTTTGGTGAAGACGGGATCGACGGTGCTGTTGACCACACAATATCTCGAAGAAGCCGATCAGTTGGCCGACCGAATCGCGGTGATGGACCGCGGCCAGGTCGTCGCGGAGGGGACGGCGGATGAACTGAAAACCTCGGTCGGCACCTCTTCGCTGCAATTGCGCGTCCTGCATGCGCGGGACATCGCGGACGCCCGTCATATCGTGGAGCATGTGCTTCAGGTGCAGTCCCATCTGACGGCGGAATCCGGTAAGATCACCGCGCCGATGAAGAATGCCGATCAGTTGGCCGACCTGCTGATCGCCTTCCGAACCCGGGGCATACCCCTGGTTGAGATCAGCGTGCAGAAACCGACACTCGACGAAGTGTTTATGAGCATCATCGGCCATCGCGCTGCACAAGACGCGCCGCCGGAGTCCGAACGATCGAACGGAGCAAGGGAGGGAACGAACGGATGAACGCATCCGCGGCTCGAGGGGCCGGTCCGCAACTGAAACATGCCGCGGGTTTCGGCCAAACGGTTCGCAACTCGTTGACCATGGCTTATCGAGGGCTGTTGAAAATCCGGCATACGCCCGAGCAATGGTTCGACATTACTCTGCAGCCCATTTTGTTTACCCTGATGTTCACCTATATTCTCGGCGGCGCCATTTCAGGCGACGTGATCCAGTATTTGCCGGTCATTGTGCCCGGCATGATCGTGCAGACGGTGATCACCGCTTCCATCGTCACCGGAGTCCAGTTGCGCGAAGACATGGAGAAAGGCGTGTTCGACCGGTTCAAATCGCTGCCGATCGCACGAATCGCGCCTTTGGCCGGAGCTTTGATGGCGGACACCGTCCGCTATGCTGTCGCGACGGTGCTTACTTTCACCATAGGGTACCTGATCGGCTACCGTCCCGAAGGCGGCTTGGCGCACGTCGCCGTCGCGGGGACGATCGTCATTGCGTGTGCCTGGTCAGTCAGCTGGATCTTCGCATTCTTCGGCGTCATTGCGCGCTCCGCATCCGGCGTGCAAGGCATTTCCATGATGGTGCTGTTGCCGCTGACATTTGCCTCCAACGCGTTCGTGCCGGTCCACACGATGCCGATCTGGCTGCAAAAATTTGTCCACTTAAACCCGATCTCGCATCTGGTCACGGCCGTCCGGGATCTGGCCAATGCCGGAACATTCAGCTGGGATCTCGCCATTTCCCTCACGGGGGCCGCCGTCATCGTGGCCGTTTTCGCACCGCTGACGGTCCACGCCTATATGCGCCGCACCTAACCGGGAGCCCGTTTTCCATCGTCGGCAACCGCCCTTGTCGTTGCATCTGCGACGCCCCCTGTCCAACGGTTGACGATCCGAAGATCCGAAGGGAGTCTCCGTTACTCGATGGACTCCGCACGCGGTCAAACCGTGATGCGGGGGGACGAACATGGTTCGCGATGATGGAGATCCCGGCACCGCTGCCGGAATGGTTTCCCAAATGTCCACCTTTTTAAAATAAGTGGAGGTGCATGCCGGTGTATGAAGTTTTTCTTTATTACGGTCTGGAAATGTTCCTGTTGTTCGCGCTGGCGATCGTCTGGGGAGTGACCGGAGTTGCGGCGAACGGCCTGAAATACGTCTCGTTCCAGCCTACCCGCGTCTCCCGATGGAAACGTTCCGTGCGAACCGGCGTTTGGACGGGCCTCGTCCTGGTCCTTTTGTGGTGCATCGTCGTAACGTTGACCTATGCCGCGCTCGGATGGTATTTCGTCATGGATCGTTTCATCGTCATGCTGCCGCTCCTGGTGTTGCCGGCGCTGTATGTGATCATCGGCTCTGTGCCGCACCTGGACAAGACCCCGGTCATGTCGCCTCAATCGTCGGTCTTCATCGCCGCGTCCATTCATACGATGTCCGTCGGGGTCCTTATGGCGCTGTATCTCGTATTGTGCGATATCCCGTCCATTCCGGATGTCGGAGAGTCGACGACGTACCTGGTCACGCTGGCCGCATGCGCCGTTCTGCTGTACCTGTATCATCGGCGGCGTGTTGGAATCATCGCGTCCCGCCGCCAGGGAATTCAGGTGCTGGTACGAAGAAACACCGTGTGGGCATTGGCGGCCGTCGTCCTGTTGGCGGCGTGGCACGTATGGTCGTTGGAACGCAGCAAATTCCCCGACGCCATGTCCATGATCCACGCGGAAACGTTCGAATTCGGCGGAGGCCCCAAGTTGCCGCATGCCGACTTCTCGCATCATCACGGTCACCATGCCGGCATGCCGGCCGGCGGAAACGGAACGATCAGCGTCACGGAGTTGACCGGCCCGCGAACCGGCGAACCGGACAGGCAATTTACGCTCGTCGCGCAGAAGAAGATCATCGAACTCGTCTCGGGCCACACGATCGAGGCCTGGACGTTTAACGGACAAGTTCCGGGGCCGCCACTGGTCGTTCACGAAGGGGATCTGGTCGAAGTGAAGTTGATCAATCGGGACATTGAACAAGGCGTTACCGTACATTGGCACGGCGTCGATGTTCCGAACGCGGAAGACGGGGTGGCCGGTGTGACGCAGAATGCCGTCATGCCGGGAGAATCCCATACGTACCGCTTTGTCGTGCAAGAAACGGGAAGCCACTGGTATCATTCCCACCAATTGTCTTCGATTCAAGTCTTCAAAGGGTTGTTCGGCGCGTTCATTATTCTGCCTGAACAAGAAAAGATGAGCCAACCCGGGAGGAGCGACGAGGCGTCGGACATCACGATTTTCTCCCACGACTGGGAAACGCCCGAAGGCATGACGACAGTTCTGCATCTGCCCGAACCCGCGCAAGGCCAGATCATCAAACCCGGCACGAAAGTGAGGCTCCGGCTCGTTAACAGCGCCAGCTTGACAAAAAGATTTACGCTCAACGGGACGTCCTTCCGCGTAACCGCCATCGACGGCTGGGACATTCACCAGCCGGAGGAAGTGACCGGCGTACAGTTGAAGATCGGGGGAGGCGGCCGGTACGATGTGACCTTTACGATGCCGGAACATCCGGTCACATTGGCGCTGCACGGGGAAGCCGCCGAAGCCGAAGCTTATCTTGTCTTCAGCAAGGACGGACGGGGGGGCGCCGACCTCCAGGCCGGAAGCGGGATATTGGACCCGCTGAAATACGGCGCTCCCGCCCCGGCCCCCTTCGACGAAACGACGAGGTTCGACCGGGAATTTCTCATGGTGTTGGATCAAATATACATCGGACATTACAATGGCCGCGCGAACTCGCTGTGGGCCATCAACGGAGAAGTATTTCCGCATACGCCGACGTTTGTGGTGGAGGAAGGCGATCTCGTCAAGACGCGCATAGTCAACCGGTCGTTGCTTTATCATCCCATGCACTTGCACGGGCACCATGTGTTTGTATTGAGCCGGAACGGCGAGCCATACAAGGGCAGCCCGCTCTGGCTCGACACCGTGCTGGTGGAACCGGGCGAAACCTACGAAGTGGCGTTTCGCGCCGACAATCCGGGAATCTGGATGGATCATTGCCACGTCCTGGAACATGCGGCATGGGGAATGTCGATGCATTTGACGTATCACAACGTGACAACCCCTTATATGGTCGGCAAGGCTTCGGGAAATCATCCGGAATAATCATCGTTTCTTATCGCCTCATTGTTTCGATAAATCAGGCGTTTTGTCTCCAATCAGGTTGGTGGAGTCCGTTAGAAATGTATAACTTCATTGGTAAAATGAAAATCTTTACCGTGGTATGGTGTATAATGAAACTATCAAACCGCAACCAGGCCATAGAGGTTCGCCATGGTCCGATCCTCGGTTCTGTTGCAGGCATCATGCATCGCGATGTCATCACCACCCATCACAAGGAGTTTACCGATGAACCAGGGGAAATCCTCCATCCGCATACCGCCATCAGCCTTCTACCTGTCCCTGATCATCTACGCCCTGGTCGGCTTCATCATCATCTGGCTCTGGCAGGGCGCTAGCGCCGGACCCTACCTCCGCGAGCTGCTGACGATCCGGCAGCCAACGGGCCTCTGGGTCGCCGTTCTCGTCGCCATGGTGGGCCAGCTGTACCTGTGGGCGACGAAGCGCAGGGGCAGCCTCGACCTGCCCGCCACCGAAGGCGTGGTGCAGATGCGGAACCTCGTCCGCGGCCGCAGCATCGCTCATATCCCGGCCCTGTCCCTCGCTTCGTCGGTCTGCGAAGAGATCCTCTTCCGCGCCGCGCTGCTCGGCCTGCTGGCTTCCTTCACTGGCGATCTCGCCGCCTGCCTGATCATCGCCGCGCTCTTCGGGCTGGCCCATGTCCCTCAATATCGCGGCAGCTGGCATGCGATCGCCTATGTCTTCATCTTCGGATGGTTCCTGAATGCGCTGTTCATCTGGTACGGCGATCTCTGGGGACCGATCATCCTGCACTTCCTGAACAACCTGTTCAACTTCACCTGGATGAGACTGGGCTATATCCGGTTGCGGGAAGCGCCTGGCAGACCCGGCTCCACGGCAACCACCCTCACAGAACAAGAAGAGGAAGAGGCTTCGTCATAATTCATCGCAGCCTCTTCCTCTTCACTTGTAAAACTCCGACGGACTCTTGCCGGTGATCGACTTGAACACCTGGCTGAAGTAAGTCGGATTCTGATAGCCGACCATCTCGCTGATCTCACTGATCAGGTAATGTTTCTCACGCATCCGCTCCTTCGCCTTCTCGATGCGGAATCTGTTCAGATAAGTGACGAACGATTCCCCCGTCACCCGCTTGAACAGCTGCGACAGATAGTTGCGGTTCACATACAGCTTGTCGGCGATCTCCGTCAGCGTAATCTCCTGATCATAATGATTCCGCACGTATTGCTTGACCTCCTGCACGAGCCGGTTGCCCCTCCTGCCCGATTGCGCCGCGCTTCTCTTCACCCACTCCGCAAGCCAGCGCCGCATCCAGGCACACAGCTCCTTCGCTGACGCCATCGCATACACTTCCGCGAACCTCGCGGTCAAGGTATGCATGTGCGCCTGCACGCTGCTGTCCTCATCTCCCGTCGTCATCAGGATGCCGATCAGACTGATGCACAGATTCTGGATGATGTAGAATGGCAGGCGGCCATCCGACAGCAATTCCTGCTCCGCACGCTCCCAAATCTCGATCAATCGCTCAAGCTCCTGGTCGTCGATCGCCTGATAGACATCCCTGAGCAGGCTGTACGGATATCGGCACTCTCCCCGCTCATCGCTGCCATGCACTTCCCGATACGTATATACCCGATTCACGGCATGATAGTCGGCCGCTTCCAGCGCCTTCAGGCTCTCCAGGTACGAATCGATCAGCCGGTGCAATCCATGCTTGACTTCGCCGATCCCGACGGACAGCGACAGCTTGAGGTACATCAGGATGTTCTCGACCATCCCGGACGTGATCCGCCTGCTGATCTCCAGCAGATCCAGCTCCGGCTGCTTGGCGAAGAAGACCAGCACCATCGTCTGCTCGGCATGATCGACCAGATGAATGGCCAGTCTGTCCTCCTCCTGCGCCTCCCGGATCATCTCCCGCACGATGTTGCTGGATCCGTACTTGATCAGCTGCCATTCCCGCTCCTTCGACTTCGTCAGATAAGGCGGCCGGAGTAGCGCGATGGTCGCGACCACGACCGGCGTGTTCACGTCGAGACCGAGCAGCTTCAGCTTCTCCAAGGGGATATCCTGCTCCTTGTACCGCGTCACCAGCATCTCCCTGATGTAGGCGTCCTGCATGTAATGCAGATATGTCTGCTGCTCCGCCTCGAACCGCGCAAGCAACTGCTGCTGCTTCTCCTGCACCTCCATCTCCCGCGTCACTTCCTGGAGCACGCCCGTGATCTCCGCGACCATCGACGGCTTGAGCAGGAAATATTGCACCCCGTAGCGCATGGCGATCCGGGCGTTGTCGAACTCATCGTATCCGCTGTGGATGACGATATAGATGTCCGGGAACTCTTCGCGCAGATGCTGGATCAGCGTCAGCCCGTCCATCTTCGGCATATAGACGTCGGTGATGACGATGTCCGGCTGCCGCGCGCGAATCTTCTCCAGCGCCTCCTCTCCGTCAACCGCGGTCATCGTAACCGCAAGCCCCAGTTCAGACCAGGGAATATGCTCGATCAGTCCGCTTACGACACTCATCTCGTCATCTACGATCATCACGGTTCTCATGTCAGATCCCTCATATCCTGTCCCAGACGTTCACTGCGCATCTCCAGGCTCGCGTCCGCTTCTTCCTGCGTTCGCAGGACGGGAAGCTCGATGACGATCTCCGTTCCGCCTTCCGCGCGACGCCTGGCCGTGATCCCGTATGCCCTGCCGCAATACATCCAGATGCGCTCCTGCACATTCCTCATCCCGATCCCGGCCGTGCGCTCCAGACTCCAGCCTTCCGGCAGGCCCTCCCCCTGATCGGCGATCCTGATGATGAGGCGTCCTCCCTCTTCATCCAATGCGGCGTCCACGGAGATGCGCACCGGCTCATCGGGCCTGTTCGCATAGCCATGCTTCATGCTGTTCTCGATAAACGGCTGCAGGATGATCTTCGGCACGAAGCATTCCTTCAGGCTGCCCGGCACATTCACCTCGTACCGGATCTCCCGGTTCGCCATGCGGGCGCGCTGGATGTCGATGTAGCACTTCACATGCTCCAGCTCATCATGCAGCCGGATGAAATGCCGTCCCCCGCTCAGACCGATGCGGAACATCTTGCTGAGCGCATTCACCATCAGACTGATCTCCTCCGCATGATAGTCCATCGCCTTCCAATGAATGATATCCAGCGTATTGTAGAGGAAATGCGGCATGATCTGCGTCTGCAGCATCTTCATCTCCGCATCGCGGCGCTCCCAGTGGGCGCGCTCGATCTGCTCGATCAGGCGCTGCAGCTCGCCCGCCATATGATTGAAACGATTGGCCAGGTGATCGAATTCCTCCACATAGAGCGGCTCGACCTGCACCTTGAAGTTCCCCCGCTCCACCTGCTTCATGCCCTGGATGATCTTGCGGATCGGCCGCAGGATGATCCGATTGCCCAGCCAGTACACCAGCGGAACCGACAGCAGCAGGGCGGCGACCCCCAGGATCAGCACGAGGGTGCCCAGCCTCCTCGTCTCCTCATAGAGAGGGTCGATCGGGATGACCTGTACCAGCCTCCATCGATCATAATTGCGCGCGGAGATGAGCAGCAGATAGCGATCAGTGTCATGCACCAGGAGCTCGTGATGGTCGGCGAGCAGCTCGTACTCATCGCGCAAGCGATAGAACGGCATCTCCTCGTTCTTGTAAGCCAGAAGCTCGATCAGCTCCTGCGATCCCTCGACCTGCGTGCGCGCCAGCACACGTCCGCCCGTATCCACGATGAGCAGCAGATCGCGGGATGGATCCAGATGATCGGCCGCGCTCAGGTCGGAGAAGAAGCTGTCTTCGGTGACGTTGATCATCACATAGCCCACCTTCGACCCCTTGTAATCGACGAGCCGATGGACGAAGCTCACCATGCTCCGTCCGTTCTCCTCCCATGGCACCCAGCCGCTGTCCATCTCATCGAACATCGAGAACCATGGCTGCTGCGCCAGCTTGTCGATCGTATCCACCGTGCCATCCGTGAATTGCGAATAGTTGCTGTAGCGATCCGTATAGATGCCCAGCGAATGAATCTTCGGCTTCAGCCCCTTCATGATCGTCAGCTGGTCTCTCAGTTCTCGCTGTTCCGTGATCGCGTCGAACGCATCCAGAACCGGTTCCGAGAAGATCTGGATGATCTTCTCATTGCCCGCGAGATAATAGCCCGCGTCGCTGATGTTCCGGCTGATGCCGGACAGTTTGTCCGTGTTCTCATTAAGCAGAGCCAGCCTGGTCTCGCTGATCTCCCTCGACGTGAAGTCGAAGAAGATCCGATAGGAAACCAGGCTAACCAATGTGAGCACAACGGCGAACAGCGCCACGACGCTGATGACGATTATCGTCGTCACTTTCCTGGACATACCCGCCAACCTCTCCGCACGGCTTGACTTCATGCTGCGCGTCTATTCTATCCCTTAATGCCCGTTGTGGCAATGCCATCAACGATATACCGCTGGAAGAAGAAAAAGACGAGCGTGATCGGCACCATCGACAACACGGACATCGCAAACACCGCTCCCCATGAGGACTTGCCCTGCGAATCGATGAACAGCCTGAGCCCCAGCGGCACCGTGAAGTTGGTCACCGTATTCAGATACAGCATCTGACTGAAGAAATCATCCCACGTCCAGATGAAGGTGAAGATCGCTGTGGTGATCAGAGCCGGAACCGCGAGCGGGATGACGATGAGATAGAAGATCCGGATCGGACCCGCACCGTCGATCCGGGCGCTCTCATCGAGATCCTTCGGGATGCCGCGGATGAACTGGACGAGCAGGAAGATGAAGAAGGAGTCCGTCGCCAATACCTTTGGCACGAGCAGCGGCAGATACGTGTCGATCCAGTCCAGCGAATGGAAGATCGCGTATCGCGGCACCAGGGTCACGTGCGTCGGCAGCATCACCGTTACGAGCATGCAGGCGAAGAAGATGCGCCTGAGCGGAAAGTTGATCCGGGCGAAGGCGTACGCCGCCATCGAACAGGTGATCAGATTCGCCAATACCGCGATGCCCGCGATGATAAACGAATTCCTGAAGAACAGTCCGAAGGTGATATTCCGCACCACCTGCCAGCCGTTGCGATAATTGTCCAGCGTGACCTCCTTCGGCCACAGACCAGGGTCCGAGAAGATCAGATATTCCGGCTTGAAGGAGCTGACCAGCATCCAGACGATCGGATAGATCATAAACACGCCTACAGCGATGATGAACAGGTGAATGAACAGTTTCTGCGTTGCCAGTCTGCGAGCTGCCATGTTACGACCTCCCCCCATCCTCATAGTGAACCCAGTACCTGGAGGTCAGGAACAGGATGCCTGTCATGATGGCCAGCGTGACCAGCAACAACCAGGCCATCGCCGAGGCATAGCCCATCTCGAAGTAAGAGAAGCCCCGCTGGTACAGGTACAGCGTATAGAACAGCGTCGAATTGACCGGCCCTCCCGAGCCGTTGCTGACGATGTACGAAGACGTGAACACCTGCATCGAGCTGATCAGCTTCATGATCAGATTGAAGAACAGCACCGGCGAGAGCAGCGGAAAGGTGATGCTCCAGAACCTGCGCCAGCCGCTTGCGCCATCGACGGCTGCGGCCTCGTACAGCTCGCTCGGAATCTGCTTCAATCCCGCCAGGAAGATGACCATCGCCGAGCCAAACTGCCAGGTGGACAGGATGATCAGGGTATACAGGGCATAGTCCGGATGGGACACCCACCCCTTGCCTTGAATGCCGAAGAAGGCGAGCACCTGATTGACCAGCCCGTCAACGCCGAAGATATTTTTCCAGAGAAGGGCGATCGCCACGCTGCCGCCGAGCAGGGACGGGATATAGTACACCGTCCGGTAGATGCCGAGTCCCCGGATCCCCTTGTTCAGCAGCAGGGCCACGCCAAGGGCCGCCAGCAGCTCCAACGGCACGGCGAACAGGACGAAGGTGAGCGTGACTTTCACGGAATCCAGATAGTCCCTGTCCTGGAACATCTCCCGGAAGTTGTCGAGCCCCGTCCATCTCGGTGCGTTCAGCAGATTATAATCGGTGAAGGACAGATAAAGCGAATAGATCATCGGCCCCAGAACGAGACCGAAGAAACCGATCATCCACGGCGTCAGAAACAGATATCCGACCCACCATCCCTGGCTGTATGACTTGCTTTTGATCATCGTACTCTCTCCCGCATGTAGATGTTGTTCCGCTTCATCATCGCACCTCATCGGATCGATCTGGAGCGAAGAGAGGGGAAGCCGGATCAGCCGGCCTTCCCCTTCTCTCACCTGAGCCATGTCGGCCATGGTCAGAAGTTAATTGACATATTTGGCCAGGATCTTCTGCAGCTCGCTGTAGTACTCCCTGGCTCCGTCCTCGACGGATGTATAGCCGAAGGAGATGGCTTCCATCGTCTTCGTGAACAGGTCGTACGCCTCGTTGTAGCCCGGCAGGTTCGGTACATATGGGGCATCCGAGGATTGACCTACCCAATCGATGTAGGAGAAGATCACCTGGTCGTACTCGCTCGCATTGTCGATGAGCGACTGCAGCACTTCCGAGTTGACCGGAGCGCCGCGGTCATTGCCGAGGATCGCGCCCGCTTCCGGATCGTTGACGAAGAAGTCGAGGAACTTCGCCACTTCCTCCGGATACTTGGTCTCCGAGTAACCGCTCAGGAACTGGCTTGGTCTGAGCGACACGCCATTCTTGCCCGTCTGCGAATTGTACGGCGCGATCCAGAGCACCAGCTCATCCTCCGTAGCGTCGGAGTAAGCGCCGTACTGGTTGCCGGCGATCAGATCCATCGCCACCTTGCGCTGTACGATGAGCGATTGCTCAGGCGTCTGCGTCGCCGATGCCTGCAGTTCCGCGCTTGCAGCGGCGCCGGAATCGCGCAGATCCTGCCACATCTGGAACCAGTCGCGGATATCGCTCTCTTCATAGCCCAGCACGCCGTTATTGTGCACCACCTTGCCTCTCTGGGCGAGGAAGATGCCGAATCCGTCCTCTCTGAAGTCAGAGGTGCCGTAGATACCATTTAACTTCTGGGACAGTTGCAGCGAGATCTCTGCGAAGTCTTCCCAGGTCCAGTCTCTGCTCGGCAACGGAACGCCGGCTTCCTCGAACAGCGTCTTGTTGATCAGGACGCCGAACGCGTTGGTGCCCAGCGTGACGCCATAGAACTTGCCGTCGAAGGTGGCGGCATCGATCATGCTCTGGCTGTGCTTGCTAAGGTCGATGACACTGCCCACATAATCATCGAGCGGAAGCACGACGCCTCTTGCCACATAATCGTTCAGGTTGCCGCCGTACTGGATGATGTCCGGAGCATTGCCGGCTGCGAACTGGGTGGACAGCTTGTCGAAATACCCGTCGAAGCCCGAGTACTCCGGCAGGATCTTCACGTGCGGATTGCGCGACTCGTACAGTTCGATGACCTGCAAGGTCCGGTCATGTCTCGCCTGGCCGCCCCACCAGGTCATGCGGAGCTCGATCTGCTCCTGGGCGCCGCCGCTGTTGTTGCCGGTCGAACCGCTTCCCGAACCCGTGGCAGCGTTGCTTCCGGCATTGCCGGTCGAACCGTTGCTCGCGTTGGTATTGCCATTATTGCCGCCTCCGCAGGCTGCCGCCAGCAACATGATCGCCACGAGCAGGATGACTAACCATGATTTCTTTTTCATCTCAGTATATACCTCCCCTTTTTTTCGGATGTCTATATTCTACTAACGAGGCAGGGGACGATTAATAAAGAAAAGTAAGGACTACGATAAGAAAAGTAATCACTTGCACAAAATGACCTTTCCTTCTCCGAACATACCGCGTATATTTCTAATATCAATACCTTCCAAATCCACAGGAAAGGATGCCTTCGCATATGAACACAGAATTGCTGTACAAGCTCAGGCAACAGGATATGGCCGCACGGCTCGCAGAAGTCCAGGCGGAGCCTTCGCTTCTTGATGAATTCCTGGCCAGTGGCATCTCCTTCGCCGCGACCTCGGACTCGCTCGAGTCCCGCTTCTATCAGGCGGTGGCGGAGCTGTTCCAATGCACGATGGCCGCGGATCATAACGGCAAGTACGTATGGCTCGAGGGCGGCCCTTATCGCGGCTGCTGGCTGGAAAGCACCGGCACGATCAATTCGGAGGTCGCCTCCCGCTTCATCCCCTCCGTCTCTCAGGCATCCTTCGAGCTGTATGCGGACCTGCAGCGCGATGACGGCCTCATGCCGTACAAGTGGACGAAGGACGGTCCGGCGTACAAGCAGATCCAGCTGGTGACGCCGCTGGCGCGCAGCGTCTGGAATCACTATCTGCTGCATGGACGCAAGGACAAGGAGTTCCTGGGCAAGATGTTTCATGCGATGCGGCGCTATGACGCATGGCTGCACCGGAACCGCACGACGCGGGGAACCGGCTGCATCGAGGCCTTCTGCACCTTCGATACCGGCCATGACTCGTCCTCCCGCTTCTGGCATGTGCCGGATACGCCGCACCTGGATAATCCGGCTGAGTACGATCCGGATTCGCCGATCCTGCCGTTCCTGGCGCCCGATCTGACGGCGAATGTATATGCGCAGCGCCGGTACATAGGACTCATCGCCGGGGAGCTGGGCCATGCCGACGAAGCCAGGGTCTGGCTGGAGCGGGCAGAACAGACGCTGCATAGCCTGATGGAGTATTGCTATGATGAGCAGGATGCCTTCTTCTACGATGTGGACAGGCACGGACGGTTCGTTCGCCTGCAGTCGGATGTGCTGTTGCGCGTGCTGGCCTGCGAGGTGGGCGATGATGAGTTCTTCGCCCAGGCGCTGCGGAGATATCTGCTGAACACGCGGAAGTTCTTCTCGAAGTATCCGCTCACCTCGATCGCGATGGATGATCCTCGCTTCGATCCGTTCTCCACGCACAACAGCTGGGGCGGTGCGGTCAACATGCTGACGCTCATCCGGACACCGCATGCCTTCGAGCATCATCACAGGCATGTCGAGCTCACCTGGATCATGCAGCCGATCCTGTCGGCGTTCTCTCGCATGCCGGAGTTCGCCCAATGCATCAGCCCATGGACCGGAGAGGCGGGCTACACCAGGGTGTACGGGCCTTCGATACTGACGATGCTCGACTATATCGAGCGGCTGTGCGGCATCCTGATGCGGCCGGAAGGTACGGTCTGGTTCACCGCGCTGACCCCTTATGCGATGGCCCACGGCAAGGACGTCGGCATGGCGACCGCCTACAGCCGGACGATCGACGGGGTCAAGTTCGAGATCGTGAATACGGTGCAGGGAGCCGAGGTGTACCGCGGCGGTCAACTGCTGATGCGGCTTCCGCGCGGCGTGCGTGCGGTGACCGGCCGCGACGGGACGCTGCAATCGCTCATCGGCGTATCGGCGCGCACCGTCGACGGGACGGTCGCATACGATGGCCGCGAGATCCCGGTCCGCATCAGCGGCAACGAGGAACAGGCCTACGTGAACGGCTCGTTCGAGCAGGTTCGCCCAGGCGGCATCATCCCGCCATCTTACGAATAACCAAGAAGCACAAAGGGCAGCCCCTCGGGCTGCCCAATTGTTGTCCTTGTTGCTGCCTGACATGATCCGGATCGTCTGAACCGTGGCGCCGGGATGTACGGCGCCTGGCCTCACATCTATGCCGTCACTCCTTCACGCGAAGCTCGCCATCTGTCTCTTCCAGTTCGATGAAGATCGCGCGCTCATCCGGCGTCTTGTTCGGCGTATGCAGCGCCAGCATGATCCGTCCGTCCAGCGTCCGGAAGATCATGCCGTGGCCGCCGTCGCTCTCATACAGCGGCTCCTCGATCTGCCTCCATGGCCCCATGATGCCGCCTGATTCGGACACGGCCATGCCCTGCGCATACCGGCCGCCGCGGAAGCTGGACCAGATCATGATGAGCTTGCCGCCCCCGGTGCGATACATGAACGGGCCGTCCGTCACATACCCCGATCCGTGACGCGGCGAATTCACCGGCTCGACCCAGGGTGCGCTGGATGCGGCGAACAGCTGAACCGGCTCGCCAACAGCGCGCGACAGGTCCTGTGCCAGCGGGATCGCGCAGATCGTCCCATCCTTCACCTGCACCCACTCATGGCAGAACACCATCCACGGCTGTCCCTCGTCATCCACATGGAGCGTGCCGTCGAGACATTCCCAGTCGCGAGGGGTGACCGGACCCTCGCTGTGCGGCATATAAGGTCCCAACGGATGATCGGAGACCAGGATCTGCGTACCCCTGCATACGCCGTCAGCCTTGAATGTGGCGAACATATAGTATCGGCCCTGGTAGACATGGACCTCCGGCGCCCAATAATTGGTCTGCGACCAGAAACCCTCCGGCGGCCGGAATGCCGGGAACGGTCCTTCCCAATGCTCGAGATCCGCGCTGCGATAGGCATCGAATCCGGTCGCCTGACCAGTCCATATATTCTTGTCCGTGGAGCCGAACAGGTAGTAACATTGGTTCTTCTCATCCGTCAGCACATAAGGGTCGCGGATCTGAATCTGCTCTTTGGTTATCATGCTTAATCTCCTCTCCTGGATACGTGCGGGAATGGCCGCTTGCGCCGTATATCCCCATTTGCCGCCGCTCGACGTGCGAATGGGCCTGACTTACGCCTTGTTGGGATCGAAGGAGCTCTTCAGCGACACGATCAGATTAAACACCAGTTTGTCCGGCGTCGTGTATTTGCTGTCCACATTAAAGTATCCGTGACGGAACATCTGGAACTTGTCCTGCGGCTTCGCATCCTTCAGGTTCGGTTCGATATAGCCTTGCAGAATCTCCAGCGAGTTCGGATTGATCCGATCGAGCAGCGATTCCTCCTCCGAGCCTTCTCCCTCCTGGATCAGCGGCTCGTACAGACGGAACTCGGCCGGAACCGCCTGCGTCGCCTCGACCCAATGGATCGTGCCCTTGACCTTGCGTCCGGTGAAGCCTGTGCCGCTCTTCGTCTCCGGATCGTACGTGCAGCGCAGCTCGATCACCCGGCCCTGCTCGTCCTTGATCACTTCCTCGCACTTGATGAAGTACGCGTGCTTCAGCCGCACCTCATTGCCCGGATACAGGCGGTGGTACTTGGGCGGCGGGTTCTCCATGAAGTCGTCCTGCTCGATGTAGATCTCCCGCGAGAACGGGATCAGGCGAATGCCCATCTCCGGATTCTCCGGGTTGTTCTCCGCCTCGAGCATCTCAACCTGCCCTTCCGGATAGTTCGTGATCACGACCTTCAGCGGTCTGAGCACCGCCATCGTGCGCGGCGCCTTCAGCTTCAGGTCCTCGCGCACGAAGTGCTCCAGCATGCGCGGGTCGACCGTTCCGCCGCTCTTTGATACGCCCGTCGAGCGGACGAAGGCGCGGATCGCTTCCGGCGTGAAACCGCGTCTGCGCAGGCCGCTGAGCGTATAGACGCGCGGATCGTCCCAGCTGTCGAGCACGCCCTGCTCCACGAGCTGCTTGATATACCGCTTGCCGATGATCGCCCGGTCGATCTGCAACTTGGCGAACTCATACTGCCGCGGCTTCGACTCCATCTCGCATTCGCGGATGACCCAGTCATAGAACGGGCGTTGGTCTTCGAACTCCAGCGAACAGAGCGAATGCGTCACGCCCTCGATCGCGTCCTCCAGCGGATGGGCGAAGGTGTACATCGGATAGATGCACCATTTGTCGCCCGTATTGTGGTGACGGGCATGAAGCACCCGATAGATGACAGGGTCGCGCATGTTGATGTTCGGCGACTTCATGTCCACCTTGGCGCGCAGCACCTTCTCCCCGTCCTTGAACTCGCCCTTTCTCATCCGTTCGAACAGATCGAGGTTCTCCTCGACGCTGCGATTGCGATATGGACTTTCGATGCCCGGCTCGGTAAGCGTCCCCCGGGTAGCCCGAATCTCCTCCTGGGTCTGATCATCGACGTACGCAAGACCCTTCTTGATAAGGAGCACCGCCCGCTGATACATCTCCTCAAAATAATCCGATGCATAGTACAACCCATCCCACTCGAAGCCCAGCCAACGGATATCCTCCTGGATCGCCTTCACATACTCCACGTCTTCCTTGGTCGGGTTCGTGTCGTCGAATCTCAGATGCGTGCGGCCGCCGTAGGCTGCCGCTGTATCGAAGTTGATGATGATCGCGCGGGCATGACCGATGTGAAGGTAACCGTTCGGTTCCGGCGGGAACCGGGTCACAACCTTCTGTACGCGGCCTTCCCTCAGATCTTCTTCCACGATGCTTTTGATAAAGTTCGAGCTTTCCGCGTGAATATTGTCCATGATCGTCCTTCCTTTTACGTCCAATTTATTGTTCTATATTAACGCATAAGCACGCGTTGTTTCAATGTATCCAGCATGGTCCTCATCTCTTCATCGGTGCCGATCGTGATGCGGAGGTAATCCTCGATGCGCGGCTGGGCGAAGTGCCGGACCAGCACGCCGTGTTCCTTCAGCTTCCGTTGCAGCTCGGCACCGGATCGGCCCGGCAGACGGGCGAAGACGAAGTTCGTCTGCGACGGCAACACTTCAAAGCCCATCTGTCGCAGCTCTTCCGTCACCCACCCGCGCGTGCGGATGACCTTCTCCGTCGTCTCCCGGAAGTAGGCCTCATCCTCGATCGCGGCGATCGCCCCCGCTTGCGCCAGGCGGTCGATCGGGTAGGAGTTGAACGAATTCTTGACGCGATTCAGCCCTTCGATCAGCTCCGGGTGGCCAAGCGCGAACCCGACCCTGAGACCCGCGAGCGATCTGGACTTGGACAAGGTCTGCACGACCAGCACATTGGGGTATCGGCGAACGAGGGATACGGCGCTGTGGCCGCCGAAGTCCACGTAAGCCTCATCCACCAGGACCACGACATCCGGATGCTGCTGAACGATGCGTTCGATATCGGACAGCGGCACCTCGATGCCGGTGGGCGCATTGGGATTGGCGATGACGATGCCGCCGCAGGAGCGCTTCAGATACTCCTCGACATCCAGCTGGTAATCGTCGCGCAGCGGGATGATCTCCGCCCTCAGCTCATGCAGCTGGATGTAAACCTTGTAGAAGCTGTATGTAATGTCCGCGAACAACACCGGCTGATCCTGTTCGAAGAACGCCTGGAAGGCGAGCGCCAACACCTCGTCCGAACCGTTGCCGACGAACACCTCTTCCTTGCCGAGACCGAATCTGGCGGCGATCTTCTCGCGCAGCACCGTGGATTCCGGGTCCGGATACAGGCGCAGGCTTGCCCCGGCTGCCTCCTGGATGGCGCGGATGACGTTCGGGGATGGCGGGTAGGGGTTTTCGTTTGTATTTAATTTGATATAGATCTGATCCTTGGGCTGCTCTCCTGGTACATATGGACTTAACTGTCTGGTCAATGTGCTCCAATATTTGCTCATCATGAACCTCCGCTCAAGTTACGGTTTGATCAATATTCTACCTGTCCTGAGACCGAACTTCAACGGAATGTCACGAATTGCCTTTCCAATGAAAAAGCCGTCCCCCGCAAGCTTGCGGAGAACGACTTCTTCCCGTCATGCGTTCCATTCGTCACAGTCCATACATGATCGATGCCAACAGTTCCTGGAACGTGATCACTTCGGAAGCATCCGGCTTCTGAAGCTCATATTCCACTTTCTCATTGATCCCGGTTTGTTCAAGAGCGGCTTGCAGGCCGATCCTTCCGGTCTCACCCTCGTCGGTCATCTCCAGATCGATATCGAGTCCGGTGTATGATACGAACCCGTTCTTATCCACCGCGGTCACGATGCTCGCCCGGTGGATCGTCATATTCTGCTCAAGCAGGTCAAGCGTGGCCTTCCATTCCTCTTCGCCCGCTTGCAGCTCCGCCTTGAGCTCCTCGATCTCCGCCTGCGTCAGACCCGCTTCCTGGATCTCGGCTATCTTGTCGATCAGGGCAGGCAGCACTGCGAAGAGCGACTCCATAAATGGACGGAAGCTCTCGTCCGTCAGCTCAAACTTCACCACCTGATCCGCGTCCACATCGTCCGGGATGCCGGCTTCTTCCTTGCTTGCATGGGAGAAATAGGTCTCTTCATCAAACGCTCCGAAGAACAGCTCGGCGATCTCCTTGCCCAGCTGCTGATATCTCTGCTGCTGCTCCGTTGTCAAGGAAGAGATCGGTTCTCCTGACATCGCGGACAGCTCGGCAACATCCAGTTCCAGATATTTGCCGACCACATGATCTGGCAGCGGCAGGAACGGCGTGTTCGGAACCTTGATCCATATCTTGTCCTCAGTGGCGATGATGGACAGGTTAATCGCTATCTCCGTATCGCCGGTTACGCGAACGGTCAGGATGACTTCCGACAGCGCTGGCTCCAGCTGCGTGGTTCCCCGGAATGAAAGCTCCGCATGGTTGAGCATGTTCAGGATCATCGCCGAAGACGGATCTCCCTGCAACGCGCTGTCCGGCAGATCCAGGCTCAGCCTGATCGAACCTTCGAACTTGGCCGATGTGATCTCCGCTGACTTGCCGTATGCTTCAATGAGTATATCCTTTGGCTTCCCGTTGCTCTTCTGACTGCAACCGGACAGCAGAACGAGAAGCGCGAGCAGAACTGCCCCGGCTATTGTCCAAACCTTCTTCAAACCAGCATCCCCTCTCCACCTGGATCGTTTAAACACGACTAATTGTAACCCAGATCGCTGGAGAGGGAAAGGAATTTACACAGGATTAGGAATCTGCTACCTGGAGTTTGCTGGCAAACCATGACTTATCGTTCATCAGCCTGTCTCCGGATTGGTCCTTTCGATGCTCCGGAATGACGGGCATCGATACCCGGATGGGGTTGGTCCTTGAGGATCAAGGACCTAATCACGGTGAAGGCGCCCTCTAGCTGCCTTCGCCATGATTTTGCCGCGAGTGATTGCGGTTCTTCACTTTCTTGGAACCGGAGAGAGGTTCCGGCATCGTCGTTCTGTCCCCTTCCTCCTGATGCGGATCATCAGGCAGGATCGGGTAAGCTCTCGGTTTGCTCATGGATATTCGCATCCTCCTTGCATCGGTTTGTCGGACTGTTCATTACTCTCTCCGGCTGTCCATGAGATTATGCGCCTGGTGCAGACAGCAAAAAAGCCATGCTGCGCAGCAAACGCAGCATGGCTGTTCAAGTTCATATGTACTGGCGGAGAGGGTGGGATTCGAACCCACGGAAGAGTTGCCCCTTCGCTGGTTTTCAAGACCAGAGCCTTAAACCACTCGACCACCTCTCCGTTTCACCATGACGAGACGCCACGGCAAATAGCATTTTATCACAAATTCGGCTTCCTTGCCAACGGCTATTTTCTGGAGATGACCGCCTGATTCCTCATATAAGGCCGGAGCACTTCCGGTATCACCACGCTGCCGTCTGCCTGCAGGCCGTTCTCGAGGATCGCCGCCACCGTACGTCCGACGGCAAGGCCGGAGCCGTTGAGCGTATGCACAAATTCCGGCTTGGCATTCACTTCGCGACGGAACCGGATGTTGGCCCGGCGCGCCTGGAAGTCCTCGAAATTGCTGCATGACGAGATCTCGCGATACGTTCCCTGCGAAGGCAGCCATACCTCAAGATCGTACGTCTTGGCTGAGGAGAAGCCCAGATCTCCCGTGCACAGCTGCACGACCCGATACGGCAAGCCGAGCAGTTGCAGGATGCGCTCCGCCTGCTTGGTCAGACTCTCCAGTTCGTCATAGGAGGTTTCGGGGAGGACCAGCTTGACCAGTTCCACCTTGTTGAACTGGTGCTGACGAATGATGCCCCGCGTATCTCTGCCGGCAGCGCCCGCCTCCGCCCGGAAGCACGGGCTGTACGCCACATAATACTTCGGCAGATCGGAGATGGACAGGATCTCATCGCGATGATAGTTGGTCACCGGCACTTCCGCGGTCGGGATCATAAAGTAATCCGTATCGGCTATCTTGAACGCATCTTCCTCAAACTTCGGCAGCTGCCCGGTGCCGGTCAGGCTTGCCCGGTTGACCATCAGCGGTGGCAGCATCTCCGTATAGCCGAACTCTTCGCTGTGCACATCCATCATGAACTGGATCAGCGCGCGCTCCAGCCGGGCGCCGAGTCCCTTATAGAAGACGAAGCGCGAACCGGTAACCTTGGCCGCTCTTTCGAAGTCCAGAATGTCCAGATTCGCGGCGATCTCCCAGTGCGGCAGCGGCTCATAGTCAAACTGCGGCTTCTCGCCCCAGGTGCGAATGACGACATTGTCTTCGTCCGATGCTCCCACCGGTACCGATTCATGCGGGATATTCGGTATCCTGAGCAGCAACTCGTCCAGCTTCTCTTCAATGTCGCGAATCTCGTCGTCCAGCTCCTTGATCCGGTCGGCCACCTGCTTCATCTCCGCGATGATGGCATCGGCGTTTTCCCCGGCTTTTTTCAGCCGCGCGACCTCCTGCGACACGACGTTCTTGCGATTCTTGAGCGACTCGCTCTCTTGCAAGAGCTCGCGTCTGCGCACATCGAGGGTGGCGAAACCTTCTATATCCGTCAAGGAAGATTTCCGATTGTTCAGGACTTCTTTCACCTTGTCCAGGTCTCTTCTCAGCAACTTGATATCCAGCAAACTTACCCCTCCCGTAAGGGAAAATAAATTATGACATATAATGTACTACACCATAAAGCGATATTCAACCTCAAATCAGGCGAAAGGCACCAAAACCTGCCGATTGCGGGTTCGGTGCCTCTGTGTGCATCTTATTCTATCGATTCATGCCGAAGCCTGTCTGATCATATCGAGGAAATAGCCATGAATCCGAACATCGTCTGTCAATTCCGGATGGAAGGAGGTCGCCAGCAGATGGCCCTGGCGTGCTGCCACGATCTGTCCATTGTACGTGGACAGGACGTCGACATCCGGGCCGGCTTCGGTAATGAGCGGAGCGCGAATGAACACCGCGCGCACCTTGCCTTCGATGCCTTTCACTTCCAGATCGGTCTCGAAACTTTCGCGCTGCCTTCCGAAGGCGTTGCGTGACACCGTGATATCCATCAGCTCCAGGTGTGCCCAATCCTGGCCTGTGATCCGCTCAGCGATGACGATGAGCCCGGCGCATGTACCGAAGATCGGCTTGCGTGCCGCTGAGAATTCGCGGATCGCATCGATAAAGCCGTATTCTCTCATCAGCTTGCCGATGGTGGTGCTCTCTCCGCCGGGGATGATCAAACCGTCGATCTCATCCAGCTGATGGGTGCGCTTGATCGGCACTCCCTCAGCTCCGCAGGCCTCTATGCATCGAACATGCTCGGCGACCGCCCCTTGCAGGGCCAATACTCCGATTCTCACAGTCATTCCTTCTTTCCAGTTCCTATCCGTTGGATTCCGAGTTACCAGCCACGTTCCTGCATGCGCTCAGAAGCATGCAGCTTGGAGATCTCTATGCCCTTCATCGGCGTTCCCAGATTTTTGGACAACTCCACGATCAATCCGTAATCTTCATAGTGGGTCGTCGCCTGGACGATCGCTCTTGCGAACTTCTCCGGATTGTCCGACTTGAAGATGCCGGAGCCTACGAACACCCCGTCAGCGCCGAGATGCATCATGAGTGCCGCATCGGCTGGCGTCGCCACGCCGCCCGCTGCGAAATTGACGACCGGCAGCCTGCCGGTCTCATGCACCTGCAGCAACAGCTCGTAAGGTGCGCCGAGGTTCTTGGCCTCCGCCATCAGCTCGTCCCTCGACATGTTCTGAACCTTGCGGATCTGCGACATCATGAGCCTCATATGACGGACTGCTTCCACGATGTTGCCGGTTCCGGGCTCGCCCTTCGTGCGAATCATCGATGCGCCTTCCCCGATGCGGCGAAGCGCTTCTCCCAGATCGCGGGCGCCGCATACGAATGGCACCGTAAAGGCGTGCTTGTCGATATGGTACACTTCGTCCGCCGGCGTCAATACTTCGCTCTCATCGATGTAATCGACGCCCATCGCTTCGAGCAGCTTCGCTTCGACGAAGTGCCCGATGCGCGCCTTCGCCATCACCGGGATCGATACGGCCTTCTGAACTTCCTCGATGATTGTTGGATCGGCCATGCGCGCCACGCCGCCGGCAGCGCGAATATCAGCCGGAACTCTCTCTAATGCCATAACGGCAGATGCGCCTGCTGCTTCAGCGATCTTCGCCTGTTCAGCATTCATGACGTCCATGATGACGCCGCCTTTTTGCATCTCTGCCATGCCTCTTTTGACTCTGGTTGTTCCTGTTTCCATCCTACTAGCCTCCCGCAACATTTCAGATAATCTAATTCATGATTTTACATGAAGGCCGGATAATATACAACCTTTTTACTAGGAATAATTTTGGTCGACCTGACAGATCAGAAAATATTCAGGATGCTGTTCCAGATATCCTTGAAGAAGTTGCCGATCGCTCTGAAGAACAACGTCAGCCAGCCCGCCTTCTCCACGTCTTCCGCCGCGACCAGATTGATGGTATGGACCACGTCCTTGCCGTATTTGACCGTCAGGGTGCCAAGCACATCCCCCTGCTTGATCGGCGCGACCAGCTGTTCCTCATCGACCGGCTCGGCCGTAATCTCCAGCACATCGTTCGTCTCTTCCTTCTTCATGATCAGCTCCAGGCCGCTCTGCGTAACGAGCGGAACCTCGAGGGACTTGCCCCGCTTGATCTTGACCGAAGGCAACTCTTCCATCTCCGTCTTCGCGGAGATCACGGTACGCCTCTCAAAGTTATTAAATCCATAGTCCAACAGCTTGCGAGTTTCCCCGAAGCGCATATCTTCATTTTCGGCTCTCATCACGACGCTGATCAGGCGCAGACCGTTCCTCACGGCTGTGCCGGTGAAGTTATAACCAGCCGAGTTGGTGTGACCGGTCTTCAGACCGTCCATGCCCTCATAGGCATACATCTTCGCCCACAGATTGCCAATCGGGATCCAGCTCTCCAGCATGCGATTCCAGTTGTCCATCAGCTCGGTTGAGGTGTCGCCTTCACGGCGATATTCCTGCGGCTTGCTGGAGAATTCGAGAATCTCCGGATGATCTTTGAGCAAGCGCTGCGCGATCTTGGCGGCATCCCGAGCGGTCATCTGGTTGGTGCCGGAGGTATTCGGTGCGAAATCCCCGTACAGCTCGTTCGGCAGTCCGGTCGCGTTGGAGAAATGGGCGTATTCGGACAGTCCGAACTCCCTGGCCTTCTCGTTCATCATATCCACGAACAGTTCTTCCGTTCCGGCGACATATTCCGCCAGCGCTACGGAGGCGTCGTTGGCTGAGAAGATCGACATCTGGTTGAACAGGTCTCTGACCCGATATTTATGTCCTTCCGCAAGCAATTGACCGGAGCCGCCCGTCGCATCCGCTTTCTTGGAGATGACCACGATGCTGTCCCAATCAAACTTGCCTTGCGCGATTGCTTCCAGCACAAGATACTCGGTCATCATCTTGACCATGCTGGCTGGTTCCCAAGGCTGATCGGCATTGTATTCGTAGAGGACTTGTCCGGTTTCAGCCTCAATCAGAAATGCAGAAAAAACCTGTAATCCAAGGAAATTGTCCCCGGTGCTCGGTGTGCTCTGTCCGTCTGTGCTGCCTTGTGCCGTCTCGGTCATGCTGTTGTTCGTTTCCGTTGCGAGTGCGGTAGCTGGCTGGACGAATGCGCTAATCAACGTGTATAGCAGCAAACTCCATAGACATGCCACGATCATCATATTGCGCCACGCATGCTGCCGAACCGATCTGTAATCTCCTTCCCTAACCAAAGGTTTCACCTCTCCATGAATTACTGATTTTATTCTACACAATATTACAATTGTAGCATACTACAGGTTGCGGTTAAATACGCCGCAATCACTCAGTTAAAATGTTACTAAAGAGGGATCGGTTCACTCACAACGAAATGTTACCGAAGGGATGTGTTT